>DASTPC010000199.1:0-4151 GCA_035720085.1 Gaiellaceae bacterium
GACGAGCTCGCCGGCTCGCTTCGCGGGATGGGCGGCCGCTAGATGCTTGATCGGAAAATGGCGCGCCGGCCGGGGGCGTTCACGACCAAGCCGGGCGCCGCACGTCCGCGCCGTGCAGGCTAGAAGCCTGTGCGGCGCGGACGGGTGGTGATCCGGCGCCGCGTCGTGGGCGTCATCCGGCCCGCCGGGATTTTCCGATCAAGCATCTAGTCCGGGAGCCGGAACTCGCCACGCGCCACGACGACGGCGCTGCCGCCGACCTCGACCGCGTCGATCAGGCCGTCGCTGCCGAACGCGCGCGCGTAGAGCGTCGCCGGCCGGCCGATCTCGACGCCCTGGGAGATCTCGATCTCTTCGCCCCAGTCGATCAGGCCGTGCCGGGCGAGGTGGCAGGCGAGCGGCCCGGCCGCCGAGCCCGTCGCCGGATCCTCGGGAACGCCCAGCGCCGGCGCGAACATCCGCGACTTCCAGCGGCTGCCCCCGCCGGCGAAGCACGTCGTGCCGTCCGGGTCGTACTGCGCGAGCCCAGCCAGGTCGGGCTTCAGCGCGGCGACCGCTGCCTCGCTCTCGAGCGCGACGTAGACGTGGCGGACGCCGTTGTCGTAGAGCTCGATCGGGACGGCCGACCGCTCGACGCCGAGCGCCCCGAGGAGGACGTCGGGCGACGGAGCCGGTGCAACGGTCGGCACCGGCTGGCGCATCCGCCCGAAGACGACCCCGCCCCACTCGTCCCGCTCCAGCTCCACTGGCACGACGCCCGTGGCGGTCTCGAGCCGGATCAGGCCGAGCTGGAGCGGCGCGGCGAGCACGAACGCGCTCCCGAGGATCGGGTGGCCCGCGAAGCGGAGCTCGGCCCGGGGCGTGAAGATCCGGATCGAGGCGTGGCCCTCGCCGCCGGCCGGGAGCACGAACACGGTCTCGGAGAACCCGACCTCGAGCGCGAGCGCCTGCATGCGGTCGGCGGCGAGCCCGCGCGCGTCCGTGAAGACCGCAAGCTGGTTGCCGGCGAGCGGCACGTCGGTGAAGACGTCGACGACGACGTACCGATACGAGGCCACGCCGCGAGTCTATGCTCGAACCGATGCGCCTCTACCTCTGCCGGCACGCCCACGCGGGCGCCGGGGAGCCCGACGAGCTGCGACCGCTGACGCCCGCCGGCGTCGAGGCGGCCCGCACGCTCGGCTCCGCGCTCGCCGCGAGCGCGCCGCCCCCCGCGCTGGTCCTCTCCAGCCCGCTCCTCCGCGCGCGGCAGACGGCCGAGGAGATCTCGGACGCGGCAGGATGTCCGGTCAAGGTCGACGACCGGCTGGCGCCCGGGGCGACCGCGGATGCCCTGCTGGCCGCCGTCGGGGACGCGGCCGAGGCACTGGACGAGCAGTCGGACGGCGCGGTGGCGACGGTCGGGCACCAGCCGGACTGCTCGGAGATCGCGCTCGCGCTGACCGGCCGCGACCCGGGCTTCCCCGCCGCCGGCGTCGTCGCGGTCGACCTCGCCGGCGCCCGCTGACTGTTGCCTCCCGCCGTCCGCGTCCGCGACCTGCGCAAGCGCTACGGGGCGCTCGAGGCGCTCGCCGGCGTCAGCTTCGACGTCGAGCAGGGCGAGGTGTTCGGGCTGCTGGGGCCGAACGGGGCCGGCAAGACGACGACGGTCGAGATCCTCGAGGGCTACCGGGCGCGGGACGGCGGCGAGGCAGAGGTGCTCGGCCACGACCCGGGCCGGGCGGAGCGGGCCTTCCGCGAGCGCATCGGCGTCGTGCTGCAGCATTCGGAGCTCTGGCCGCAGCTGACCGTGCGCGAGGTGGTGCGGGTGTTCGCGGGCTACTACCGCCACCCGCGCGGCGTCGACGAGACGGTCGACCTGGTCGGGCTCGCAGAGAAGCGGGGTGCCCGCGTCAAGACCCTGTCGGGCGGCCAGAAGCGCCGGCTCGACCTCGCGATCGCGCTCGCCGGCGACCCGGACGTGGTCTTCCTCGACGAGCCGACGACGGGCTTCGACCCGTCCGCACGGCGAACGGCATGGGAGCTGATCCGCTCCCTCCGCGAGCTGGGCAAGACGATCCTGCTGACGACCCACTACCTCGACGAGGCCCAGCAGCTCGCCGACCGCGTGGCGGTGATCGTCGGCGGCAGGATCGTCGAGCTGGGGACGCCGGCAGAGCTGATCGGCGCCTCGGCGCGGGCGGAGATCCGCTACCGCTCGAACGGTGAGCAGGTGGTGGTCGAGACCGAGCGGCCGACGGCCGAGCTGCACCGGCTCACCGGCGAGGCGCTCGCGCGCGGCGAGGAGCTCGACGGGCTCGAGGTGCGGCGCCCCTCGCTCGAGGACGTGTACCTCGAGCTGGTCGACGAGAACGACGCGTGAGACGTCCTGTGTCGACCCCCGGCCGCGACAGCGGCCGGCCTCAGGGGTTTTCGCGCACGTGAGCCTGTACGCGCACGAGTTGCGGGCACAGCAGCTGTCGTTCTGGCGCAGCCGCGAGTCGGCGATCTTCGTCTTCGTCTTCCCGCTCCTGCTCTACGTCCTGCTCGGCTCGGTCTACGGCGAGCGGATCGACGGCCGCCCCGCAGGGGACGTCCTGCTCGCCGGGCTGCTCGGCTACGGCTGCGCCAACACCGCCTTCGCGGGATTGGCGATCACGCTCGTGCTGCGGCGCGAGAGCGGCCTTCTGAAGCGGATTCGGTCGACCCCGCTGCCCGCCGCGACGTACGTCGGCGCGCTGCTCAGCTCCGTGCTGCTCACGTTCGCGATCCAGACGGTGGCCCTGCTCGTCCTCGGCAACGTGCTCTTCGACGCCACGTGGCCGGAGCGGCCCGCGTCGCTCACGGTCGCGATCGTGCTCGGCGCGGCGGCGTTCGCGGGCATCGGGCTGGGCGCGGCCGCGCTGATCCGCTCCTCCGAGGGCGCGTCGGCGGTGGTGAACGTGATCCTGCTGCCGATGGCGTTTCTCTCGGGCTCGTTCGGACCGACCCGCGACTTCCCCGACTGGCTGCAGGCGATCGCCGACGTGCTCCCGCTCAAGCACTACCTCGAGCTCGTCGACGGGATCCTGCTCGAAGGGGAGGCCGTGTGGCACGACCCGGGGTCGGTTGCGGTGGTGGTCGCCTGGGGCCTCGCGGGCCTGCTCGTCGCATGGCGACGCTTCGGCTGGGAGCCGCGCGAGCGCTAGACGGGGCGAAGGAGCTTGTGTTGATTCAACACAAGCCCGTTTTGGCCGCGCGGACGGGCGGGTACGGAGGTGCGCGTGGGGGTCCCGGTTTCGTTCGTGCGCGACGACGGCGCCGCGGGAAGCGCGATCGTGGTCAACTTCGGCGTCCTTACCGGACGCGAGGCGACGCAGGCCGAGGTCGACCGGCTCGGCCGGCAGTTGCTCCGGTCACTGCCGCACGTGAGCGTCAGCGCCTGCCGGCGCCACGAGCTCGCCGACGGGCACGAGTCGATCATCGACCAGGTCGTGGTCGAGGGGGTCGACCCCGCCGTCGCCGTCGACCTCGTCGCGGTCTGCGACGCGTGGGCGACCGACTGCGCGGCCGAGCGGCGGCTCGAGCCGCTCGACCGGCCGGGTCACTGACCTCCGAGCCGAAGGCGCGTCCGTCCGGGCACCGCGACGTACACGAGCGCGCCGAGGCCCGGCAGCGCGGCGACGGCGACGAGCCAGGCGACGCGCGCCGTCGTCGAGAGCTGCGGGTTCCGCGCCGCGTCGACCAGCGCCCAGAGCCAGATCACGATGAGCGGCAGGCCGAAGACGAGGAGCAGAAACGCGGTCTCGACGGCGTCGGCGGCAAGCACTCGGACATCCTCGCGCACCTCGCCACGTTTCGAGTGGCGGCGCGCGACGCGCCGTCGTAGCATCCAGGCACGGGCCACACGACGGCGAGGGGAAGGTGGGTAGAGGTCGGAAGGTGAGCCGGTGCGCCGCCCTGGCGGCCTGCCTGGTCACGCTGCTCCTCGGGAGCGCGTCCCTCGCGAGCGCGGCGACCGAGGGAACCCCACGGACGGACGCCGAGCCGGCGATCGTCGTGGCGCCGACCGACCAGCCTCAGGCCGGGCCCGCGTCGCCGCCGCCGCCGCCCGCACCGGCCGCGACGCAGGGCCCGACGACGATCGTGACCATCCTGCCGCCCGAGCGGCCGGCCCGGCAGGCCCCGGCGCT
>DASTPC010000200.1:0-20418 GCA_035720085.1 Gaiellaceae bacterium
CCGCCAGCACGCGCCGGTGGTAGTCGGGCGTCTCGCCGATGCCGAGCTTCAGGAGGATGTGCCGCACGTGCGTCTCGACCGTCTTCGGGCTGAGGAACAGCGCCCTGCAGATGCCGTCGTTCGAATGGCCCTCGGCCATCAACGCGAGGACCTCGCGCTCGCGGGCAGTGAGCTCGTCGAGCGGGCTTTCCTCCCGTGGCCGGCCGAGCAGCCGCGCGACGATCGTCGGGTCGAGGACGCACTCGCCGTCGTCGATCCGGTGGAGCGCGTCGACGAGGACGGCGACGTCGGAGACCCGCTCCTTGAGCAGGTAGCCGCAGCGTTCCGGGTGCTCCTGGAGCAGGCGCATCGCGTAGCGCGACTCGACGTGATGCGAGAGCACGAGCACGCCGACGCCGGGATGGGCGCTGCGGATCTCCTGGGCGGCGACGAGCCCCTCGTCGGTGTTCGTCGGCGGCATCCTGATGTCGACCAGCGCGACGTCCGGGCGCGTGAGCCGTACCCGCCTGAGCAACTCCTCGGCCGTGCCCGCCGTGCCGACCACCTCGAGGCCCACGTCGGCGAGCAGGCGGGCGACGCCTTCGCGGAGGAGCGTCTCGTCGTCCGCGATCACGACCCGCATGGAAGCTCGGCGCGAATCGTGACGCGGCCGTCCCCGTTCGACACGGCGAGCCGACCGTCGAGCGAGCCGAGCCGGTCCTCCAGCGCGACCAGGTCGAGGCCGTCGAACCCGGGGGCCTCGAGCTCGACCGCGAGCGTCGGCCCGGTGCACCCGACGCGCACCACGAGCCCGCCGGTCGCAGCGCGCGCGGACTCGGCGACGACCGTGTAGGCGGCCGACTCGAGCGCCGGCGCGAACCGCTCTCCGGGCAGGGCGCCGACCCGGACCGGGACGCGGCTCTCCTCCGCGAGCGCCTCGACGGCGGCCCCCAGCCCCTCGTCCGCGAGCACGGCCGGGTACAGCCCGTGTGCGAGGTCCCGGAGCTCCTCGATCGCGGAGCGCAGCTCGGCATCGGCCCGCTCGAGCACGGCGAGCTCCGGCTGCTGCGAGCGCAGGAGCCGCAACGAGAGCGACAGCGCCACGAGCCGCTGCTGGGCGCCGTCGTGCAGGTCGCGCTCGAGCCGCTTGCGCTCCGCGTCACCCGCCTCGACGATGCGCGCGCGCGAAGCCCTCAGATCCTCGAGCCGCGCCCGCACCTCCGCCTGGAGCCGCTCGTTGTCCAGCGCGAGGCGCGCCGAGCCGGCGACTTCCTCCACGAGCTGTGCGTCGCCGAGCAGCCCGGGCCGGTGCCCGAGCACGGCGACCACGAGGCCGTCCCGCACGAGCGCGGTCCGTTCCGCGCCGGCCGGTAGCTCGAGCAGCCGGCCGCGAGCGTCGACGAGCCGGCCGCCGTCGTCGAGCGGATACCCGAGCGCGAGGCCGGGGTCGCCGACGACGCCGGCGAGCAGGTCGCGCAGCCCACCCGGCGGCGGGGACTGTGCAAGGTCGACCACGAGGGCGGCGACTGCAGCCCGCGCGCGGCGTGCCCGAACCCACGTCCAGGCGACGCCGAGCGAGAGCAGCGCGAGGAGTGCCGCCTGGCCGAGCCAGAGCCTGCGCTCCGTCGTGCCGGCGGCCAGAAAGCCGCCGTCCAGCGACACGGCAAAC
Source organism: Gaiellaceae bacterium (assembly GCA_035720085.1). Classification (GTDB taxonomy): domain Bacteria; phylum Actinomycetota; class Thermoleophilia; order Gaiellales; family Gaiellaceae; genus Gaiella. The sequence continues at coordinate 1,649 of DASTPC010000200.1, forward strand.
CAGGCGGCGGCGAGCGCCAGGTACGCCGCGCCCGCGCCGAGCACCGGCCGGCCCGCGAGCGAGGAACGCGGGACCCTCCGCCCCACCAAGACGGCGGCTGCAGCGGCCCAGGCGACACCGAGCCAGAGGCCGAACGTGCGGAAGTCCGACGCGAGCTCGGCGTCTCCCTCGACGAGCAGCAGGTTGCGAGGACACTCGCCGCATGCCTCTGCCCGCGGATCGAAGACGAGCGCGGGCAGCACCCCGAGCAGGAGCACGTTGGTCCCGTAGGCGAGAGCGAGCACTGCGCGCTCGGGGAGCGAACGGACACGGCCGCCCGCCGAGACGAGGAGCGCGTGCAGCACGAGCGGAGCGCAGGCTGCGTAGAGGCAGAGCCCGATCGTGAACGCGACCGGCGAGCCGATCCCGGGGTTGTTCCACTCGAGCAGGAACCAGGCGAGCCCCGCTGCGGCCAGCAGCGGGCCGAACGCCGCCGGACGGCGCAGCCACGCGACCAGCCCGCAGCCGATCAGCGCCCAGCCGGCGCCGAGGAGCGCGACGGCGCCCAGCGCCGACCGGCCCGTGAACCAGTAGCCGGGGTCGTCGCGGGCGACGCCCAGCGACACGAGGCCGACGGCGAGGCCGACTCCCGAGACCGCGAGCGCGATCGCCCAGCGGGCCATCTCGCAATCGTTGCACGGCCGGGCGCGGCGCCCAATCAGGGCAGGCCCCGACCGCAGCGCCCCGGCGGCAGGCCCAGCCCCGATGCGCTGCGCGAGCCGCGGTCGTACCGTCGCCGAAAGGCACGCAAAGGAGGCAAACCATGCAGCTCAGGAAACCGATCGCCCTCTCGCTCACGCTCACGGCTCTGGCTCTCCTGACGGCAGCGGCCACGGCGACCGCCCGTCCCGCGACGACACCGTGGCAGCTGTTCCTCACGACCAACCGGGAAGGCGACTCCGAGATCTACAGCGTGAAAGCCGACGGCACGAACGCTCGCCGGCTGACACGAACGCCCGGGGTCGACGGCGCGGGGGCTCCCTCGCCCAACGGCCGGAAGCTCCTCTACTACCGCAACCAGGGCGGGGTCTGGGTCATGAACGCCGACGGCACCGGCAAGCGGAACCTGACCCCGAACAGCGGCTTCAACGCCGCCGGCGGCTGGTCTCCGGACGGGCGGCAGATCGTCTTCACGACGAACCGGGACGGCAACGACGAGATCTACGTCATGAGCGACGACGGCAGCGACCAGCGAATCCTCGCCCCGAGCCCCTCCTCCGCGGAGTTCGCCGGCGGCTGGTCTCCCGACGGGCGGACGATCCTGTTCACGACGAACCGGGACGGGAACTGGGAGCTCTACGCGATGGACGAGGACGGGAGCAACCCCCGCAACCTGACCCGGCATCCGCTCAACGACGGGCGAGAAGGCGGGTATGCGTGGTCGCCGGACGGGAGCAGGATCGTCTTCGCGAGCAACCGCGACCGCAACGGTCGCGGCCCCGAGCTTTACGTGATGAACGCCGACGGCAGCGACGTGCGCAGGCTGACGCGAACGCCGGTGTTCGAGTACCTGATCGGCTGGTCGCCCGACGGACGGCAGCTCGCGTTCGGCCGGTTCCCGGTGCAGCCGAGATGGGCGTTCTTCGTGATGAACGCGGACGGCAGCGGCGTGCGCAAGGTGACCTGGTCGCTGCCGAGCGGAAAGGGGAAGTGAGATGCGCACGCTTCTCGCCTCAGCTGCCGTCGCCCTGGCTGTCGCCGGCACGGCCCACGCCGGCGGGGCTCGAGCGCCTGCAACAACGCCGGCCTCGACGCCGGTCGTCCTGACGCTCGCGACCGGCGACGAGGCGTTCGCAGCGGCGTACGCCGAGGCGGTGTCACGGCTGTCCGGCGGCACGATGCGGATCGACGTCCGCGTCGGTCGGGGCGCCCAGGCGAACTACGAGCGGTTCACCGTCGAGGACGTCCGCAAGGGCAAGGCACAGCTCGGGAGCGTGGGCGCGCGCGTGTGGGACACGCTGGGCGTGACCAGCTTCCGGGCCGTGCTCGCCCCGTTCCTCGTCGACAGCCTCGAGCTCCAGCGGCGCGTGCTGCAGAGCCCGCTCGTCCCGCGCCTGCTCGCGGGCCTCGATGGGGCCGGCGTCGTCGGCCTCGCGGTCCTGCCCGGCCCGCTGCGCCGGCCGTTCGGCGTCACGCGAGCGCTGGCAGGCCCGCAGGACTACCGGGGTGCGACGATCGGCATCAAGTTCGGCGGCGTCGCCCGTGCGACTCTCGGTGCCCTCGGGGCAAACGTGAAGGGCTACACCCTCGAGTCCTGGCGGGGAGCGCGGCTCGACGGCGCCGAGCTCGACGCGCACACGATCGAGCTGAACGCCCTCGACGCGGAAGCCCGCGCCCTGACCGCGAACGTCGTCCTCTGGCCGAGGCCGCAGACGGTCTTCGCCAACCGGGACGCGTTCCGCCGGCTCACGCCAGCCCAGCGGGGGATCCTGCAGCGCGCCGGCCGCCTGGCCCGAGCCCCGGAGGCGGCGCGGATGGTGCGGGAGCAGCGCGACGCGCTCTCGGTCCTCTGCGCCCGCCGCCCGGACCTCCTCGTGACCGCCTCTCCGGCCGAGCTCGTCGCCCTGGGCAGGGCCGTGCGCCCCGTCTACGCCGCGCTCGAGCACGACGGCGAGACGAGGGCGGCGATCGCCTCGATCAGAAGGCTGCGCGCCCGCGCAGGTGGGGTCGAGGACCTGCGCTGCCCCGCGGGGCGTGCGGCGTCGGCGGCCCAGCTCGAGGACGCTTGGAGCGTCAGCGTCAGCCGCGAGGAGCTGGCGGCGGCGGGCGCGTCGGCCGCTGAGGCGGCGACCTACTCCGGCTCGAGCACGCTGAGCCTCGAGGACGGGCGCTGGACCTTCAGCGGCGAGCGCGCGACCGTCACCGGAACGTACGCGGTCGACGGCGCCGTGCTGCGCCTCACCATGCGCACGTGCACGGCGAACCCATGCGAGCCGGGGGCGACGACCGAGTACGCCTGGAGGGTGGATCGGGGCACGCTCGCGCTCGAGCGCCGCCCCGGGCGTGCGTTCTGGCCAGCGCTGGTGGTGAGACCGCTGGTGCGGCTGGAGTAGCGCCGCCACGGTGCGACAATCCTCGGGAAGGAGGACGACGTGCGAGCAGGAGCCCTGCCGGCAGTCGTGACCGCAGCCCTCGTCGCGCTCCTCGCGGGCTGCGGAGGCTCGGGCGGCGACGCGGGGGGCCAAGCCGAGGCGGCGGGCGGGACGCCGGCCCGCTACCACGACGCGGTCGGCGACGCCGGCCAAGGCCCTGACATCCGCTCGATCGAGGTCAAGAGTACGCCCGGCGGCCGCATCTCCTTCCGAGTCTCCGTCGACGGTCTCCGTTCGAGCTCGAGCACGTTCGTCGACCTCTGGCTCGACACCGACGCCGACCCGGAGACCGGCAACACGACCTTCGAGGGCGCCGAGGGAGCGGAGTACCTCTTCGGAGCGTCGATCGGCGAGCAGCCCGAGCCCAACCCCTACTGCAGCCCGATCCCGAGCGACAACGGCTGCTTCTCACGCTACACGCCGAGCGGCTGGAGGCCGGACCGTGCTCCGACAGCCCGCATCTCGGCCACGGCAACCGGCGTCACGTTCTCGATCGACCGCAGCGACCTCGGCGACACGGACGAGCTGAGGTTCTTCCTCTACCGGGGCGGGGGCCCGGCCGGGATCGACGAGCGGGCGCCGGGGAATGGCTCGTTCAACTATTCCTTCGCGCTCGGGGGCCCCCGGCCGGAGGCCGTCGCCGCGGTCGAGGGTGCCGACAAGGCTGGCGGCGGGCCGGCGGGGCGACCGGTCGTCCTGACGCTCGCCAGCCACGACTACCTGCAGGGAGGCGAGCTCGCCGAGGTCGCGCCGACGATCGAGCGCCTCTCCGGCGGCTCGCTGCGCGTCGAGCTCGAGGAGGGATACCGCTTCTACGAGCCCGACTACGAGCGCGGCATGATCGCCGACGTCCGCTCCGGCGCCGTCGACGCCGCCCTGATCGGAGCCAGGGCGTGGGACCGCGTCGGCGTGACGAGCTTCCGCGCGCTCGTGGCGCCGTTCCTCGTCGACGGCTTCGAGCTCGAGCAGCGCGTGCTCGAGAGCACGCTCGCGGAACGGATGCTCGCCGGGGTCGAGCCGCTCGGCCTCGTCGGCGTCGCGCTGCTCCCCGGCGAGCTGCGGCGGCCGCTCGGCCTCACCCGCGCGCTCGTCGGGCCCGCCGACTACGCGGGCGCGGCGATCGGGATCCGACCGGCCGGCGTCGCGAGGGCGACGTTCGCAGCGCTCGGCGCGCAGGCACGGGAGTTCCAGGCCACCACGTCCGGGCTCGCCGGCTTCGACGGCGCCGAGTCCGGTGTCGCGACCATCCAGAACAACCGCTACGACCGGGACGCGCGGGCGCTCACGGCGAACGTCGTCCTGTGGCCGAGGCCGACGACGCTGGTCGTCAACGCGAAGGCGTTCGCCGCGCTCGACTCCGAGCAGCAGCAGGCGCTACGGCGTCTCGGCGCCGAGCTGACCGGCCCGATGCTGGAGACCCTGCGCGGCAGCCAGCAGGCTTCGCTGGCGGCGATCTGCCGGGCCGGCCGGCTCTCGCTCGTCACGGTGTCGCCCGCCGACGCGACGGCGTTGCGCAACGCAGTCCAGCCGGTCTACGACCAGCTCGAGCGCGACGGCCTGACCCGGGAGCTGCTCGAGGGGATCGCGAGCATGCGCGAGGGGCTCCGGCCCGCTGTGGACGAGCCTCTGCGCTGCCCACAGGACCGCCCGGCACCGGTTCCGGCAGCGTTGCGCGGCATGTGGCGCACGGACGTGACCCGCGAGGATCTGCTTTCAGCCGGCGCCCACCGCGAGGATGCGGAGCGATTCCAGGGCCCGATCACGATCGAGCTCGGCGACGGCCGCTGGGTCGGCCGCGTCGAGGAGGCAGGGAGCGTCTTCCGGGGGACGTACGAGGTCGACGGCGATGTCGTGCGGGTCACGTTCGGGTCGTGCGAGCCGGGGAACCTGTGCACCGCGGGCCGCGTGGACGAGTATCGCTGGAGCATCTACCGCAACATGCTGACGCTCGCGCGAATCGCCGGGCGGTTGTTCGCGCCGGCGCTGGTCGCGAAGCCGCTGACGCGCGTGTCGTAGCGGCGTCAGGGCAGTCCCCGAGCCGGCGCGCGCGACTCCAGCGCTCGCCCCGACGTCACCGCGAAGGCGGGTGCCTACCGTCGAGTCGATGGTCGGACGGACGAAGGGAGGCGCGACATGCGCACGATCCTGGCCCTAGCGAGCACGGCGGCGGCCCTCCTGGGCCTGGCCGCGACGGCGGCGGCCGCGCCGCCGGAGAAAGACACGTTCAGCTTCGCCTTCGAGTACGTGGAGACGGCACTGTGCCCGGGGATCGCGATCACCTGGGCGCACGAGGAGCGGCAGACGTTCACCGAGTTCGCGCCGACGCGCTGGCGCATCCAGCGCCACGGGGCCGCGCAACTGACCGCGAACGGCAAGACGGTGACGTCGAACTTCAACGCCACGATCTTCACCGACCCGACGACGACCGTGGAGCGGGTCGTGGGCACGGTGTTCAACATCCAGGCTCCGGGAGTGGGGAAGCTCCTGGTGGACGCGGGCAACATCGTCTACGACTACTCGACGAGCCCGCCGACCGTGCTGCACGTCGGCGGCCCGCACCCGGCGTTCGACGGTGACGTCGCCGGCCTCTGCGACTACCTGGTCTCGGCGTAGAGACGGACGGAGGGCGGCGACCTGCAGCGGGCAGCCGCCCTCCGCTACCTGCGGGCGGGAAGCACGGCCTCGACCCGCGTGCCCCGGCCGGGCTCGCTGTCGACGCTGACCCGCCCGCCGAGCGCCTCCACCCGATCGGCGAGGCCGCGCAGGCCCAGGCCGCGGGCGGGGTCGGCGCCGCCGCCGCCGTCGTCGGTGACCGCGACGACGACCGACCCGGCCGCCTCACGCAGCCGGATCGACACCCGTGACGCCGAGGCGTGCTTGGCCGCGTTGGCGAGGCACTCTGAGCACACGAAGTAGAGCGCCGCCTCGTCGACCTCGTGCAGCCGGCCGACCGCTCCTACGACCTCCACCGGCAACGGCGAACGGGCGGCGAGCGAGGCGAGCGCCGCGCTCAGCCCGCTGTCGGTGAGCACCGCAGGGTGGACGCCCTGCGCGAACTGCCGCAGCTCCGTCCGCGCGTCGTCCACGTCCGCGCGCAGCGCCGCGACGGCATCGGCCGATCCACTGTCGACCCGCGCCGCGTCGAGCAGCCGGCCGACGAGCTCGAGCCGCCGTTCGGCTCCCAGCCGCAGCTGCCCCTCGAGCCGGCGGCGCTCGGCATCGGCCGCCTCGACCAGCCGGCGCCGGGACGCCTCGAGGTCGGCCGCCCGCGCTCGGGCCTCGACCTGCAGGCGTGCGTTCGCCAGCGCCAGCCGGGCGGCCGCGGCGACCGACTCGAGGAGCGCGCGGTCGGTCGAGACCGCCTCGTCGTGGACGAGCACCGCCACCTCGCGGCCACGCTCGACGATCGGTGTGACCGCACGACCCGAGCCCGGGGCGGGGAGAGCCACCTCCTTCCCCGAGTCGTCGACCAGCGCACCTCGGGGCGGCAGGCGGTAGCCGACCACGAGCGAGGGGTCGCCGAGTGCTCTGGCGAGAGTCGACCGCAGGCTCGCGGCGTCGCCCGCCGTGCCGAGGTCGACGACCAGTCCGGTCACGACCGCCTCGCTCCACCTACCTCGCAGCAGGTCGACGAGCAGGACGACGGCCACCGACCCCACGACGACGTCGTACAGCCACAGCACCTCGTGTGCGGCGTCCCAGCCCGCGAGCCGCTCGACGGCCCCCAACGCGAGCACGCCGGCGAACGCGAGCGCTGAGGCGAGCGCCGGCCCGCCGGCCTTCCGCGCCGGCCCGGAGGTGGCCGCGAACACGCGCACAGCGGTCAGCGCGACCGCCGCGGCAAGCGCGAGGGTGGCAATGTCGTTCCGCGCGAGCGGGGCGACGGCGGCATCCACGTACGCCGCGCCGGCGACGACCCGCGTCAGCCGTGTCGGCAGGCGCCCGCTCGGGTACGAGAGGTGCAGGTGGACCAGCGGGCCGCGATGCAGGAAGAGCAACGCCGGCGCGAGGTTGCCGGCGAACCAGGTGACGCCGGCGAGCACCATCAGCGCGCCGACGCGGCTTTCCCGGCGCCGCTCCCACGCGGTCGCGCCGCAGGAGAGGAGCAGCGCGCCGACGACGAAGTCGGCAGCGGCGAGCGCCGGGCCCGTCGAGGGCTCGTACGTCGTCAGCTCGACGACGAAACCGAGGGTGAGCCCGGTCGCGAGGAACGCGACGGACCGCAGCGGCATCGGGCTAGCCTGCGGCGGCGGCCACGACGTCCCCGGTGAGCTCGCTCTTCGGCACGAACGTCCAGGCCGGGTTGGCGGCGAGACGGCGCCGGAACGAGCTCGGCGCACGGCTCGAGGTGAAGACGACGGCGGGCCCGTCGGCGGGCAGGCGCTCCGCCACGCCGAAGCCGTCCAGGTCCGGCAGGTGGACGTCCAGCAGGACGACGTCAGGGCGCAGCGCCGCGACCGCCGCCAGCGCGGAGCAGCCGTCGACCGCCTCGCCGACCACCTTCAGGTCACCCGCCTCGAGCAGCGCCCGCGCGGCGGCGCGAAAGGCCGCGTGGTCGTCGACGATCAGGACCGTGCGGGCCATCGCCCGAACTGTGGCAGGCCCGCGCGCCGGCCGCGTCAGGGCGGCCACCGAGCCCCGGGCGCCGGCGGCCGAGCGCCGGCGCCCCCTCCCTTGTCCTCAGGCTGCCGGGCGGATGTTCTGGTTCACCCGGAAGACGTTGTCCGGGTCGTAGGCCGCCTTGACGCGCGTCAGGCGCTCGTAGTTGGGGCCGTAGGTGGCCCGGACGCGCTTCTCGCCCTCGTCCATCATGAAGTTGATGTACGCGCCGCCCGCCGAGTACGGGTGCGTCGCCTCCTGGTAGCCCACGCTCCAGCGCCGGATCGCGTCGGCGTTCGCCGGGTCCGGGTCGACGCCGGCGAAGACGGCCGACCAGGTGACGTCGCGGTACGCCCAGGCCGTGTCCTCCCGGCCGACGTCGTGCACGGCGCCGTCGATCGGGTACAGGTGCATCAGCGAGTGGAGCGTCGGGATCTCCTCGCCGAAACAGGCGTGCTGCTCGATCGCCTCCTCCGGCAGGTCGCGCACGAAGTCGCCGCGCCAGTACCACTGCAGGCCGGGCGCGTAGAGGTCGTCGAACAGCCCCTGCAGCGCCGGGTACGGCACCTCGCCGGGCCCGTGCAGGAGCGGGGTCCCCACCTCGAGCATCGGCGCGAGCAGCTTCGCCGCCTCCGCAGCCGTGCCGAGGAAGCACCAGACGACGCCGCAGACCTTCCGCAGATGCAGCTCCTCGGGGAAGAGCGGCGCCGGCGGCACGATGTGGAAGGCGAAGAAGCCGTTCAGCTCCCGCGGCGCCTGCGGCAGGAACTCGGCGTAGGCGCGCAGCACCTCGCGCGCCTGCTCGACCGGCCAGAACGTCGGCCCGGCGATCACGGTCGTGACGGGGTGCAGGCGGTAGCGGAAGCGCGTGACCACGCCGAAGTTGCCGCCGCCGCCACGCAGCGCCCAGAACAGGTCCGGGTTCTCGTCCGCGCTCGCGCGCACCGTGTGCCCGTCCGCGAGGACGACGTCGGCCTCGACGAGGTTGTCGATCGTGAGCCCGTGCTTGCGCGAGAGGTGGCCGTGGCCGCCGCCGAGCGTCAGGCCGCCGACGCCGGTCGTGGAGATGATCCCGCTGACGGTCGCCAGGCCGTGCTCGTGCGTCGCCCGGTCGACCTCGCCCCACGTGGCGCCGCCGCCGACGTCGACGGTGCGCGCAGCGGGGTCGACGGCGATCTCTCGCAACAGCGAGAGGTCGCAGACGACGCCGTCGTCGACGCTGCCGAAGCCGGGGCCGTTGTGACCGCCGCCGTGGACGGCCAGCGCGAGCCCGTGCTCGCGGGCGAAAGCGACGATCCGGGCCACGCCCGCGGCGTCCGCGGGGCGCGCGATCAGCGCCGGCCGCTTGTCGATCATCGCGTTGTACAGCGTGCGCGCCTCGTCATAGCCGGCGTCGTCGGGGCCGATCAGCTCGCCCGCGAACGACGCGCCGAGCTCCTGCCGGGCCGCGGTCGCGGCAGTGGTGATGTTGCTCATCCGCATGACTCCTCGATCTCGGGGTCGGTGTCATCGCCGACGGTACGCCCGTGGGGCACCGCGCGCATGACCGCCTCTGACCGTCTTTCCGCGAGCGCCCCGGGAGCCTCGCCCCGGCGCGATAATCAGTTCTGACTAGTCGCATGCACGCGCCTCCGCTCCCCGGCCCGCTCCGCTCGACCCCCTCGCTGCCGTTCGTCGGCCGTGCGCGCGAGCTCGCGACCCTGCGCGCGCTGCTGCCGCGCGCCCAGGGCGAGGGCCGGCACGCAGCGCTCCTCGGCGGCGACCCGGGCTCCGGGAAGAGCCGCCTGGCCCGCGAGTTCGCGCACGAGGCGGCCGGGGAGGGGGCACTGGTGCTGTACGGGGCCTGCGACGCCGTCGTGCGGACGCCGTACCAGGCCTTCGCCGACTCGCTCGACCAGCTCACACGGCTGGTCGACCCCGCGACGCTGCGCGGCGATCTTGGCCCTGCGGGTGGCGAGCTCGCCCGACTGCTCCCGGAGCTGCCGCTGCGCGTGGGGGAGCTGGCGGCGCCCGTGTCGGGCGACCCGGACACGGAGCGGCACAGGCTGCACACGGCGGTCAACGACCTGCTCACGAGCGTCGCCGCCCGCCGCCCGATCCTGCTGGTTCTCGAGGACCTCCACTGGGCGGACGCGCCGACGCTCGCGCTGCTCCGCCACCTCGTCCGCGTTACGGACGCGCGGCTGCTCGTGCTCGCCACCTTCCGGGACGGCGCAGCCGACCTGCCGGGGGAGCTCTCCGACGCCCTCGTCGACCTGCGCCGGGCAGAGGGCGTCGCCCAGCTGCGGCTGGGCGGGCTCTCTGACGAGGACGTGGCCCAGCTGGTCGCGCGGGCGGCGGGCAGCGCGCTCGGGCCGGACGCCCGCGGGCTGGCGGAGGCGATCGGCTCGCTGACCGCCGGGAACGCGTTCCTCGTCTGCGAGCTGTGGCGCGCGCTGGTGGAGACCGACTCGGTGGTCGTCGGCGGCGACGGTGTCCGCCTGGCGCGGCCGCTCGACGAGCTGGCGACGCCCGAGAGCGTCCGCGAGGTCGCCAGCCGCCGGCTGGCGCGGCTCTACCCGGAGACGACCGAGCTGCTGGAGCTGGCGGCGGTCGCCGGGGCAGACTTCCGGCTCGACCTCCTGCGCGAGGCCGCCGGGCTGTCGGACGCGGGGCTCCACGCGGCGCTCGACGAGGCGCTGCGAAGCGGCATGGTCGAGGAGCTCCACGATCCGGGCCTGACCTTCCGCTTCGCGCACGAGCTCGTGCGGCGGGCCCTCTACGACCGGCTCTCGGGCCTGCGCCGCGCGGAGCTCCACCTGCGGGTCGGCGAGGCGCTCGAGCGGGCACACGCGCAGGACCCGGTCCGGACGCTGCCCGGCCTCGCCTACCACTTCGCGGCGGCGGCTCCCTTCGGCGAGCGGATCAAGGCGATCGACTACGCCGTCCGGGCGGCGCGCGCAGCGCGTGCGTCCCTCGCCTACGACGACGCCGCGTCGCTCCTGCTCACCGCCCTCGAGCTCGGGATCGGCGACGATGGCGCCCGCGCCGAGGTCCACCTCGAGCTCGGCGACGTCCTCTACCGCGGCGGTCGCACGGTCGAGGCGATCGACAGCTTCCGCGAGGCCACCGAGATCGCCCGTCGCCTCGGCGACGCGCCTCTGCTTGCGCGGGCCGCGATCGGCGTCGACGAAGCGGGCTGGCGGCCCGGGATCGCCGAGGAGAACGCGGTCGAGCTGCTGGAGGAGGCCGCAGGTGCGCTCGGCGGCGAGGAGACGGCGCTGCGGGTGACGCTGCTCGCGAGCCTCGGGCGGGCGCTCGCCCGGGCCGGGCACGCGGCGGACAGCGCGGCCGTCCACGCGAGCGCGGTCGCGAGCGCACGCCGGCTCGGCGAGCCGCGGGCGCTCGGGGCGATCCTGAAGACGGCCTACTGCCAGTACGACGCGTGGGGCGTGCCCGAGGTGCTCGAGATGCTCGGCGAGGGGCGCGAGCTCGGCGAGCAGCTCGACGACGTTGAGCTAGTCAGCGAGGCGACCGCGTGGCGTGTGCCCGGCTTCGTGTCGCTCTGCGACCTGGAGCAGGCGGAGCGCGAGCTGGCGGTGCTGTTCGAGCTGGCCGCGGAGACGAGACAGCCGTTCATGCTGCACGTGGCCGAGCACTACGGCTCGGCGCTCGCGCTCTGCCGGGGACGGCTGGCCGAGGCGGACGAGCGGGCCCAGCGCTCGCACGAGTGGAGCAGGCAGCTCGTCGGCCGCGACGCGTCCGGCGTGCACGGGATCCAGATGTTCAGCGTGCGCCGCGAGCAGGGGCGCCTGCCCGAGCTCGCGCCCGTCGTCCGCCTGCTCGCGCGGCCCGAGCGCGGCACCGGCCCCTGGCGGCCCGCGCTTGCCGTCGTCCTCGCCGAGCTCGGCATGGCCGAGGAGGCCGGCCGCGAGCTCGAGCGCGTCCGCCGCGACGGTCTCGACGCCCTGCGCGAGTCCCTCTGGGTGGCGTCGCTGATCTACCTCGCGGACGCCTGCTCCGCCGTCGGCGACGACGCGCTCGCGGAGCTCGTCTACCCGGAGCTCGAGCCGCTGGCGGGCCGGCTCGTGATGGTCGGCCACCTGGTCGCGTGCTACGGCGCCGCCGACCGCTACCTAGGCACGCTCGCCGCGACGCTCGGCGAAGCCGAGCTGGCGGACAGCCACTTCACGGCGGCCCGGGAGCTCGAGCGCCGGACCGGCGCTCTCACGTGGCTCGCCCACAGCTGCCACGAGCACGGTCGCCTGCTGCTCGAACGCGACCCGGAGACTGCAAACGGGCTGCTCGCCGAGGCCGCCACGCTCGCCGACCGGCTGCAGCTCTCCGCGCTTCGGGCGCGGATCGCCGCCCACGGAGCCGGCCCCGCGCAGGCAGGCAGGCCGGCCCTCCCCGACGGCATCTCGGCGCGAGAGGCGGACGTGCTGCGCCTCCTCGCCACCGGGCTCTCGAACCGCGAGATCGGGCGCGAGCTCTTCATCAGCGAGCACACGGCCGCGAACCACGTGCGCTCGATCCTGCGCAAGACGGCCAGCTCCAACCGCACCGAGGCGGCCTCGTACGCGTTCCGCCACGGCCTGGTGCGTGCGTGAGACGTCCTGTGCCGTCGACAGCGGCCGGCTTCAGGCTGCTCGCGCGGAGCTAGGATCGGGCGATGCCGCTGTACGTGATCGAGCGGAGCTTCGCCGAGCAGCTCGAGCTGACCGGCGAGGACGTGCGCGAGATCCAGGAGATCAACGCCGACGAGGGCATCCAGTGGTTGTTCTCGTTCCTGAGCGCCGACCGGCGCCGCTCCTACTGCCTCTACGAGGCGCCGTCGATCGAGCCGCTGGTCGCCGCCGCGCACCGGGCGAACCTGCCCGCGGACGTGGTCACCGAGGTCGACCGCTTCGACCCGGCCGCGCACGCCTGAGCGAAAGGACTAGGCTCAGGCCGATGCCGCTGCCGCTGCCGCTGACCTGGCTCGGGCACGCGGCGTTCCGGCTCGACACGCCGGCCGGGACGCGCGTCTACGTCGACCCGTTCCTGACCGGAAACCCCACCTGCCCGGAGGCCGAGCGCGAGCCGGAGCGGTGCGACCTGGTGGTGCTCACGCACGGGCACGACGACCACGTCGGCGACACGCTCGCACTCGCGGAGCGCTTCGGCTGCCCCGTGGCCGGGCTCGTCGAGCTCGTCGGCTGGCTGACCACGAAGGGACTGGGCCAGGAGCAGGCGCTCGCGTTTAACAAGGGCGGAACGGTCACGGTCGGTGACGTGCGGCTCACGCTGACGAGCGCCAACCACTCGTCGAGCACGTTCGCGGACGGGCGGTTCGCCTACCTCGGGGAGCCGGCCGGCGTCGTGATCCGCCCCGAAGACGGGCCGGCGGTCTACGTCGCGGGCGACACGAACGTCTTCGGCGACATGCAGCTGATCGGCCGCATCTACCGGCCTGACGTCGCCGTGCTGCCGATCGGCGACCACTACACGATGGGGCCCGAGGAGGCTGCGGTAGCGGCCGAGCTGGTCGGGGCACGACGGATCGTGCCCTGCCACTGGGGCACCTTCCCGCTGCTCACCGGGACTCCGGAGCGGCTCGCGGAGCTCGTCCCGGCCGGCGTCGAGGTCGTCCGGCTCGAGCCCGGTGAGACGGTGCAGCTGTGACGCGGCGGATGCGCTGGTTCGGCGCCACGGGCAGGCGCGTGCCCGAGATCGCGCTCGAGGGCTCGCTCGACCTGACAGGAGCGCTCGTACTGCGGGGCATCGGCGACGCGGCGGCGCTGCAGGCCGCACACGACCGGGGCACCCCCGTGGTCGTCCGCGCGGCCACCGCGGACGAGGTCCGCGCCGCGCTCGCCCGGCCGGAGGTCGCCTCGGTGCTGGTGCCCGACGCCGAGCTGCTCGAGCTCGACCTGACCGACCTGACCTACGGTGGCTGAGCCGGTCGCGACCTACTCGATCTGCGCCTGCGACGTGGATGCCGGGCAGTGGGGAGTCGCAACGCAGTCGAAGTTCCTGGCCGTCGGCTCCGTCGTGCCATGGGCGGAGCCGGGCGCAGGCGCGATCGCCACGCAGTCCTACGCGAACCCGCGCTACGGCCCCGCGGGCCTGGCGCTCCTGCGCGACGGCCGCCCGGCGCCCGAGGTGGTCGAACGGCTCACCGCGGCCGACGAGGGCCGCGACCGGCGTCAGCTCGGGGTCGTGGACGCGCACGGGGGTTCCGCGTCGTTCACGGGTCCGGGATGCCACGCCTGGGCAGGCGGCGCCACCGGGCCGGGGTTCGCGGCGCAGGGGAACATCCTCGTCTCGGCAGCGACGGTCGACGCGCTCGCCGGGACGTTCGAGGCGACCGCGGGGCGGGCGCTCGCCGAGCGGCTGCTCGAGTGCCTGGCCGCCGCGCAGGCCGCCGGCGGCGACCGGCGCGGCCAGCAATCCGCCGCGCTGCTGGTGGTCGAGCGCGACGGGGGCTACGCCGGCCTCAGCGACACGCTCGTCGACCTGCGCGTCGACGACCACGAGCGGCCGGTGGAGGAGCTCGACCGCCTCTACGGGATCCACGAGGCGCTGTTCGGCCGGACGCCGCGCGCCGAGTGGCTCCCCGTCGACGACGGGCTCCGCAGGGAGCTCACGGAGCGGCTCACCACGCTCGGGTATTCCCGGCTCGAGGACTGGGCAGGAGTCGAGAACCTCGAGGAGCGGGTCGACGGCGAGGACGTCGTCGACCCCGTCGTCCTCGCCGAGTTGAGGAGGCAGACATGACGGAGGAACGCTGGGCGACCGCGCACCTGTCCGAGATCGACGGCCCGGGTGGCTGGGCCCCGATCCGCCGGCACTTCGGGATCGCGTCCTTCGGCGTCAACGCCTGGACGGCCGACGAGGCCGGCGCGAACGTGATCTCCGAGCACGACGAGGAGCCCTCGGGTCACGAGGAGCTCTACCTGGTGGTCGCCGGCCGCGCGACTTTCACGGTTGAAGGGCAGGAGTTGGACGCTCCGGTCGGCACCGTCGTCCACGTCCGGGAGCCGGGCGCGACACGGGCGGCGACCGCCGCCGAGCCGGGGACGACGGTGCTCGCGGTCGGCGGCCGCCCGGGCGCGGTCTACGAGCCACGAGACTGGGAGATCAACGCCGAGGTGCTGCCGCTCTTCGAGCGGGAGGAGTACGGCGAGGCGAAGCGGATCCTTGCCGAGGCGCACGAGCGCGAACCGGACGCTGCCGGCCTGCTCTACAACCTCGCGTGCGCGGAGGCCCGTCTCGGCGAGCACGAGCCTGCGCTCGAGCACCTCGCCCGCGCGGTGGAGCTCGCGCCGCGCTTCGCCGAGTTCGCCCAGGGCGACGACGACCTTGCCTCGCTCCGCGACGACCCGCGCTTCCCCGCGGCCCAGCCGGCGTGACCGCCGGCTGGGAGGTCGCCAGGCTGGACGAGCTCGAGTCGCTGCCCGGCCCGGGCACGCTCCGCTGGACGCCGGTGCGACGCCGGTTCGGGCTGACGGCGTTCGGCGTCAACGCATACACCGCGTCCGAGCCGGGCCAGGAGGTCGTCGAGCCGCACAGCGAGACGTCGCTCGGCCACGAGGAGCTGTACGCCGTCGTGTCCGGCCGGGCGTCGTTCCGGCTCGGAGACGAGACGGTCGAAGTGCCCGCCGGCGCGATCGTCGTGATCCGCGACCCGGAGGTCGAGCGGGCCGCAACCGGGCTCGAGCCGGGAACGACGGTGCTCGCCGTGGGCGGCCGCCCCGGCGCACACGACGTGTCGGCGTGGGAGTACGTCTTCGCCGCGTACGCCCGCTCCGACGTGGGCGACCACGAGGCCGCGCTCGGGGAGCTCGAGGCCGGGCTGGCGGAGCGGGGCGAGATCGACCTCGAGCCGCTGCGCGCCGCCGGCGCCGAAGCGTCAGCCGATTCGAGTTCTAAGCGCCGGCCGCGTCGCCGGGCAGCCGCACGCCGGCCGCGAGCTCCCGGAACGCCGGCACCGGGTCGTGGCCGGGGCGGGCGACGAGGAGGACGGTGCCGGGGTCCGGCCCGGCGAGCGCGGCGACCAGCAGCTCGAGACCGACGGCGATGGCGAAGGCCTTGTACGCGTGCTCGCCGCCGAACGGGACCAGGTCCTCCGGCCGGGCCTTGCCGGCGAGCACGTCGCCGTGGGTGACCGCGCCCATCGAGACGTCCGAGACGAGCGGACGCCCGTCCGAGGAGGGGATCGCGATCGTGAGTGGGTTCGTGCCGGTCAGCGGCGGGCCCCCGTCCGGGGACGGCAGCCGCGCCGGCGAGTTCGACGACAGCGCCGCGACGAGCCCGCCGTCGGCGAGCAACCGGGCCCAGTAGCCGAGCGAGCCCGTCGGGAAGCAGCGCTCCGCGACGACGAGCCGCGCCCGCTCGGGCGGGCTCGCGAGCTGCGCGGCGCAGATCGCGTGCATCGTCAGGTAGCCGAGCGCGCCGGCGCCGTCCCAGCGCTCGTAGCCCGGCGCCTCCTCGACGCGGAGCGGGCGCGCGGCCGGGTCGAACGACTGCGCCTCTAGCCACTCGATCCGGGCGAAGCCGTGGCTCGGCCGCCCGCGCCGCTCGGCGTCCGCGAAGTGGTCGGCGAGGACCCGCGCCGCCTCGTCGTCGAGGCCGAGGGCGCGCAGCCGGCCGAGCGCGTCCCCGGTCTCCACGGGGACGAGTGTAAACGGCGGCCTCACGAAATCCTCAACAAATGCTTACGACGGCGCCGCATCGCGCAAACACGAGCGTCCGACACTCGTGGCCAGAGACATCGATCTCCCGGGGGGAGAGAGACCTACGGCAGGAGGAAACCACACGATGCGTCGACCACTCGTCATCTCGCTCGTCGCGCTCGCCGCCCTGGCGTCGGCGGGCATTGCGGGCGCCTGGCTCAAGCAGACAGGCACGAACGCGGCGGCCGCGGCCTTCACGGCGACGACCGTCGAGCGCTCGAGCCTCCGCACGTGCACCGGACCGGACGGCACGTACGAGATCGCCCACCTGCGCCTGTCCGGCCTGTCGCAGTCGAGCGACGAGGCGCTCACCGGCCCGATCGTCTTCCACGTCAAGAGCGTCTACAACACGACCAAGAAGCTCGGCTACGTCGAGGGCTGGGTCCGGGTGCGCGCGGGCGAGGACCGCAAGAACGCCCACGGCCGCTTCTACGCCGTGAACACGAACGGCACCCTCGACGGCTTCGTCCACGGGCGCGTCAACTGGCGCTACGCAGCGCTCTACGCAAGCGTCGGCGGAACCTTCTCGGCTACCGGCGGCATCGGCAGCGGCACCATCGGCAGCGGCACGGCGACCAACGCCGGCGTCTTCTTCGGCGGCGGCAACTGCCGGGCCGTCAAGGTGCGCCCCGCGCTCAAGGTGATCGTCAAGGGCGACGTCGAGTCCGTCGACGCCGCGCAGCTCACGGTGAAGCCGTTCGACGGCTCCGCCTCGGTCAGCTGCAAGCGCACCGACCGCTCGCCGGCCCTCGACGTCGCCGTCGGCGACGACGTCACCGCCGAGTGCCACAACCTCGAAGGCTCACTCGTCCTCGTCAAGCTCCGGGAGCACCGCTCCTAGGGGAGATGCGCGGCGACCCATAGTCCCCCCCGACCGTCGCCACGCGTACCGAAGGGCGCCCACCCGGGCGCCCTTCGTCGTTCAGGAGACGACGGAGAGCGGCTTGCGGATCGCGCCGCGACGGGTGGCGCGGAGGGCGTCGGCGAGTGCGACGACGGCGGCGGCTCCCTCCGAGGCAGGCGCGGCCTCGGTGATCGGGATACCGGCGTCGGCCGCCTCCCGCAGGGCCGGGTCGAGCGGCACCTCGCCGAGCAGCGGCGCGCCGACCTCCTCGGCCAGGCGGCGTCCGCCGCCCGAGCCGAACAGCTCCTGCCCGGTACCGACCAGCCGGGACATGTTCTCGATCACGCCGACAACGCGCATGCCGGTCTTCTGGGCCATCTGCGCCGCGCGCACGGCCACCTGCTGGGCGGCCGGCTGCGGCGTCGTCACGATCACGGCCTCCGCGCGCGGCAGCAGCTGCCCGAGCGAGATCGAGACGTCGCCCGTTCCCGGCGGCATGTCTACGACGAGCGTGTCGAGCTCGCCCCAGTGCACGTCGGAGAGGAACTGCTCCAGCGCACGGTGCAGCATCGGCCCGCGCCACATCACCGGGCTGTTGTCGTCGAGGAAGAAGCCGATCGACATCAGCTTCAGCTCGCCGCGGACGGGCGGCACGATCATCCTGTCGACCACGACCGGTCGCTGGTGGACGCCGAGCATGTGCGGAATCGAGTGGCCGTAGACGTCGGCGTCGAGCACGCCGACCCGCTCGCCGCGCTCGGCGAGCGCGGCCGCGATGCCGACGGTCAGCGTCGACTTGCCCACGCCGCCTTTGCCGGAGGCGATCGCCAGGACGCGGGTGCCCGGGTCGAGCGACAGGCCCTTCTCGGGCCGGCCGCCGCGCAGCCGCGCCGAGAGGGCCGCCTTCTCCTCGGGGGACATGACGTCGAACTCCAGCCGGACCGAGCCGACGCCGGGAACTGCGCCGACGAACCGGTCCACCTGCTCCTGGAACGACGAGCGCAGAGGGCAGCCGGCGACGGTCAGCGCGATCGTGACGGTCACATGCGGGCCGTCGACGAGAACGTCGCGCACCATCTCCAGCTCCGTCACCGGGCGCTTGAGCTCGGGATCGATCACCTGCTCGAGCGCCTTCAGGATCGCGTCGCGGTCGGGGCTCACACCAGCGAGCGTAGCTGCCGCGCGAGGAGGCGCGAGTAGCCTGGTCGCATGTCCGGCGCCCGTGCAGAGCTGCGCGCATTCGCCCTCGGGTTGCCCGAGGCGTACGAGGACTTCCCCTGGCAAGCCCCACCCGGAGCACCCCACGCGCACCGACACCACCCGGTGCATACACGCTCGACGCTCCGTAGTTACCCGTAACGCGGTCGCGGGGTTCGAGGCGGTCGAGACGGCGGTCTTGCGCGGATGCCGCACGCCCCGATCGCGACGAGAGTGCAGCCATCGCACGACAGTCGAGCACCGGGAGGTGGAACGATGAACGCAAGAAGGATTCTCGAGATC
>DASTPC010000201.1:0-2810 GCA_035720085.1 Gaiellaceae bacterium
AGAGGGTGGCCGCCACGGCCCGGTTCGTCGCGCCGCGCGAGACGAGGCGCAGCACCTCGAGCTCCCGACGCGTCAGGCCCCCCGGCCCCCGCCGGCGGCGCCGCGTCACCCGGCCCTGAACGGCCGGAGCCGGGACGAGCGTCAGCGTGGCCGTGCGCGGGCGGTGCCCGAAGAACTGGTGTGGATGCACCGTGGAAGGTGCGGTGGTCATTGGTGTCTCCCTTCGTCGTTCGTCGACTGCTGCCCCTGCGAGCAGGCAGGGGCCGAGCTCAGCGAACGACGGGGGCTATCCGGGGCGTTCGAGGACGAGCCGGTAGCCGATCCGCGGCGCGACCGCGCCGACGCGTGGCAGTCGCCGGACCATCCTCGGCACGAAGAGCAGCACGAGCGCGGTCAGGATCGCGAAGACCCCGGTCGAGCCGTGGAGACCGCCGCCGCTACTTGGTGCCCCAAGCCCCGTTGGGCTCTCGGACGGGTCACGTGGTGGCAGCGGGAGCGGCTCGTCGCCCCCGGTACTCCCGAGGCCGATCGAGTGCTCCTCGGCCGGAGGCTCGACCGGCGCGGCGACGCTCTTCAGCAGTGGCGGGAGGGAATCCTGGAGGCTGGGCGCGCCGGCACCGCGCTGGTCGTTGCGCAGCGCGAACGGGCGCAGCACGACCGAGTCGGCGCGCGGGGCTGCCACGGCCAGCCGCTTCAGGTGGGGCACGAGCAGCGGCGCGGCCTGCTGGGTGAGCACGGGCGCCGCCGCGGCAGGCGCTTCGTGGTCCTGGGCGGCCGGGCGCACTGCGGGGGCCACCGGGGCGGGCCGGTCGGTCGGCGACAGGGTGCCGTGGAGCGGTGCGAGCGGCCCAGGGGCCGCCTCGCCCGCCGGCGGCACGTGGGTGATGAGCGCCGGCGGGACGACAGGCTCGGCCGGCGGCGGAGCCTGGGCGGGCGCGGGGGCCGGCGGCGGTGCGGTCTGCGCGGGCGGCTGCTCGGGCGCGGGCGCGGGCGCGGGCTGCGCCTGCTCGAGGACGAGGGTCGGGCAGCCGGCCGCCGCAGCCTCGGCAGTGGCCGAGGAGCAGGCGACGGGGCCGCTCGCGCTGACGACGGGCGGACTCGGCGTCGTGCCGGCCGACGGATCTGCCGCTGGCGGCGCGGAGGTGTCCCCGGTGGTTCCGGTCGGATCGGTCGTGCCGGCGGCGGGATCGCTGCCGTTGGTGGGAGCGGTGCCTGCCGCCGGGTCGCCGGTGGCGGTCGGCTCGGTGCCGGTGGCCGCCGGCTGCGCGGGATCCGTCGACGCGCCTCCCGTGGCCGCAGGATCGGGCGAAGTCGACGTTCCCGCGGCGGCCGGGTCGGACGGCGCCGAGGCGACGTCGGCGGCAAGGGCGAGCGTCGGGAAGAGCCCGAGGACGATCCCGCCTGCGAGCACGGTCAGCGCACCCGCGCGTACGATGCGCGAAGACGCGCCCCGACGGTGATCGGTTTTCACCCGGTTTCCACTCCCCCGCAGACCAACCCCCTTTCCCGCCCCAAACAGTACGGCGCAGAAGCCGCGCCCGCAAGGGCAAAGATCCGCGGCGAGCCCGCTATTTGGAATCTTCACGCAGCGGGTGCGGGAGTGACGACGCCTTCTCGGATCTGCGCGCAACCAGGTCCGCACAGGCGTGCAGTTCCCACGGCCTGCGCCAACAGCGACCGCCCGACCTCGACGCCGATGCCGTTGCGGCGGCCGCAGGCCGACGCCTTCAGGGATCTTCGCGCGGCCGGGATCTGCACGGGTGTGCAGATCCCGGCCTTGCGCCAACAAATGGGCCCGCCAGGACTCGAACCTGGGACCAGCGGATTATGAGTCCGCCGCTCTGACCAGCTGAGCTACGGGCCCGCGCGGGTGAGCGTAGCGCCTTGCCTCTCGGCCGGTTGGCCGGCTCCTGACAGAATGTCGCGGTCAGAGGGCGACGGCCCGGAGCGACGAGGAGGCGGCGGTTGAAGGCGTACCAGCACGAGGTGCAGCTGCGGACGGCGGGCGGGCTGACGGTGACGGACATCACCGAGGACGTGCTGGAGGCGGTGCGCGCGAGCGGCGTCCGCGACGGCATCTGCTGCGTCTACTCGCCGCACACGACGTGCTCGGTGCGGGTCAACGAGTTCGAGACCGGCTTCCTCGAGGACTTCGCGGTGATGCTGCGGCGCCTCGTCCCGAGCGAGCACTACTACGCGCACGACGACTGGGACCGGCGGACGGAGAACATCTGCCCGGAGGACATGGAGGCCGGCAACGGCCACTCGCACTGCATGTCGATGCTGCTCGGGCCGGCAGGGGAGTCGATCCCGGTGCGCGACGGCGAGCTCTGCCTGGGCACCTGGCAGCGGATCCTCTTCCTGGAGCTCGACCGCGAGCGCGACCGGCGCTGGCTCGTCCAGGTCGTCGGCGTCTGAGGCCGCCGCGCGCCGCGGGCAAGGCAAGGCCGGGCTCTACCGCGACACGACGAGGCGCACGTGGCTCTTGCGGCCGCGCCAGCGGCCGCCTTCAGGGATCTTCGGGCGCTCGAGAAGCCTGCTCCCGCGGATTCTCGAGCTTGCGCTCATAGAGGCGTTACGTACGCGGCGGTGAGGCCGCCGTCGACGACGAACGTCGCGGCGTTGACGAAGGACGACTCGTCGCTCGCGAGGAAGAGCGCGGCGTCGACCAGCTCGCGCGGCTTGCCGAGGCGGCCCATCGGCCAGTGGATGCGCCGCCGCTCGAGCGCCGCGGGGTCCGAGCCGTAGATGTTGAGCAGGAGCGGCGTCTCGACGGGCCCCGGGCAGAGGGCGTTGACGCGGACGCCCTG
>DASTPC010000202.1:0-13137 GCA_035720085.1 Gaiellaceae bacterium
TGAGCTACGTGGCGATGGTCTTCCGCAAGCTCTTCGGCTACCCGGAGGCGAAAGCCACCAAGCTGATGCTGCAGGTGCACAACGAGGGCAAGGCGGTCGTCTCCTCCGGGACCCGCGAGAAGTGCGAGCTCGACGTCTCCAAGCTCCACGCCCACGGCCTCTGGGCGACGATGCAGCAGGACTAGAGCTCGCCCGGCTCCGGCTCCTCCGCGAGCCAGCGCTCCCGGTAGTCGTCGCGGACGGGCTGGAAGACGTCGAGCACGAGCGCGCCCTCGGGGCCGCAGTAGGCCGAGTGCTCTACCCCGCCAGGGAGCACGTACCCCTCGAGCGGCCCCAGCTCGTGCGCCTCACCGTCGACCACGAGCGCCTGCATCCCGCGGAGCACGATCCCGAGCTGCTCGTGCGGGTGGGAGTGGGCCGGAACCGTCGCGCCGGGCTCGAAGTCGATCAGGTTGATCATCGCGCCGGCCCCGAAGAGGGGGCGGCCGACCACGCCGGGGACGAGCTCGAACGGGCGCAGGCCCTCGAACCGGATGAACTGGGGCTGCACGAGGATCATCGATTATCGTCCCTCGGGTGACCGCCGTCGAGCAGCCGCTCCTGCATCGCCGGGCCTACGTCGGCGGCGAGTGGGTGGAGGCGGACGGCGGCACGTTCCCGGTCGTCGACCCGGCGACCGGCGAGACGCTCGCCGAGGTGCCGCGCTGTAGCGTCGCCGAGACGCGGCGCGCGATCGAGGCGGCAGAGCGGGCGCTGCCCGGGTGGAGCGGCCTGCTGGCGAAAGAGCGGGCGCGGATCCTCCGCGACCTCGCCGACCTGATGCTGGCCCGCGCCGACGACCTCGCGCGGCTGCTCACGCTCGAGCAGGGCAAGCCGCTCGCCGAGTCGCACGCCGAGATCGCGTACGCCGCCTCGTTCTTCGAGTGGTTCGGCGAGGAGGCGAAGCGGGTCTACGGCGACACGATCCCGACGCCGCTCCCCGGGCGCCGGATTCTCGTGCTGAAGCAGCCGGTCGGGGTGACGGCCGGGATCACGCCCTGGAACTTCCCCTCGGCGATGATCACCCGCAAGGCCGCGCCCGCGCTCGCGGCGGGCTGCACGATGGTGGCCAAGCCGGCCGAGCAGACGCCGCTCTCGGCGCTCGCGATCGCCGACCTCGCCGAGCAGGCGGGCATGCCGGCAGGGGTGCTCTCCGTCGTCACCGGCGACGCGGCCGACGCGCCCGTGATCGGCGGCGAGCTCACGTCCAACCCGACCGTGCGCAAGCTCGGCTTCACGGGCTCGACGGAGGTCGGGAAGCTGCTGATGGCCCAGTGCGCGGCCCAGGTGAAGAAGGTCTCGCTCGAGCTCGGCGGCAATGCGCCGTTCCTCGTGTTCGACGACGCCGACCTCGACCTCGTCGTCGACGCCTTCACGGCCGGGAAGTTCCGCAACTCCGGCCAGACGTGCATCTCCGCCAACCGGGTGCTCGTCCAGCGCGGCGTGTTCGACGAGGTGGTCGAGCGGCTGGCCGCGCTCGCAGGTTCGCTGAAGGTGGCGCCCGGCCTCGAGGCGGGCGCGCAGGTCGGCCCGCTGATCGACGCCGCCGGCCTGGCAAAGGTCTCGGAGCACGTCGCCGACGCGGTCGACCGCGGCGGCGAGGTCGTCGTCGGCGGCTCCCCGCACGCGCTCGGCGGCACGTTCTACGAGCCGACCGTGCTCACCGGCGTGACCGCCGAGGCCCGCATGTCCTGCGAGGAGACCTTCGGGCCCGTGGTCGGGCTGATCGCGTTCGACTCCGAAGAGGAGGCGGTCCGCCTCGCCAACGACACGCCCTACGGGCTCGCGAGCTACTTCTTCACGCGCGACCTGGCGCGCGCCTGGCGGGTCGGCGAGGCGCTCGAGGCGGGCATCGTCGGGCTCAACACGGGCTTCATCTCGACCGAGGTCGCCCCGTTCGGCGGCGTGAAGGAGTCGGGGATCGGCCGCGAGGGCTCGAAGTACGGGATCGAGGAGTGGCTCGAGCTCAAGTACTTCGCGATGGCCGGAGTCCCGCGGTGATCCTGGAGCAGCGCGACTACCACGTCTTCACGGGCAAGCTGCCCGAGCTCGTGCGCCTCTACGAGACCGAAGGGATCGCGATCCAGGCCGACGTGCTCGGCGGCTTCGTCGGTGCGTTCACGACCGATGTCGGCGCCCTCTCCACCTACACGCACCTCTGGCGCTACGACGACTACGCGCAGCGCGAGGAGCGCCGCAGGCGGCTGCAGTCCCGCGACGACTGGCAGGCGTTCCTCGCCAAGATCCAGCCGCTGATCCACACCCAGCAGAACCGGATCCTCGTGCCGACCGCGTTCTCGCCCTTGCGCTGATGCCCGCCCTCGAGGGGAAGGTCGCGATCGTCACCGGCGCTGCGCAGGGGATCGGCCGCGCGATCGCCGAGGGGCTCGCGCGGGAGGGCGCCCGGATCGTGGTCGCCGACCTGCAGGGAGCCGAGGAGGCCGCCTCCTCCTTCCCGGGCGGCGTCGGGCTGACCGTCGACGTCGCCGTCGAGGACGACGTGCGGCGGCTCGTCGAGGGGACGGTCGAGCAGTGCGGCACGGTCGACGTGCTCGTCAACAACGCCGGGCTCTACGCGTCGCTCGCAATGCGGCCATTCGAGGAGATCCCGCTCGAGGAGTGGCGGCGCGTGATGGACGTCAACGTCGCGAGCATGTTCCTCGTCTGCCGTGCCGTCGTGCCCGTGATGCGCGGCCGGGGCGGCGGCAAGATCGTCAACATCTCGTCGGGTACCCCGTTTCGCGGCGTGCCGTTCCTGCTCCACTACGTGACGAGCAAGGGCGCGATCGTGGCGTTCACGCGGGCGCTCGCGAAGGAGCTCGGCAAGGACGGCGTCCACGTCAACTGCGTGGCCCCCGGGTTCACGATGTCGGAAGGGGTCAAGCAGCACCCGGAGGTGGTGGAGAAGCTGCGCGACGTCTCGGTCGCCGCCCGCACGATCCAGCGCGACCAGGAGCCGGAGGACGTGGTCGGCGCGGTCGTCTACCTCTGCTCGCCGGCGGCGGACTTCGTCACCGGCCAGACGATCGTGATCGACGGCGGCCAGTACTTCCACTGAGAGGGGGAGAGTCATGACCCGCAGATCCACCCGCACGCTCACCGTCCTCGCGCTCGCCGGCGCGGTCGCCGCGTGCGTGCTCGCTTTCGCCGGCAGCTCGTCCGCGGCGCAGCCGGCCTCGGCTGCCGCCCAGCGAAACGGCCTGCCAGGCCTCGTCGGCGTCGACCACGTCGGCATCACGGTCCCGGACATCGACCAGGCGGTCGCGTGGTTCGAGGAGAAGCTCGGCTGCAGCGCGCCGCTCACGTTCGGCCCCTTCTCCGACCCGACCGGGACCTTCATGCAGGACCTGCTCGGCGTCCACCCGCGCGCGGTGATCGAGCAGATCACGATGGTCCGCTGCGGTAGCAGCGCGAACATCGAGCTGTTCGAGTACGACGCGCCCGACCAGCTCCAGGTCTTCCCGAAGAACTCGGACTGGGCGGGGCACCACATCGCCTTCTACGTCGCCGACATCGCCGCCGCCGTCGCCGACCTGCAGGCGAAGGGCGTGGAGAAGCTGCTCGGCCCGCTGCCCGTCGCCGAGGGCCCGGCGGCGGGGCAGTCGATCAACTACTTCCGTACTCCCTGGGGGACGTACATCGAGCTGATCAGCTACCCGGAGGGGATGGCCTACGAGCGCGACCCGGGCCGGCCGCTCTGGTCGCCGAAGCGCAACCGCGCAGGCTCGGTGAGCACCAGCGTGCCCGGCCTGCTCGGAGTCGACCACGTCGGGATCACCGTCCCGAACGTCGCTGCCGCCGTCGCGTGGTTCGAGGATGTGCTCGGCTGCCGCGCGCCGCTCACCTTCGGCCCGTTCTCCGACCCGCAGGGCACCTTCATGACGGACCTCCTGGGCGTCCACCCGCGGGCCGTGATCGACCGGATCACGCAGGTGCGCTGCGGCGACGGCCCCAGCATCGAGCTGTTCCAGTACTCCTCCCCCGACCAGCAGCAGGAGTTCCGCAAGAACTCCGACTTCGGCGGCAAGCACATCGCGCTCTACGTCCGCCACATCGACAAGGCGGTCGCCTATCTGCAGGCGTCCGGCGTCGAGAAGCTGCTCGGCCCGCTCGCGGTGACCGACGGGCCCGCCGCCGGGCAGACGATCAACTACTTCCGGGCGCCGTTCGGCACCTACGTGGAGCTGATCAGCTATCCGGAGGGGATGGCCTACGAGGAGACAGCGGCGACGCCGCTCTGGGACCCGCGCGACAACCGGCCCTAGGTCATGTCATGCGCCTGAGCCTGTACGAGTTCGCCACCGGGGTCGAGACGATCGGCGGCAACCGCATCGTCTACGACCTCGGCGGCGACCGCGCGTTCTTCGGCGCCGCCTCGGTCGAGGGGCACGCGCTCGTGTGGCAGCTCGACGCGACCGAGGCGGACGCGGAGGGAGCGCTCCTCTCGCGTACCGTGCGCCTAGACCCGTTCGCGGATTGGATCGTCCGCTGCGACCGGGTCGACTTCCCGAAGGGCGGGATCGCGTACGTGCACACGCATCCCGGCCCCGGGATCCGGTACCTGCTGCACGGCGAGCTCGAGGTCCGCACCGAGGGCCGCTCGACGTACCACGGGCCGAGCGGGGCCTGGTTCGAGAGCGGCCCGGAGCCGGTGTACGCCGCGGCCTCGAAGCACCTGGAGACCGCCTTCGTGCGGGTGCTGGTGCTGCCGGCGGAGTGGGCGGGGAAGCGGACGATCCGCTACGTCGACCCCGCCGACGAGGCCAAGCCGAAGCTCCAGCGGGCGACGGTCTACTTCGACCACCCGCTCCGGCTGCGGTGAGCCGCTCCGGCGGCCGGATCCTGGTCGACCAGCTCGAGGCGCACGGCGTCGACCTGGCGTTCGGCGTGCCCGGCGAGAGCTACCTCGCCGTGCTCGACGCGCTCTACGAGTCGCCGATCCGCTACGTGCAGTGCCGGCACGAGGTCGGCGCCGCGAACATGGCCGACGCCTACGGCAAGCTCACCGGCAGGCCGGGCATCTGCCTGGTCACGCGCGGCCCGGGCGCCACCCATGCGGCGTGCGGCGTCCACACCGCCTTCCAGGACTCGACGCCGCTGCTCCTCGTGGTCGGCCAGGTGCCGCGCGGCGTGCGCGGCCGCGAGGCGTTCCAGGAGGTCGACTACGGGCAGCTGTTCGCGCCGCTCGCGAAGTGGGCGGCCGAGGCCGACTCGGCCGTGCGCCTGCCGGAGCTGCTCGCGCGCGCCTTCCACGTGGCGATGTCCGGCCGGCCGGGGCCGGTCGTGCTCTCGCTGCCGGAGGACGTGCAGGTGGAGGAGGCCGAGGTGGCCGACGCCGCGCCAGTCGCGCCGGTGGAGGCGGCGCCGCGTGCCGATGCGCTCGAGCGCGTGCGCGAGCTGCTCGCCGGCGCGGTGCGGCCGCTCGTCGTCGTCGGCGGGCTGCCGTGGAGCGCGCAGGCGCACGACGACCTCGGCTCCTGGTGCGCCACGAGCGGGCTCCCGCTCGCCACCTCCTGGCGACGCCAGGACCACGTCGACAACGCGCTGCCCGTCTACGCCGGCCATCTCGGCGTCGGGCCGGACCCGCGGCTCGCGCGGCGCGTGCGGGAGGCCGACGTCGTGCTCGCCGTCGGCACCCGGCTCGGGGACATCGAGACCGGCGGCTACTCGTACCTCGACGTCCCGCGGCCGCGGCAGACGCTGATCCACGTTTTCCCCGACCCGGACGAGCTCGGCCGCGTCTACGAGCCCGACCTGGCGATCGCGACGAGCCCCGTGCACTTCGCTGCGGGGCTCGCGGCGCTGCCTCCGCTCGATCCCTCCCCCTGGCGGGCGGACACGGAGCAGGCGCGGGCGGAGTACCTCGAGAACCTCGATCACACGCCGCTCCCGGGCGAGCTCCAGATGGGCGAGGTGATGGCGTTCCTGCGCGGGCGGCTGCCGGCGGACGCGATCCTGACGAACGGCGCCGGCAACTTCTCCGTCTGGGCGCACCGCTTCTACGAGTTCCGGCGCTACGGCACCCAGCTCGCGCCGACGAGCGGCGCGATGGGCTACGGCGTGCCGGCCGCGGTGGCGGCGAAGCTGCTGCACCCGGGGCGCGTGGTCGTCGCCATGGCCGGCGACGGAGACTTCCTGATGACCGGGCAGGAGCTCGCGACCGCGGTCCAGCACGAGGCCGCGATCCTCGTGCTGGTGATCAACAACGGCATGTACGGGACGATCCGGATGCACCAGGAGCGGCACTACCCGGGCCGCGTGAGCGGCACCGACCTCGTCAACCCGGACTTCGCCGCGCTCGCGCGGGCCTTCGGTGCGTTCGGCGAGGTGGTCGAGCGGACGGCCGACTTCGAGCCGGCGTTCGAGGCCGCGCTCGCGAGCGGCCGGCCCGCCTTGCTCGAGCTGCGCGTCGACCCCGAGGCGATCACGCCGCGCCACACGATCGCGGAGATCCGGCAAGCCGCCCGCGAGCGGCTCGCCGCGCCGTAGGATCGGCCGGTGCGCCAGGAGTACCGCGTCCCCGGGCAGGCAGAGCCGATCTCCCACTTCACCGACGCCGTGCGCGCCGGGGAGCTCCTCTTCGTCAGCGGCATCGTCCCGGTCGACGAGCGGCGCAAGCTCGTCGGCGGCGACGACGTCGTCGAGCAGGCGCGCCAGGTGTTCCGGAACATGGAGGCCGTGCTCGCCGCCGCGGGGTGCGCCTTCGCCGACGTGGTCAAGGTGACGGTCTTCCTCACCGACGTCGACGACCGCCCGCTCGTCAACCCGGTCCGGCAGGAGGCTTTCGGCGAGTCGCGGCCGGCCTCCACGCTCGTGGAGGTCTCGGCGCTGGTGATCCCGGGCGCGAGGATCGAGGTCGAGGCCGTCGCACTGGTCCCGTCGTGACGGACGAGCTGAACGCCGGGATCACCTGGCTCGACGAGCCGCTCCGAGGCGCGGCGGAGGGGCCGCTCGCAGGGCGGACGCTGCTCGTCAAAGACCTGATCGACACGGCGGGGATCCGCACGACGTACGGCTCCAGGATCTACGCCGACCACGTCCCGTCCGCCCATGCGACCGTCGTCGAGCGCGTGCTCGACGCGGGCGCCGTCGTCGTCGGCAAAGGGCACCTGCCGGAGTTCGCGTGGAGCGTCCTCGGCCAGAGCGACTGGTACGGGATCTGCCACAACCCGGTGCGCCCGGGCCGCACCACCGGCGGCTCGAGCTCCGGCAACGGGGCGGCGCTCGCCGCCGGGCTCGCCGAGCTCGCGATCGGCACCGACACGGGCTGCTCGATCCGGCTGCCGGCGGCCTGCTGCGACGTCGTCGGGCTGAAGTCGCAGTGGGGGCTGATCCCGATGGGGGGCATCTTCCCGCTCGTCCCGTCGATCGACACGGTCGGGCCGATGGCGCGCACGGTCGCCGACGTGGCGGCGCTCTGGTCGGTGCTCTCGGGAC
Organism: Gaiellaceae bacterium; assembly: GCA_035720085.1. Lineage (GTDB taxonomy): Bacteria > Actinomycetota > Thermoleophilia > Gaiellales > Gaiellaceae > Gaiella. The sequence goes on from DASTPC010000202.1 coordinate 7,477, forward strand.
GGCAGGTGCCCGAGCCCCGGCTCGCAGGCCTCACCGTCGGCCTGCTCCGGCAGCCGCCGGAGATCGGCGACGGCCGCCCGACGGAGCGCAGCGACACCGCCGAGCAGTGGGCGGCCGAGCTCGAACGGCTCGGCGCGCGCGTCGTGGAGGCCGGCGTCCCCGACGCGACGGCCGACACGTGGCCGCTCTTCCAGCACGAGGCCGCCCGCTCCCACGCGACGACCTTCCCGAGCCGGGCCGACGAGTACGGCCGGGTGATGCGGACGAAGCTCGAGGCCGCCCACCGGGTGCAGCCCGACGCGGTCGACGCCGCGACCCGGGCGGTGGACGAGTGGCGCCGCTTCCGGCCCGAGGTCGACCTCTACGTCTCGCCCTGCTACGCCGTCGACCTGCCGGCGGAGGATGCCGACGAGCTCGAGGTGCGGCTTCCGCTCTCCTCGTTCCTGCGCTGGGTCAACCTCGTCGGCTGGGCCGGGCTCGCGATCGGCAACCTCCAGCTCGTGGCGCCGACGGACGAGGTCGTGCTCGCCGCCGGGCTCGCCTGGGAGCGCGAGCTGGGGCCGGGCCCGCCGCCCGCCTGACGGGCTGCCTGTGGAGAACGGGCGTGCGGGGCGGTGGGCGAGCCCGTGCGGGGCCAGGTCCGTTTCCGCCCGAGTGGTGGCTCGCCGCTAGCGGCCGTCAGCCGCCCGGCGAGGCCCCTCAGGCACGCCGGGCGTGCCCGTTCGGGCCACGTCCGGGGTCTGACCCTGGACATGGCCCGCGCGGACGGTTGGAGGTGTGCCGAGTGTGTGCCGATCGCTCCACCGCGGTCTCGGCGCAGGCGCGGCAGGCGTCCGCTACTCGCCCGTGAACTCGGGCGGCCGTTTCTCCCCGAAGGCCTCGACGCCCTCGCGGAAGTCGTGCGTCTGCTGCAGCAGGCCGTAGGCGAGGCCCTCCAGCTCCAGCCCGACGTGTAGCGGCCCCTCGTAGGCCGCGTCCAGGACGCGCTTGGCCATCCGCAGCGCGAGCGGCGAGTGGCGCCGCAGCTCGGCGAGCAACGAGTCGACGGCGGCGTCGAGGGCGTCGGCGGCGACGACCTCGGTGACGAGCCCGAGCGCAAACGCCTCGTCGGCGCCCACCCGGCGGCCGCGCATGACCAGATCCTTGGCGCGGCCGAGCCCGACGAGGCGCGTCAGCCGCTGCGTGCCCCCGGAGCCGGGGATCATCCCGATCGTCGCCTCGGGCAGCGCCAGCTGCACGTCGTCGGCGGCGATTCGGAAGTCGCAGGCCAGCGCGAGCTCGAAGCCGACGCCGAAGACGTATCCCTGGAGCTTTGCGACCACCGGCTTCGAGCACCGCTCCGGCGCAGCCACGTTCCGCGCCAGGCGCGAGACGTCCCAGGCGCTGCGCTCGAGGAACCCGGGGATGTCGCCGCCTGCGGTGAAGGAGTCATGCGCCCCGGTGAGGACGGCGAAGCGAACCGCCGCGTCGCTGTCGAGCTCGGCGAAGACGGCCGCAAGCTGGTCGCGGGCGAGCATCGAGACGCGGTTGAACTTGCCGGGCACGTCGAGCGTGACGGTGGCCACGTCGCCCGAGATCTCGACGCGGAAGCCGTCGTAGGCATCGGTCACGTGGTGTCCTTTCGTCGATTAGGCGGTTCTGCAGAAGGCGGAACCGCCTCCCGGAGCAGGCGCCGGAGGATCTTGCCGGACGCGCTCTTCGGCAGCGCGTCCACGTGGCGGTACTCGCGCGGACGCTTGAAACGCGCGAGCGGGGAGGAGAGGCAGTGCGCGTCCAGCTCCTCGTCCGTCGCGTCGCCGACGACGACCGCGACGACCCGCTGACCCCAGCGGTCGTCCGGTGCGCCGATCACCGCGACCTCGCTCACGCCCGCGTGCGCGGCGAGCACGTCCTCGACCTCGAGCGGGTGCACGTTCTCGCCACCCGAGACGATCATGTCGTCCACCCGGCCGTCGAGCCACAGGTCGCCGTCCACGTCCAGGTGGCCGGTGTCGCCGGTCGCGTACCAGCCGTCGCGGATCGCCTTCGCGTCCGCGTCGGGCCGGTTCCAGTAGCCGGCGAACGCCTCGTCCGACGAGAGGTGGACGCAGACCTCGCCGCCGGCCTCGAGCCGCAGCCTCGTGTTGACCGCCGGGCGCCCGGCGCACCCGGGCTTGGCGATCTGGTCGCGGCCGATCGTGAAGGTGTAGATCTCGGTCGAGCCGTAGGGGTTGACGAACACCTCGGGCGCGAACGCCTCGGCGCAGCGACGCACGAGCGTCGAGGTCATCGCGGCGCCCGCGTAGCCGAGCGCTCGCACGGAGGAGACGTCGTGCTCCGCGAGCGCCGGGTGGTGGACGAGGTCGTGGAAGAGCGTCGGCGCGAGGTAGAGCGACGTGATCCGCTCCGTCTCGATCAGCTCGAGCGCCTCGCCGGCGTCCCAGCGCGCGAGCGGGACGAAGCAGCCGCCGAGGAGGTGCATCGCGAGTAGCGAGTGGATGCCCATCGTGTGGTAGAGCGGCATCACGCCGAGCGTCCGGTCGCGCCAGCGGTAGCCGTGCTGGAGCGCCTGCGACCAGCCGCCGGCGCGGTCGGCGGCGTGCGAGCGGGGCACGCCCTTGGGCCGGCCCGTCGTCCCCGAGGTGTAGAGGAGCAGCGAGACCTCCCCCTCGTCGCGGCCGAGCGCGCCGACGTGCGCAGGGCCGTCGAGGAGCGGGTCGCCGTCGCGGATCGTGACGCGGGCGCCGCAGTCGGCGAGGCAGTACTCGAGCTCCTGCTCGGACACGCGCCAGGAGAGCGGCACGGCGACTGCGCCCGCCCACTGCGCCGCCCAGTAGAGGAGCGCCGTCTCGAGCCGGTTGTCGAGCACGAAGGCCACGCGCTCGCCCGGCTCGACGGCGAGCCCGCCCGCGAGCCGCTGGACGCGCGGCAGCAGCTCGCCGTAGGTGAGGCCCGGGAAGGCCTCCAGCTCCGGGTGCCGCTCGCAGGCGGCGAGCAGCGACTGCGCGAGGTTCACGCGTTCCCCGCCTCGACGATCGCGTCCACGATCGGGACGTAACCCGTGCAGCGGCAGAGGTGCCCTGAGAGCAGGTCGACGACCTCGGCGCGGGACGGTGCGCCGCGGGCCAGCAGCTCGTCGGCGGCCATCAGGATCCCCGGCGTGCAGAAGCCGCACTGGAGCGCGTGGTGGCGCCGGAACGCCTCCTGCAGCGGCGACAGGCGCTCGGCGGCGGCCAGGCTCTCGACCGTGCGCACCTCGGCGCCGTCGGCCTGCACCGCGAGGAGCAGGCAGGACCGCACGGCGGCGCCGTCCACCTGCACGGTGCACGCGCCGCACACCCCGTGCTCGCAGCCGACGTGGGTGCCGGTCAGGCCGAGCCGGTGGCGCAGGAAGTCGGAGAGGAGGAGCCGCGGCTCGACGTCCTCGACGACGGGTCGCCCGTTGACGGTCAGCCGGAGGTCCATGCTCTCCGCAGCGCGCGCTCGACGAGGACGCCGGTGACGTGCTTCAGGTACGCGGGCGAGGCGTGCAGGTGGCCGGCGGGGTCGACCAGGGAGGCGGCGAGGGCGCCGGCCTCGGCCGCAAGCTCGTCGCCGGGCTCGCCCGCGGCGAGCAGCGCGCCCACCTCGTGGAGCACGGTCGGCCGGTCGGTGACGGCGCCGACGGCGACCCGCGTCCCGCTGACGGCGACCATCGACAGCGCGAAGTCGCCTCGCCGCAGGGCGAGCTCCTCGAACGCGCACGGGCCGGCGGCGGTGGGCCAGAGCGTCGCCGTGACCAGCTCCCCGGGCTCGAGCGCCGTCGTGTACGGGCCCGTGAAGAACTCCGCGGCGGGGAGCTGGCGGCGGTCCGTGACGACGCTGCCGCCGAGGGCGGCGAGGCAGACGGGAAGCTCGGCCGCCGCGTCGGCGTGGGCGACCGAGCCGCCGACCGTGCCCCGGTTGCGTGTTGCGGCGTGACCGACGTGGGGGAGCGCCTCGGCGGCGAGCTGCGGGCAGTGCTCGCTCCGCTGCAGCTCCACCTGGCGCGTGGTCGCACCGACCCGCACGGTTCCGTTGGCGCGCTCGATCCCGCCGAGCCCCGCACGCGCCAGGTCGACGAGGAGCGTCGGCCTGACGAGGCGCATGTTCAACGCTGGCACGAGGCTCTGCCCGCCGGCGAGCGGCTTGGCGTCCTCGCCGCCGTCGGCCAGCGCCGCGAGGGCCTCCTCGAGCGACCGCGCGGCCACGTACGAGAAGGAAACGGGCTTCACGGCGCGCGGTCTCCGGCGTCGAGCAGCTCCCAGACGCGCGGCGCGGTCAGCGGCAGCTCGACGTCGTCGCGGCCGATGGCGTCCGCGACCGCGTTCGCGAGCGCCGCCGGCGCGGACATGGTGTTTCCCTCCCCGAGCCCCTTCGCGCCGAGCGCCGTGAAGGGCGACGGGGTCGAGCGGTGCGCGATCCGCAGTCCCGGGACGTCGGGCGCCGCGGGCGCGAGGTAGTCGACGAACGTGCCGGTCAGCTGCGTGCCCCACTCGTCGTAGACGTGCCGCTCCCAGAGCGCCGCGGCCGCGCCGTGCGCGAATCCGCCCCGCACCTGCCCGTCGGCGAGCAGCGGGTTGAGCAGCACGCCCGCGTCGTGGACGGTGACGTAGTCGAGCACCCGGACCTCGCCGGTCTCCCGCTCCACCTCGACGACGCAGGCGTCGACGATCAGCCCGTGCGCCGCCGAGGAGGCGACCCGGTCCTCGGCGTCGGGTGGGTCGAGGTTCGGCGCCGACCAGAACGCCACCGCCGACAGCCCGGGCTCCATGCCCTCGGGCAGGCCTTCCGGGTTCCAGTGCGCGGACCCGGCGACGCGCCGCAGCGACGCGTCTGGGTCGTCGAGGCGCGCGCGGATCGCGTCCACCTTCGCGCGCACCGATCGCGCGGCCGCGCTGACGGCGCCCACCGCCACGCCGGAGAAGCGGGACGAGTAGTTCCCCGAGGCGACCGTCCACGGCACCGTTGCCGTGTCCATCTCGGCCAGCACCCGCACGTCGCCCGGCTCGCAGCCGAGCTCGTCCGCGACCACCTGGGCGACGACGGTGCGGTGACCCTGCCCCTGCGGCGTCGTCGCGAGGCGCACGGTGACGCCCCCGAGCGGGTCGACCTGAACGAGCGCGCCCTCCGCGTTGCCGGACTTCGGCAGCGTCGCCGCGCGCTCGACCGCGGTCTGCGCGAGCGTGATGTAGCCCATGTTCGAGATCGACGGCTCCACGACGCACGCCAGGCCGACGCCGACCAGCCGCCCCCCGCTCCGCGCGGCCCGGGCCTCCTCGACCCGCTCGCCCCAGCGGACGAGCTCGAGCGCGTCGTCGAGGCACGCCTCGTGGTCGCCCGAGTCGTAGAGCCCGCCGGACGGCGTCCGGTAGGGCAGCTCGCTCGCACGGATCAGGTTGCGGCGTGCCAGCTCGGCCGGGTCGAGCCCGAGCCGGCGCGCGGCGATCGCCATCGTCCGTTCCAGGCCGAGGTAGAGCTGCGGGCCGCCGAACCCGCGGTTCAGGCCGGAGGGCAGCGTGTTCGTGAGCACCACCCGGTAGCGGGCGGCCACGTTCCGCACGCGGTAGGCGCCCGAGAGCGAGCCGTGCATGCGGTAGAGGGTCGCCGGCTCGGGCGCGCGGACGTAAGCGCCGACGTCCTCGATCACGTCGTAGCGCAGCG
>DASTPC010000203.1:0-19603 GCA_035720085.1 Gaiellaceae bacterium
CGGAAGCGCAGGGGCAGGTAGAGGCCGAGCATCTTCTTGCCGAGCCGCCAGAGCGGCGACACGCCGACGCGGTACGCGCCGTTCGCGTCGGGCCGGACGGCCACGGGCCGGCTCGGGTCGCCGGTGACGACGAGCGGCACCTGGGCGAAGGTCGCCGTGTCCAGCTCCTCCATCACGCACATGCTCACGGGGTCGAACGCGAACGCGGGCTCGCGTCCCAGCGCCTCGGCGGCGATCCGCTCGGCGACGGCGTCGGCCTCGAGGAAGGCGAGGAACGCCTGCTTGACCGGGAAGTCGCCGGCGTCGCCCGGGGCGAAGACGCGGCTGGAGCCCGCGACTGCGCGCGAGGTGGCGTCGGTGCGCAGGAAGCCGCGCTCGTCGCGTTCGAAGCCGTCGTAGTCGACGGCCGCAACGTACGGCGGGAAGGCGACGAGCAGGTCGTGGCGGAGCTCGGTGCCGTCGTCGAAGCGCGCGGTCTCGGCGTCGACTCCGACGAGCGAGATCGCGGTGCGCCCTTCGATCCCGCGCGCGGCGAACTCCGCGCGCACGACCTCGTCGAGCTTCGGCCCGAACGCCTGCACGTACGTCTGCTCGAACGTCGCCCAGAGCAGCCGGACGCGGTCGCGCACGTGCTTGCGGCGCAGCCACGTCTCCGTCATCAGGACGAGCTCGTAGAGCGGGCCGGCGCACTTGTTGCCCGGCGGGACGGCGAAGAGCACCGTCGACTCGACGTTCGAGGCGGCCCGGGCGACCACCTCGCGCAGGCGAAGGCCGAGCGCCTCCAGCTCCGCCGGCGTCCAGATCGTCTCGGCGTGCTCTGCGAGGCCGGGGATCTCCTCGGCGCGCATCCCAGCACCGGTGGCCAGGACGGCGAAATCGGAGCGGATCGCCGCGCCGCCGGCGTGCACCGTGGCCGTGTCGCGGTCGACAGCGTCGACCGGCGCGCGGACGAGGTCGATGTCGCGCCGTGCGGCCGGCCGCGCCAGCGGGATCAGCAGCGAGGTCGGGTCGGCGCCGAACGGGATGTAGATCGTGTTGGGCTTGAACAGGAAGTCGTCGCGGTCGGAGACGAGCGTCAACCTGGCCCGCTCCCCCAGCTTGGCGCGCAGGCTGAAAGCTGTCTCGAGCCCGGCGAAGCCGCCGCCGACGACGGTGACACGTGTGCTCGCGGTCATGGCGAGCCTCCCTTCGAGGGGACGTCCAGAGCGTCGCCGCCACGGGGACGGCGCGCATCGGGGGGCTCGGCGATTCGAGCTCCGTAGCGCCTACGGAGCGGCGGCGCCGTCGGGGATCTCGGTTGGGCGCCCTCGACGCCCACGTCGTGCGACCGGCGGCGGACAACCGCCTTGCGGGCCTCCTCGGCCGCGAGCACGACGGGCGGCCACACGGCGAGGAGCGCCCAGTGCTCCCACCCGAGCGGCCGCGTGTGGAACAGCTCCTGGAGCACCGGTACCTCGACGAGCGCGACGGCCAGTGCGGCCTCGACGGCGATGCCTGCGAGCAGGAAGCGGTTCGAGAGCAGGCCGACCGAGAAGACCGAGCGGCGGTCGGTGCGCATCGCGAGCCCGGCGCCCACCTGCGCGGCGACCACGCCCAGGCAGGTCATCCCGGTCGCCTGGACGTAGAGCGGGCCGGCATCGGCGAGCACGTCTCCGGGCCGCCAGCCGGCGAGCCAGTACGCCCAGAGGAAGCTCGTCATCGCCGCCAGGCCCTCGATCGGGCCGACGTAGCCGTACACGCGCGCGACGGTTGCGCGGTTCAGGAGCCGCTCGGTCCGCCGCCGTGGCGGGCGCTCCATCGTCCCCGGCTCGGCCCGCTCGGTGCCGAGCGCGATCGCCGGCAGCATGTCGGTGCCGAGGTCGATCGCCAGCACCTGCATGACCACGAGTGGTAGCGGCACCGCCCCGCCGGATAGGCCCCAGACGAGGAACGGGACGAGCTCGCCGACGTTCGAGCAGAAGTGGTATGCGGCGAAGCGGCGGATGTTCGCGTACACCGCGCGGCCCTCCTCGACGGCGGCGACGATCGAGGAGAAGTCGTCGTCGACGAGCACGAGGTCGGCCGTCTCGCGGGCGACGTCGGTGCCCGCGATCCCCATCGCGACGCCGATGTCCGCCTCGCGGAGCGCGGGCGCGTCGTTGACGCCGTCTCCGGTCATGGCCACCACCTCGCCGTGCGCCCGCAGTGCGCGGGCCAGCCGGAGCTTCCCCTCCGGTGCGGTCCGGGCGAAGACGACATTCCCGTGCAGGACGAGCCGGACGAGCTCGTCGTCCGCGAGCCCGTCGAGCTCCGAGCCCTCGACGACGCTGCAGGCGTCGTCGACGAGGCCGATCCGGCGTGCGACCGCGCGCGCGGTCGGCCCGCTGTCGCCGGTGACCATGACGATGCGGATTCCGGCCCGGCGGCAGCGCTCGATCGCGCCGGCGATCTCCGGCCGCGGCGGGTCGAGCATGCCGACGAGACCGAGCAGCTCGAGATCTTGCTCGAGCGCGTCGACCGTCAGCGGAGTGGCGGCGTCGACGGCCCGGCGGGCGAGCGCGAGCACGCGCAGCCCGCTGCCTTCGAGCTCCCGTGCCTCCCGCAGTGCGCGGGCGCGCGAGGCCTCGTCTCCCCGTGTGCGTGCAAGCACGGCCTCCGGGGCGCCCTTGACGTAAGCGACGCGCCCCGCCGGCGTCGCGTGCACGGTGGTCATCCGCATGCGGGTCGAGTCGAAGGGAAGCTCCGCGAGGCGCGGCGCCAGGCCTGCCTCGGTCGGGTGGTGGAGCCCGCCCTTCGCGGCCAGGGTGATCAGGGCGGCCTCGGTCGGGTCGCCCACCACGCGCCAGCCTTCGGCGCCGGGCTCGAGCTTCGTGTCGTTGCAGAGGAGCCCGGCGCGAAGCACCTCGTCGAGCTCGGAGGGATGCACCACCTCTCCGTCGCGCCTGAAGCGCCCGTGCGGCGAGTAGCCGGTTCCCTCGACCTCCACCGACAGGGCCGGCGTCCAGATCTCCTGCGCGGTGAGCTCGTTCTTCGTCAGCGTCCCCGTCTTGTCGGTGCAGATGACGGTCGTCTCGCCGAGCGTCTCCACGGCGGACAGCCGCCGCACGAGGGCGTTCCGGCGGGCCATCCGCTGCGTCGCGAGCGCGAGGGAGAGCGTGACGGTCGGCAGGAGCCCCTCCGGGACGTTCGCGACCATGACGCCGATCGCGAACACGAAGCGGTCGCGCAGGCCCATCCCGAGCGCTCCGGCGGTGAGGAAGAACGCCGTCCCGAGCCCGAGCACGAGCAGCGCCACGAAGCGCGTCAGCCGGTCGAGCTCCCGCTCGAGCGGGCTCCGCTCGAGGTCGCCCGCCTGCGTGAGCGCCGCGATCCGGCCGAACTCGGTGTTCATCCCGGTGGCCGTGACGACCGCTTCCCCGACCCCGCCGGTCACCCAGGTGCCGGCGTGCACGACTCCGTGCGGGGCGACGGGCCACGACTCGCCGGTGAGGGTCGACTCGTCGACGCGCAGCTCCGTCTCGTCGAGGAGCTCGCCGTCGGCGCTCACGCGGTCGCCGGGGCGCAGCACCAGCACGTCGCCCGGCACGAGCTCGGCGGCCGCCACCTCCTGCTCGACGCCGTCTCGCCGGACCCGCGCCTGCTGGGGCAGCATCCGCCGGAGCGCCTCCGTCGCGCGCTCGGCGCGGAGCTCCTGGCCCGTCGCGAAGGCCGCGTTCACGAGCACCACCACGACGATCGCGACGGCCAGCTCCGGCAGGCCCGCCAGCAGAGCGAGCCCGGCGCCGGTCCAGAGCAGGAGCGCAAACAGGTGGACGAGGTTGCGGCCGAGGCGGTGCAGGCGGGAGGGGCGCGGCGGCTCGGCGAGCGCGTTCGGGCCGTGCTGCAGGAAGCGGCGCGCCGCCTCCGCGGTCGTCAGTCCCGGCGGCGGCCGGGCCTGCACGGCGCTACCCGTTGGCGGCGAGCCGATCGGACGCGGCCGAAACCGCCTCGGCCTCCGGCTCGCGGACGACGAGCACCGGGCACGGCGCACGCCTGATCACGGCGGTCGAGACGCTGCCCGTGAGCAGCGCCAGCGCGGGCCGGTAGCCGTGCGTCCCGACCGCGATCAGCCGCGCCTCGCGCTCCTCGGCGAAGGCGCAGATTCGCTCCGCCGGATCGCCGGCCTGCAGGACCGTCTCCACCTCGACGCCGGCCGCGAGCGCCCGCTCGCGCGCCTCTGCCAGCATCCGCTCGGCGTAGGCGTGCTCCGCGTCCAGGAGCTCGCCGAGGAGCGCCGCGGACGGGTAGGGCAGCCCGAAGTCGCCCTGCAGCGCGCGCCAGACGGCGAGCACGGCGACGGTGTCACCGGTCGCCTGCGCCAGCCGGATCGCCTCGTCGAGCGCGGCTCGGGCAGCGGGAGATCCGTCCGTGGCAACGACGATCAGGCTCATGCCTCGAGTCTGGCGGCGGCTGGGCGGGCGGAGCATCGGGGCGGCCGCCGGTCGTCCTGCGGCTTTTCCGCAGGCGGTCGACCGCCGTTGCGGTCCGCTGCGAGGCGCGAGAGGATCGCCCCGTGAGCCAGACTGCGGTGATCATCGCCGTCGCGTACGGGATCGCCGTCGCGATCGGCGTCGTCATCTCGGTCGCGATCTGGCAGTCGACGAGGTTCGCGGGCGAGGAGGTCGACGCAGAGCCGTACTCGCGCCGCGAGGGCGCCTGGTTGCTCGTCGTGCTGGCCGCCCTCTTCGCTCTGCTCCTCGCGACGATCTTCTACGTCCCGTACGGCGAGACGGCCGGAGCGGGCAAGCAGGTCGTCCGCGTCACCGGCGTCCAGTTCGCCTGGGCGGTCACCCCGGCGGTCGTCCAGGCCGGGCGGCCGGTCGAGTTCCTCCTCACCACGCGGGACGTCAACCACGGCTTCGGCGTCTACAGCGAGGGCGGCGTGCTCGCGTTCCAGGCGCAGGTGATGCCCGACCGAACGCAGAAGGTCGTGCACACGTTCGACGAGCCCGGGACGTACACCATCCTCTGCCTCGAGTTCTGCGGCGTGCGCCACCACGAGATGCAGGCGACCCTCGAGGTGCGCGGGTGAGGCGTTTCGTCTCGACTCCCGGCCGCGACGGCGGCCGGCCCTGCAGAGAGGGGCTCCGCCGATGAGCGACGAGCGGGCCCGCGAGGTCGCCCGCGCGCTCACGCTCCGCTACGTCGTCGCCTCGACCGCGATCCTCGCCGCCTCCGGACTGCTCGGCGTCGTGCTGCGCTCGAGCCAGGCGGACTGGGGCCGCGTAGGCGACAACTTCTGGTACGCCGCGATGACGGCCCACGGGCTCGGCACCTTCGTCGGCTGGGCGGGCTTCGCCGTGATGGGGCTCTCCTGGTGGGTGCTCGCGGGCGTCGGCTTCCCGCTTCGCCCCTTCGGCCTCGCGATGGCCCGGCTCACCTGGTGGCTGATGGTGCTCGGCGTTGCGGGCGTCGTAGTGACGACGCTCCTGATGGGGTTCGGCGCCTCGTGGGTCTTCCTCTACCCGCTTCCCTTCTTCGGGGCGGGGGAGTGGGGCGCCTGGGCGACCGGGCTCTTCTCCTGCTCGGTACTGCTCGTCGGGCTCTCGATCGTGACCTGGTGCTTCGGCATCGTCCACACCGTGCTCGGGCCGGCGCTCCACGCCGTCTCGCAGAACGTGCTCACGCGGCTCGGCGTGGCGATGGGCTGGGGCTACCTCTGGCCCCGGGCGTTCGCCACCAACCCGCGTCCGGTGCCCTACGCGGTCATCCCGCTGACCGTGATCGGGCTCGACATGATCGTGGCCACGCTCCCCCTCGCGGGGCTCCTCGTCTGGCAGATCTTCGAATCGGCGGGGTGGGTCGGCTCGGCCGACCCGCTCTTCGCGAAGAACATCCTCTGGTGGTTCGGGCACCCGGTCGTCTACCTGTTGCTCTTCCCGGCGGTGGCGGTCTACTACTGGCTGATCCCGCGCTACGCGAACCGGCAGCTCGTCGCGGGCAACGTGATCGCGATCGCCTGGACCGTCGCGGTGATCGCGAACGTCCTCGTCTGGGCGCATCACATCTACCTGGACTACCCCGAGAACTCGGTGCAGTCGCAGATCAACACGGTCATGCAGCCGATGACGTTCTCGCTCGTGCTGCCGTCGGCTCTGTCGCTCTACAGCCTGGCGTTCACGATCTACCGCTCGGCGTTCCGCTGGACGGCGGCCTCGACCGCGCTCTTCCTCGGGCTCGTCGGCTGGCTGCTCGCCGGCCTCTCGGGGATCGTCAACGCGACGATCGCGCTCGACGTGGCCGTGCACAACACGCTGTGGATCGTCGGCCACTTCCACCACATGGCGATGCTGAACATCGGCCTCTTGATCTTCGGCGCCGTCTACGCCCTCCTCCCAGAGCTGACCGGGAAGGCGCTGTACAGCGAGCGCACGGCGCTCGTGCACGTCTGGTCGACGTTCGTGCTCGGCATGACGGTGTTCGGGCTGTGGCTCGTGCAGGGCCTCGACGGCGCGCCACGGCGCTTCTCGGTGCTGCCGTCGGAGTACGACACGCTCACACGCGTGTCGGTGCCGTTCGTCGTCCTGCTCGCGGCGGCACAGGTGCTGTTCTTCTGGAACGTCTGGCAGACGATCCGGGGCCGCGCGGGCGCCGCAGTCTTCGACGAGCGCGGGCTGCCCGTGCCGGTCGAGCGGGGCCGTCCCTCGCTCGGCACGGCCGCGTTCGAGGGCGCCGGCATGCTCGCCGTCGTCGGGCTCCTGCTCGCGGCCGGCGCGGCCGGCTTCGTGATCGGCCGGGAGAGCGCCGAGGACGACGGCGGGCCGGCGCCGACTGCCCCGGCGACGACGGCCGTCGAAGGCGGCGACGCGGCCGCCGGCGCCGAGGTCTTCGCGAGCGCAGGCTGCGGCGGCTGCCACACGTATGGCCCGGCCGGCTCGTCGGGCCAGGTCGGCCCCTCGCTCGACACGACCACGCTCGACGCGCAGCAGGTCGAGGCGATCGTCGGCTCCGGGCGCGGCGCGATGCCCGCGTTCGACGGGCGGCTCGACGACGAGGAGATCGCCGACGTGGCCGCGTACGTGACCGAGGGCTGACCTGTCAGCGCCCGGCGAGCGCGTCGCCCGCGAGCCCGGCGAGGGTGCGGCCGACGACCGGCGCGAACTTGAAGCCGTGGCCGCTACAGGCCGAGCCGACGACGACCCGTTCGCGCCGCTCGAGCAGGAACCGCTCCTCCGGGCGGTTGGTGTAGAGGCACGTCTCGACCGCGAAGGGGGAGGGGTCCGCTTCGGGATACCGCCCGGCGACCCACTCCGACGCCCAGCGAACGACGCTCTCGTCCGGTCCTCCGTCCTCGTGCGGGTCGACCTCGGCCCCGGCGTGGTGGAGCCCCGCCTTCAGCCCAACGCCTGGTGCCGCGAGCCCGTAGGAGACCCGGCCCGGCCGGCCGGCGCCGACCCCGTCGGCCGGGACCGTCGCGTCGATCACGCTCGGCAGCGCGTCGGCCTCGTGGAGCTGGAAGTAGGAGACCGTCTCGCAGGTCGGCACGGCCTCGAGGTCGAGGCCGAGCGGGGCCAGCAGCCCGCCGGCCCAGGCGCCCGCGGTCACGACTGCCGCGCCGGCCACGAGCGAGTCGCCCTCGAGGTCGACGCGGACGCCGTCGGCGAGCGGGGTGAGGCCGGTGACGCGCGCGTGCTCGCGCAGCTCGGCGCCGGCGGCGCGCGCGCCGGCGAGGAACGCCGCGTACGCCCGGTCGGCGCGGGTGATGCCGCCGTCCGGCTGGAAGACGGCGGGCTCGTCGGCAGTCGCGACGATCGGCCAGCGGGCGCCCACCTCCCTGCCGGTCAGCCGTTCGCACGGCACGCCGGCCGCCTCGAGCCCCGCGGCGTGCTCGAGCGCGATCTCCCCGAGGTCGAGCGAGCCCGTCTGGACGAGCAGCGGCTCGCCGCACTCGGCCTCCAGCTCGCGCCAGCGTGCGAGCGCCTCCCGCGCGAGCGAGACGAGCTCGGGGTCTGCGTAGGCGAGGCGGAAGATCCGGGAACCGCCGTGGCTCGACCCGCGGCTATGGCCGGTCTCGAACTGCTCCAGCAGGAGCACGCGACGGCCGTCCGCCGCGAGCGCGTGCGCCGTGGCCACGCCCGCGATGCCCGCGCCCACGACCACGACCTCGACGTCGCGCCCGGTCGCCGCCATGCCCGCGAGCCTAGATGATAGGCGGGATGCGCTTCGACCTCGACGGCCTCTTCCGCCCGGCCACCGCCCCTTCGAGCGGCTGGCGCCGGATGCCCGCCGTCGCCGGCGAGGCGATGGTGGCCACGAGCCACCCGCTCGCCTCGCGTGCGGGCCTGCGCGCGCTCGAGCGCGGCGGCAACGCCGTCGACGCGGCCCTGGCCGCCGCCGCCGTGCTGACCGTCGCCGAGCCGACGGAGAACGGCCCTGGCGGCGACGCGTTCGCGATCGTGTGGCACGACGGCCGGTTGCACGGCCTCAACGGCTCGGGCCGCTCGCCGGCCGTGCTCGACGGCGAGCGGGTCGACGCCGACGGCCCCCGCTCTGTCACCGTGCCGGGCGCGGTGCGCGCGTGGGCCGACCTGGCCGAGCGGTTCTCGAGCCTCGGGCTCGAGGCGGCTCTCCTGCCGGCCGCCGAGCTGGCCGAGGGGGGGCTCGCCTGCACCGCGCGCATCGCGGACAAGTGGCGGCGCGCCGTCCACCGGCCCTGGCCCGCGCCCGGCCTCGGGGTGCGGTACCGGCTGCCGGAGCTCGCCGCCACTCTCCGGCGGATCGCCGCCGGCGGCCCGGATGCCTTCTACGAGGGCCCGACCGCCGCCGCGATCGCCTCGGCGTCGTGGCTCTCCGAGGACGACCTCGTCGCGCACCGCTCGGAGTGGGTCGAGCCGCTGCGGTGGAGCTACGGGGGGGTGGAGGTCTGCGAGCTGCCGCCCAACGGGCAGGGCGCCGCGGCGCTGATCGCGCTCGGCGTCTACGACGGGCTCGACCCGGGGCTGCACGGGCAGGTCGAGTCGATGAAGCTCGCGCTCGCCGACGCGTACGCGCACGTCGCCGACGGGCCGCTCCCGCCCGGCCTGCTCGAGCCGGAGCACCTCGCCGCCCGGCGGGCGCTCGTGCGGCCGGACGGGGCGCTCGAGGCGATCCCAACCGCGGTCCCGGCCGGCGGCACCACCTACCTCTGCGCGGCCGACGGGGAGGGCACGGCGATCTCGCTGATCCAGAGCCTCTACCACTCGTTCGGCTCGGGCGTCGTCGCGCCGGGCACCGGCGTCGCGCTGCAGAACCGGGCGGCCTGCTTCGTCGAGGACGAAGGCCATCCCAACCGGCTCGCTCCAGGCCGGCGGCCGTTCCACACGATCATCCCGGGCTTCCTCGTCCGCGACGGCGGCCTGCTCGGCCCGTTCGGGGTGATGGGCGGCGCGATGCAGGCGCAGGGGCACTTCCAGCTCGTCCTGCGGCTCGTGGACGACGGGCTGGACCCGCAGGCGGCGCTCGACGCGGCTCGGTGGCGCGTCGAGCCCGGCGGCGCCGTCGCGCTCGAGCCCGGCCTGGCGGGCGAGGCCGACGCCCTGCGTGGGCTCGGCCACGACGTGCACGTGCCGGACTCGCCGCACGGGTTCGGCGTCGGCCAGGCGATCCTCCGCCACGGCGACGCCTGGATCGCGGGCTCGGACCCCCGGGGTGACGGCTACGCGGCGGGACTCTGAGCCGGCTCAGGCGGGAAGCTCGACCGTGCCGTCCTCGCGGAGCGTCCAGCCGGGGTTGTGCGCGACCTCCCAGGCGTGGCCGTCGGGGTCGTGGAAGACGCCCGAGTAGCCGCCCCAGAACGTCTCGGCGCCGGGACGCGCGATCGTGCCGCCTGCGGCCTTCGCCTCGTCGAGCACCGCGTCCACCACGGCCGGCGAGCCGACGTTGTGGGCGAGCGTGATGCCACCCCAGCCGCCGCCGTCCTCGACCGCGCTGTCCGCGGCCAGCTCCGCCCGGCTCCACAGCGCCACGATCATCCCGCCGGCCTGGAAGAACACGACCCCCAGCTCCGGATCCGTGCCCGAGCGCCACCCGAGCGCCTCGTAGAACCGCCGTGACCGCGGGAGGTCGGCGACGCCGAGCGTGACGAGGCTCAGCCGCTGCTCCACGACCGGAGCCTACGCCTTCGCGTGCGTCAGCTCCGCGGTCACCCTGACGACGCCCGGCACGCGCTGCACGAAGCGCGGCAGCAGCTCCGCGTCCGACGCGCTCGCGACTGCCCCCCGGAGCGTGACGACGCCGTTCTCGACGGTGACGCGGATCGCGGACGGGTCCTCGATCCACAGCGTCTGCCGGAGCACGTCCGCCTCGATCTCGCGCCGGATCTCCTCGTCGCTGCGCGTGAACGCGCGCACGAGGTCGCCTCGGCTGACGATCCCGACGAGCCGGCCCTCCTCGTCGACGACGGGCAGCCGGTTGATGCCCGACTCGAGCATCCGCGCGGCCGCCTCGCGGACGGGCCGCTCGGGCGAGATCGTCACCGCCGGCGCCGTCATCGCCTCCCCGGCGGTCGTCGCCTCCAGCTTGGCCGGCAGCGCGGGGTCGGACGGCTCGACGAGCCAGGCGAAGAGACCGCCGTGCTGCTCGCGCGGGCCGCTCTGCTTGACCATCACATCGGCCTCGGAGAGCACGCCGACCACCTGACCGTCCGGGTCGACGACCGGCAGGCCGGAGATGCCGCGGCCCGCCAAGACGGTTGCCGCCTCCTTGAGCGGCGTCGCCGGCGTCACCGTCGAGACGTCGCGTGTCATCAGGTCGCTGATCTTCATGGTGCCTCCTCTCGGCTTCGCCGCCAGCCTCCCACGGGGCCCCGGCACCGGCATCGGTGTGCGCGCGGAATCCGCCTGCGGGCTAGCCGCGCAGCGCCCGCAGCGCGTTCAGGATCACCGCGACGTCGATCACCTCCTGGAACAACGCGCCCCAGACGGGAGGCAGATAGCCGAGCGCGGCTACGAACATCGCGCCGATCGACAGCGCCAGTCCCGCGACGACGCTCTGTCTCGCGATGTGGAGGGACCGGCGCGCGATCCGGATCGCCAGGGTGATCCGGTCGGCGCTGTCGCTGACGATGACGACGTCGGCCGTCTCGGAGGAGACGGTGGCGCCCTTGCCGGCGACGGCGACGCCGACGTCGGCGAGTGCGAGCGCCGGCGCGTCGTTGATCCCGTCGCCGACCATCACGACCGCGCCGTCGCCGCTCGCGGCGGCCACCGCGCGGCGGACGACCTCGAGCTTCGCCTCGGGCGACTGCTCGGCGTGCACCTCGTCGATCCCGACCGAGCGGGCGACCTCGTCGGCCACCTCGCGGCGGTCGCCGCTGACGAGCGCGACGTGCTCGACGCCGGCCGAGCGCAGCCCCGCGGCGAGGCCCTCGGCCCCGGGGCGCAGATGGTCGGCCATCACGATCACGCCCTCCAGTCGCCCCTCCACGCCGACGAGGACCTTCGCCCTCCCGGCCCCGTCGCCGGTGTCGAGTGCCTGCGCGCGCCGGCGGACGTCGGCGTAGCCCTGGCTCTCGAGCCAGCCGGACGAGCCGACCGCCACCCGCCGGCCCTCGACGACGCCGACGATGCCCCGGCCGGGATCCTCGGTCACGTCGCTCGGCAGGACCAGGTCGAGCCCGCGCGCGGCCGCGGCCGTGACGAGCCCGTCGGCGAGCACGTGCGCGGACAGCTGGTCGAGCGACGCTGCGAGCCGCAGCGTCTCGTCGGCCCCGAGGGTGCCCACGGACGCCACCCGCTCGAGGTCCGGCTGGCCGACTGTGATCGTGCCGGTCTTGTCGAGCAGGACGGTGCGCGCCGCGCCGAGGCGCTCCAGGGCGCCGCCGCCCTTCACGATCACGCCGGCACGCGCGGCGCGGGAGAGACCGGCGACGAAGGCGATCGGGGCGGCGAGGATCAGCGGGCACGGTGTCGCGACGACCATCACCGCGAGCCCGCGCTTGGGGTCGCCCGACGCGGCCCACGCGATCCCCGCCACCGCGAGCGCGAACGGCAGGAAGAAGGCGGCGTACCGGTCTGCCAGGCGCGTGAACCGCGGCCGGTTGGTCTCGGCGGCACGGACGAGCTCCACGATCGCGGCGTAGGCGCTCTCCGCCGCGGGCCGGGTCACGCGCAGGTCGAACACCGCGCCCGCGTTCGCCGTGCCCGAGCGCACCGGCTCGCCGGTCGCAAGCGTCACCGGTAGCGCCTCCCCGGTCAGCGCGGACTCGTCGAGCACCGCCTCTCCGCGTGCGACGACCCCGTCGGCCGGGACGACCTCGCCGGCGCGTACCGCGACCAGGTCGCCCGGGAGGAGGACGCCGACCGGGACCTCCTCGACGCCGCCGTCGACGTGGCGCTGGGCGACCCGCGGCGCGCGCTCCACCAGCATTCGCAGGTCCCGTCTCGCCTGCCCGGCGGCCCATTCCTCGAGCGCGCCGCCGCCGGACATCATCAGCGCCACGATCGCCGCGGCTAGCTCCTCCCCGAGCACGAGCGCGCCGGCGATCGCGACCAGTGCGATCGCGTCGACGCCGACGTCGCCCCGGAGGAGCGCGCGCGCCGTGTCGACGACGAGGGGGACGAGGACGGCCGCCGCCCCGACACCCCAGGCGACGTCGGCCCAGCCGGGCTGGTCGAGCAGCCAGAGCAGCCCGCCGGCGACGATCGCGCCGAACGCGACCACCGCGAGCGCCCGTTCTCTCACGGCCGGCCTCCCGCCGCCCGCCTACCAGCCCTTGACGTCGGCCCGGCCGTGCTGGCGGGCAACGCGGGCACGTGCGTCGACCGCCACCGCCCCGTCCGGCAGCCCGAGCACGGGGTTGAGGTCGAGCTCGACGAGCTCGGGGTGGCACTCCGCGAGCCGCGACAGCCGCAGCAGCAGGTCGACCAGCCCCTGCTCGTCGGCGGCCGGCTTGCCGCGGAAGCCTGCGACCAGGCGGCCGGCCTTGCCGCTCCGCACAAGCTCCAGCGCGTCCACGTCGGTGAGCGGTGCGAGCCGGAAGCTCGCCTCGCCGATCAGCTCCGCGAACACCCCGCCCGGGCCGAAGGCGACGAGCGGGCCGAAGGTCGGGTCCTGGACGAGGCCCGCGAGCAGCTCGGCGCCGCCGCGGACGAGGGGCTGGACGAGCACCTGGCCCCCGATCCGCGCGGCCGCCTCCTTCACCGCTGCCTCGTCGGCCAGGTCGAGCGCGACGCCCCCGGTTTCGGTCTTGTGCGCGCCCGCGGCCGCGGTCTTCACGACCGCCGGGAAGCCGAGCTCGCGCGCCGCCGCCGCGGCCTCGTCGGGCCCGGCGGCAAGGCGCTCGGGCACGAGCGGGACACCGTACGCCTCGAGCACAGCCCGGGTCTCGGCTGCGTCGAGCCAGCGCTCCTCGACGTCCGCGAGCGCCGAGCGCAGCACGTCACCGGCCCGCTCCGAGTCGGTCTCGAGCTCCGGCAGGGACCCTGCCGAGCGGCGCAGCCAGGCCGACCGCTCGGCCGCGCGCCCGAGGGCCCGCGCCGCCGCTTCCGGGTACGCGAACGAGGGCACGTTGGCCGCTGCGCGGAGCGACGCGGGGGCGCCTGCAGCGGCCACGATCGAGGCGAGCACCGGCTTGTCGGGCCGGGCGGCGTCGGCCGTCGCCTCGGAGATCGCCGCGCCGACGAGGGAGGGCTCGACGGCAACCGGCGGCACGAACAGGGCGATCACCGCGTCGACGCCCTGGTCGGCGAGCAGCAGCGGCAGGACCGCCCGGTAGGCGTCGGCGGTGGCGGAGCCGAGCATGTCGACCGGGTTCTCGACGCTGGCCTCGGCCGGGAGGACGGCGGCGAGGGCGGCGCGCGTCTCGTCGGCGAGCCGGGGCAGCTCGAGCCCGGCGGTCTCGCAGGCGTCCGCGCAGAGGATGCCGAGCCCGCCGGCGTTCGTCAGCACGGCGACACGGCGGCCGGCGGGGACGGGCTGGCTCTGCAGCAGCGTCGCCACGTCGAGCAGCTCCCCGAGCGTTTCGGCGCGGATCACGCCGGCCTGGTGGAAGAGCGCGTCGACGGCCGCGTCGGAGCCCGCCAGGGCGGCCGTGTGCGAGCCGGCCGCGCGCCGGCCGGAGCTCGTCCGGCCGCTCTTCATGGCGAGAATCGGCTTGCTGCGCGCGAGGCGCCGCGCGATGCGCGCGAACTTGCGTGGATTGCCGAAGGACTCCAGGTACAGCAGGACGAGATCCGTCTCGGGATCGTCCTCCCACCACTCGAGCAGGTCGTTGGAGGAGACGTCGGCCTTGTTGCCGATCGACACGAATGCGGAGACGCCGAGCCCGCGGGCCTCCGCCCGCTCGAGCAGGGCGAGGCCGAGCGCTCCGCTCTGGGAGGAGAAGCCGATCCGCCCGGTCGGGAAGGCCCGGGGGGCAAACGTCGCGTTCAGGCCGACGGCCGCCGAGGAGATGCCGAGGCAGTTCGGCCCGACGAGGCGGGCGCCGTGCGCGCGGACGAGCCCGAGCAGCCGCTCCTGGCGCTCACGGCCCTCCGGCCCGGTCTCGGCGAAGCCGGCCGAGATCACGCAGATCGCCCGGACGCCGTGTCGCAGCGCCGACTCGGCCGCCGCGAGCACGCTCTCGCCCGGGACGCAGATCACCGCCAGGTCGAGCGGGTCGGGGATCTCCTCGATCGAGGCGTACGCCTTCACGCCCGCGACCGGCTCGGCGCCGCGGTTGACCGGATGGGCCGCGCCCTTGAAGTCCGCCGCGAGCACGTTGCGGAACAGCTCGCCGCCGATCGACCCACGCCGCGCGGAGGCGCCGACGACGACGACCGAGCGGGGCCGGAAGAACGGCTCGAGCGACGCGCGCACGGCGACGTGGTCGCGCTCGTCGACGCGCGCGCGGTAGCCCGCGGTCGGCTCGATCGGGAACCTGACCTCGTAGACCCCTTCCTCGAGCGCTCGCGTGGCCCGGAAGCCGACGTTCTCGAAGACGCCGAGCATGTCCCGGTTCTCCGGGAGCACCTCGGCGACGAAGCTCGCGATCCCGTGCTCGGCCGCCCTTGCGGCCAGCTGCTCGAGCAGGCGCGTGCCGATGCCGCGGCGCTGCAGCTCGTCCGTGACCGCGAAGGCCGCCTCCGCCGTCCTCGGGTCGCGCAGGCGCGCGTAGTTGGCGACGGCGACGATGCGCTCCTCGCCGGGCTCCCCGAGCACGCCGATCAGCGAGCCTCGCTCGTCCCAGTCCGGCTCGACGAGGGTGCGCACGAACGGCTCGCCCGCGGCGGCGAAGCCGTGGAAGCGGAGGAAGCGGCTGCGCGTCGAGAGGCCGGCGAAGAACCCGGCGAGCGCCTCGACGTCGGTCTCGGCCGGCGGTCGCAGCCGGAGCGTGGTGCCGTCGCGGAGGATCACGTCGACCGCGTCCGGCGCGAGCGTCTCGCGCACGATGCTCCCTTCCGGGCTCACGGAGAGAGTCTGCCCGCTCGGCGTGCGGCCGGCATCCGCGACCGCCACGAGGCCGTCCACGGGAACCCCGCACCGCGGCTGCCTGCGAGGATGCGCCGGTGGCCGAGCCGTGGCGCGTCGCGATCCTCTCGATGGTGCTGCCGCCGACGCGCGGGCTCGACGCGCTCGTGCGGGGCCTTGGGCACGAGCCGGTCGTGCTCGTGACCCCGCGGGTGGGCCCGGACGCGCTGCCCGCCCGCCTGGAGCGCCACCGGGAGCTGCTCGCGGACGTGCCGGAGGGGCTCGACCTCTGCGTCGTCGCCGACCGGGCGGGTCTCGTGCGGGCGCTCCGCGCCTACGAGCTCGACCTCGCCGTGTGCGCCGGCTACGCCTGGCGGCTGCCGCCCGAGGCGATCGCCGCCACCCGCCTGGGCGTCGTCAACGGGCACCCGAGCCTGCTGCCGCGCCACCGCGGGCCGTTCCCGTTCGCGTGGGCCGTGCGTCTCGGCGATCCCGAGCTCGGGATGACGTTCCACCTGATGGACGAGGATTTCGACACCGGCCCGATCCTCGCGCAGGGCTCGCGGCCGATGCCCGAGGAACCGTCGTTCGAGACCTTCCAGCCGCTCCTCGCCGAGCTGGGCGCGGAGCTCCTGCCGCAGGCGTTCGCGCGGCTAGAGGCCGGCGACCGGGGCGACCCGCAGCCGGCCGGGGGCGCGACGTATGCGGGCCCGTTCGGCGACGACTACGCCGAGGTCGACCTGTCACGGGCCCGGGAGGAGGTCCACCGCCAGGTGGCTGCGTGGCGGCTCGTGTTCGGGCAGCCGCTCGGCCCGTTCGTCGACCTCGACGGCGCGCGCGTGCGCCTCGTCCGCACGAGCCTCGCCGAGCCCGAGTCGGCGGCACCGCGCCTCGAGGCGGCCGACGGCCCACTCTGGGTGCTCGAGCACGAGCCGGCGTAGAAGGCGCGGGCGCTGCTAGACGACGTCGACGGAGACGATCGCCTCCGGGTTCAGCAGCCGGTCGCCGATCAGCGGCCACTCGCCGTCGCGGTTCTCCAGCTCGGCGATCGTCCGGCGGGCCAGCGAGAGCGCGCCGTCCCGGTTCGGGGCGACGCCGATCTGCACCGACTCGCCGTCGACCAGGCGGACCACGACCCGGCCGAGCTCTGCGCGCTGCGCCTGTTCCTGGCCGGACTGTCGAGTGAGGGTCTGGTCGAGCGTTGACACGGCGTCCTCCATCCGTCGGACGACGGGAGCCGCCGCAAGAAGCTCCCTTGCTTCAGGAAAGTATCGCCCGCCGGCGGGCCGGGCTTCGTCCCTCGCTCGGGGGGTCTACTCGACGCGCTGGATGTCGACCGAGACGATCGCGTCCGGGCGCAGGTGCCGCCCCTCGACCTCCGGCCAGACGCCCGCGGCGTTCGCCGCGCGGATCTTCTCGCTCACCTCGCGCGCGAGCGCGACGGCGGCCTCACGGCCCTGCGTGCGGCCCACCTCGATCTCGTCCTCGCCCACCAGCCGGACGACGACGCGCCGGACGTCGCCGCGGAACGACCGCCGCTGGGCCTCGATCAGGTTGGCGAGCGCGTCGTCGCTCACCCAGGTCGGTCGTGCCGTGGTCGGCTCGTGCTGCTCGGGAACGGCGCTCATGATCCTCCTCGTCGGGCTGCCGTTCCTGGCTATCGGCGCGGGGCGCGCCGGCGCAGACCCTCGTTCGGGGCACGTGGATCAGGCGGGCTCGCGCAGGCGCAGAGCGAGCGCCGTCGCGGCGAGCCCCGCCAGGCCCGCGACGGCGAGGCTCAGCTGCGTGCCGCCGACCTCGACGAGGCTACCGGCGAGCAGCCCGCCGAGCGGCGTCAGACCTGCGAACGCGAACAGGTAGAGGCCGAGCACGCGCCCGCGGAGGGTGTCCGGCGCGCGCAGCTGGACGATCGTGTTCGCGTTCGCGCCGAGCACTGCGAAGAAGAGCCCTGCCAGGAAGAGCAGCGCGGCCACGGGCGCCACCTGCGCGAGCGGCGCGAGCAGGAGCATCACCAGGCTGAAGCCGAGTGCGCCGCCGTAGAACGCCTTCCAGCTCGGTCGCCCGAGCGCGGCTGAAGCGAGCGCGCCGACGAGCGCGCCGAGCCCGAAGGCCGCCGACAGCAACCCGAACGTCTCCGGGCCGACGTGGAGGGTGTCCTCGGCGAGCAGGGGCACGATCACGTGGAAGTTGAAGCCCACGAGGCTGAGCACGGTGATCACGATCAGGACGAGCAGCGTGTCCCGCGAGCGCGCGACGTGGCGGAGCCCGTCGCGGATGCCCCCGACGACGGAGCGGCCGAGGTCGCGCTCGACGGGGTGCAGCGCGTGTGTGTCCATCGCCAGTAGCGCGGCCAGGACTGCGAGGAAGCTGACCGCGTTGAGCAGGAAGCAGACGCCGACGCCGGCCGTGGCGATCACGAGCCCGCCGAGCGCCGGGCCGAGCACGCGCGAGGCGTTGAAGAGGCTGGCGTTGAGCGCGACCGCGTTCGGCAGCTCCGCCGGGCCGACGAGCTGGAAGGTCAGCGCCTGGCGGCCGGGGGCGTCGAAGACGAGGGCGGTGCCGCCGAGGACGGCCAGGACGAACACGGCCGGGAGCGAGGCCCTGCCCGTCAGCGCGAGCACGGCGAGGACCGCCGAGATCGCCATCTGTGCGGCCTGCGTCCAGGCGACGAGCTTGCGGATGTCGACGCGGTCGGTGACGACGCCGGCGACGAGCCCGAGCACCGTGAACGGGAGGAAGCGGCAGAACGCGAGCGCGCCGACGGCGAAGGCGGAGTGCGTCAGCTCGATCACGAGCCACGCGAGCGCGATGTTCTGCATCCACGAGCCCGCGACCGAGAAGGCCTGGCCGAGGAAGAAGAGCCGGTAGTTGCGGTGGCCGCGGAGGCTGGCGAACGTGCGGCGCTGGAGCGCCAGGACCGCCGTCGTCACCGGGCGTCCTCCGGCAGCACGGCCCAGAGCGGCTCGAGGGCGCGCTCGAGCGCCTCCAGCTCGGCCGGCTCGAGCTCGCGCAGGCGTTCCGCGAGCCAGGTCGTGCGGCGCGCCCGGACCCGGCGGAGCAGCCGTCCGCCTTCCTCGGTCAGCTCGAGCCCGACCCGCCGCCGGTCGTCCTCGGAGCGCACGCGGCGCAGCAGGCCGGCCCGCTCGAGGCGGTCGACGTGGCCGGAGAGCGCCGGCCCGGAGATCCCCTCGGCCGCGGCCAGCTCGCGCAGGCTCAGCCCCGGACGGTTGCGGACGAGCCAGAGCAGCGTCGCCTGGCGCGCGGTGACGCCGAGGCTGTCGGTCTCGCGGCGGAGCTCGCGGGCGAGGCGGAGCAGCACCGGCCGCAGCTGGTCGGCAAGCTGGTCCGTCGAGAGCGTAACGATGCTATTCATTAACGAAGCTAAGGATACCTGCTCCATTGCGTCTCGACGCGGCGCCGCCGCCGTGCTCTGATGGTGCGGCTCGTGAGCGCGCCGACCGGAGCCCCGCTGCCCAGCCGCCGCCTGCGCGGTGGGGCCGTACTCGCCGACCCGCTGGTGCGCGAGCTGCTCGAGGCGCGGCTCGTCGCAAGCCTCGCGACGCTCGAGCCGGACGGGTCGGTGCACCTGGTCGCGATCTGGTTCGCGCTCGCCGGCGACGCCGTGCTGCTCGCCACCGGCTCGGGCAGTCGCAAGGTGGCGAACCTCGAGCGGGATCCGCGCGCGACGCTGCTCGTGCACGACTCGCGCCCGGGCGCCGAGGTCTGCGGCGCCTGCCTCGAGGGACGCGCGGAGGTGGTGCGCGGCGAGGAGGCGGCGCCGCTGGTGGCCGCGGTGCACGCGAAGTACGTCGAGCCGCGGGCCGAGGAGGAGCCCGAGGTGGCGGCGTTCTTCGCCTCGGACGACGTCGCGCTGCGGCTGCGGCCGCTGTCGGCGTGGACGTGGGACGAGCGTGAGAGCGGCTCCGCGCGGGCGCTCCGTGCCGGCGGCGGCGCGCTGCCGCTCGTGCCGACGACCCCACGCTAGAGGCTTGACCGGAAGATCCCGGCGGGCCGGATGACGCCCACGACGCGGCGCCGGGTCACCACCCGCGCGCGCCGCACAGGCTTTCTAGCCTGCACGGGCGCGTGCGTGCGGCGCCCGGCTTGGTCGTGAACGCCCCCGGCTGCGCGGCATCTTCCGGTCAAGCAACTAGGAGAGCTCGCGCGGCAGGACGAGCGCGGTCAGCGTCGCGCCGCCCTCGTCGAGCTCGCCCCAGGC
>DASTPC010000204.1:0-4010 GCA_035720085.1 Gaiellaceae bacterium
CAGTGTCGCGGTGCGCCACGGTCGGATCAGCTGGTCGACGTGGGGGAGGGGATGATCCACGGCCAGGCGTCATTCGCCCGCCGGGCTGCTACTCCTGCTGCATCGACTCCCACGTGCGCCGGAGACCCTCGGCGAGCGTCACCTCGGGCTGCCAGCCGAGCTCGCGCCCGGCGCGGGAGACGTCGAGCAGGCTGCGGCGGGCGTCGCCCGGGCGCGGCGCGACGTGCCGCGGCGGCTCGCCGCGGCCGGTCACCTCCCGGCACAGCTCGTGGAGGCGGTTCACCGTCGTCGCGACGCCGGTGCCGACGTTCAGCACGAGGCCGGGCGCCTGCGGGGCAAGCAACAGCGCGCGCACGACGTCGGCGACGTGGACGAAGTCGCGCTCCTGCCCACCGTCGCCGAAGACGACCGTCTCCCGCCCGCCGGCGAGGCGCTCGAGGAAGATCGCGACGACGCCTCCCTCGAGGGCGGCCGACTGCCTCGGCCCGTAGACGTTGGCGAAGCGAAGCGCGGTCGAGCGAAGGGCGTGGATGCGGCCCCAACCGGCGAGGTAGGCCTCGCCGCAGAGCTTGGCGACCCCGTAGGGCGAGACGGGTCGTAGGGGGGCGTCTTCGGGAGCGGGCGACTCGACGTCGCCGTAGATCGCGCCGCCGGTGGAGGAGAAGACGACGGCGGCGCCGCAGCCGCGGGCGGCTTCGAGCACGTTGACCGTGCCGACCACGTTCACCTCGGCGTCGAACGCCGGCCGCTCCACCGAGGTGCCGACGTCGGCCTGCGCCGCCAGGTGGAAGACGACGTCCGCCTCGGCCGCGAACGGCTCGCGGATGTCGTGCTCGACGAGCCGCGCGCGCGTGTCGAGGAACTCGCGCCGGCCTGTCGAGAGGTCGTCAACGACCGTCACCTCGTCGCCTCGCGCGAGCAGGGCGTCCACGAGGTGGGAGCCGATGAAGCCGGCCCCGCCGGTGACCAGTGCGCGCACCCGCGTACCCTATTCTCCGGCCCGCGATGTTCGTGACCTTCGAGGGCGGCGACGGGTCGGGCAAGACCACGCAGGCGCGGCTGCTCGCAGAGCGGCTGGCGCGCGAGGGCCGGGACGTCGTCGTCACGCGCGAGCCGGGCGGGACGGAGCTCGGCGAGCGCGTCCGCGAGCTCGTCCTCCACGCGGGCCACGTGGCGCCGTGGGCCGAGGCGGCGCTGTTCGCGGCCGCGCGGGCCCAGCACGTCGCCGAGGTGATCCGGCCGGCGCTCGAGCGCGGCGCGACGGTGCTCTGCGACCGCTACGTCGATTCGTCCCTCGCCTACCAGGGCCTCGCACGGGGGCTCGGCCTGGAGCGGGTGCTCGAGCTGAACCTGACCGCGGTCGAGGGGCTGCTACCGGACCGCACCTTCCTGCTCGTCGTCGACGCCGACACCGCCGCCCGCCGGGTGGGAGCCGAGCGCGACCGGATCGAGCGCGAGGACGACGGCTTCCGCGAGCGGGTCGAGGCTGCTTATCGGGAGCTCGCCGAGCGCTACCCGGAGCGGATCGTCGTGCTCGACGGCGCCTTGCCGGAGGGGGAGCTGGCCGAGCTGATCGCCTCCGCGCTGCCGCCTGAATAGGATCGACTGCTGCGTTGACGCTCTTCGACGCCGTACCCGAGCAGGCCGAGGCGAAGCGCCTGCTCGGTGCCGCGCTCGCGGACGGGCCGGCGCACGCGTACCTCTTCCACGGCCCCGGTGGCGTCGGCAAGCGCCTCGCCGCGGCTGCGTTCGCCGGCGCGCTGCTCGGCGACGAGCGGCGCGTGGCGGCCGGCTCGCACCCTGACCTCTACGAGCTCGAGCCGCTCGGCGACATGATCCGGATCGACGCCATCCGCGAGCTGCGGCGCGACCTGCACATGCGGCCGTTCGAGAGCGACCGGCGCGTCTACCTGATCCACGACGCGCACCTCCTGAACGAGGACGCCGCGGACGCGCTCTTGAAGGATCTCGAGGAGCCGCCGCCCTACGCCGTCGTCGTGCTGGTCGCCGACGAGCTCGGGCCGCTGCCGGAGACGATCCGCTCCCGCTGCCAGCTGGTGCCGTTCCGCCGCCTCTCCGAGGCGGCCGTGCGCGGCTGGATCGCCGAGCGCGCGCCCGGCCTCGACCCGCAGGAGGTGCGGGCGCTCGCGCGCGTGGCCGGCGGGCGCCTCGACCGCGCCGGGCGGCTGCTCGACTCCGCCGCCGGCGAGCGGCGGCGCGACCTTCTCGCCGCCGCCCGCGCGGCCTACGCGGAGCCCGACTTCGAGCCGGCGGACGCCGCCGCCGTCGTCATGGCGGCCGCGTCGGCGCGCGGGGCGGAGGCGAAGGAGCGCGAGGCCGAGGCGGTCGACGGGCTCGACCTGACCGCCCGCGAGGCCGAGCAGCGGCTGCGGCGCGCGCAGCGCGGTGCGGAGCGGGAGGAGCTGCTCGCGTCGCTCGAGGAGCTGGCCGCCTGGTACCGCGACCTGGTCGTGGTCGCGGCAGGCGCCCCGTCGGCCGTCGTCCATGCCGACCAGCTCGCCCAGCTGCAGGAGGACGCCGACCGCGTGTCGCCGGCCGGCGCGGAGCGGGCCGCCGAGCTCGCGCGCGAGACGTGGCGTGCGGCCGAGGAGTTCAACGTCAACGCGCAGCTCGCCCTCGAGGCGCTGTTCGTGCGGCTCCACCGCGAGGTCGCACCGGCCGCGCGGTAGGACCTCCGCGCCGGCGGCGGACCGCTGCTAAGGTCCCGCGCTTCGTGACCCGATACAGAGGATCGGTCCGCCGCCCGGACAGCTCTCGGTATCGGCGTCGCCGCCAATGATGGGGGACTCAACCGTCAGCCGGCCGCTGCGTTCCCGCGTCGCTCTCGCGCTCGCGGGGCTCGCGGCGCTCTCCGCCGCCCTCCTGGCGCTCTTCTTCGCCGGGACCCCGTCGGCGGCCACGAACTGCACCCCGGGCGCCTGGGGAACGAACCGAGGCGACCTCGCCGGCCAGGTCGTCTCGCTCATCAACCAGCATCGCGCGTCCATCGGCCTCGGGCAGCTCTCGGGGTCCTCGACGCTGCAGGCGTCCTCGGTCTGGAAGTCGCTGCACATGGCCGGGTACAACTACTTCGGCCACAACGACCCGGCGCCGCCGGTCGCCCGCAGCGCCTTCCAGCGGGCGCGCGACTGCGACTACACGGGCTCGACGTGGGGCGAGAACATCGCCTACGGCTACGGCAGTCCGGCCGCCGTCGTGCAGGGCTGGCTCGGGTCGCCCGGCCATCGGGCCAACATCGAGAACCCGAGTTACACGACGACCGGGGTCGGCGTGGCCGCGAACGCGAGCGGCACGCTCTACTGGACGCAGAACTTCGGTGTCGGCGGCTCCGGGTCGCCTCCGCCGCCGCCGCCGCCTCCCTCTCCGCCGCCGCCTCCGCCGCCGCCTCCGTCTCCGCCGCCGCCGAGCCCGCCGGCTCCGCCTCCGCCGCCTGCTCCGCCGGCGCCCCCGCCGCCGCCCGGCTCGCCCCCGCCGCCGCCCGGCTCGCCGCCCGCACCGCCCCCGCTGTCTGCCGGCTCGGGCCCGGCTGCGGCGCCCGGCTCGATCACGATCGTGCTCGGCGCCCAGCCGGTCGAGCTGGTCACGAGCGCCCGCGCCGGCAAGCGCCTCGTCGCGCGCGCGGCGTTCGTCGACCTCAAGTCACGGGCCCGCCGGACGAGCGGCTCGGTCCGGTGTAGGGCCGAGGTCGAGGGCCGCCGCCTCCGCGTGGTCACCAACGCCTTCAAGCAGGGCCTGGCAACGTGCGCCTGGCGTGTGCCGAAGGCGGCGAAGGGCAAGACGCTGACGGGCGTCGTCGCCGTCCAGGTTGGCGACACCGCCGCGCGGCGTCTCTTCGTGCGCCGCGTCGGCTAGCTAGCTGTCCTACCCACAGACGTTGTGAACGCGGCTGATCGGAGGCTGGTCTCCGAGCGAGCTGTGCGGCCTGCGGTGGTTGTGGTGCTCGTGCCAGTGTGGCAGCGCCTGGTTGCGCTCGCGGTGTGAGCGGTAGG
>DASTPC010000205.1:0-17525 GCA_035720085.1 Gaiellaceae bacterium
GGGAAGAGCACGCGCATCGCGTCCCGAAGGGCGAGCGCCTGCTCGTCCGGCCCGCCGGTCACCTGCAGCTGGCGCAGCGCCGCGGCGGTCAGCTCGACCGCCGTGTTCAGCGTCAGGGTCGCGAACTGCTCGCGCTGCGCCTCGTGCACCGAGGCGGCCTGCTGCTGGGCGAAGTCCCGCAGCCCGCGGAGGATCTCCTCCGGGTCGCCGCCGAACGGGAAGCCGAAGCCGCCGCCTTCCATGCGGGAAGGGTAACTACTCGAGCTCGAGCCGGTACCCCGCCTCGACCTCGCGCGCGAGCTCCTCGACCGCGCCCTGTGCCGCCTGGAGCGCGCTCGCGAACGGGGAGCCGGCGGATGGGTCGAGCGCGGCCTCGAGGCGCCGCGTGGCGGCGCCGATCGCGTCGAGCCGGGCGGGGGTGGCGAGCTGCGGCGCGGCGCCGAGCTCGCGCTGCAGCGCGAGCACCGCCTCCTCGGCCTCCTCGATGCCGTCGGGGCGCTCGGCGAGCCGCAGGGCGACGAGCTGGCGGTGCAGCTCGTGGAGGTCGCCGCCCCCGGCGGTCTCGGCGGCGATCTCGCAGAGCGCCACGATCGCGACTGCCTCCCGGACGAGGCGGCGCTCGGCCACGGGCCGGCCGTCACCGTCGAGCGCCAGCCAGCTGCGCCCGTCGGGTCGCTCGAACGCGCAGAGGTACGTCCGCGCCCCGGCAACGGGCTCGGCCGCGAGCACCGCGGCGACGCGCTCGCCGTCCTGCGCGTGCGTGGCCGCAGCCGCCGCAATCCGGTCGAGCTCGTCGGCCAGCGCCATCCCGCCAGAATACGGACGGTGTCCGGCCGGACCGACCACGCCCGCGCCCTCTTCGCGCCGCTCGGGACGACGTACGACTGCGTCGGGGCGACGCTCTCGCTCGGCCAGGACCCGCGCTGGCGCCGCTTCCTCGTCTCGCGCCTGCCGCGCGACGGCGGACGCGTGCTCGACGTCGCCACCGGCACCGGGCTCGTCGCAGCGGAGCTCCGGCTCCACGGCTTCGAGGTGACCGGCCTCGACCAGTCGCCCGAGATGCTGGCCGTTGCCCGCAGGCGCCTGGGGGCGGCGGCGGAGCTCGTCGAGGCCTCGGCCGAGAGGCTGCCGTTCCCGGACGCGAGCTTCGACCATCTCACCGTGACCTACCTCCTGCGTTACGTCGACGACCCGGCGGCGACGCTCGCCGAGCTCGCCCGGGTCGTGCAGCCGGGAGGGGTCGTGGCGTCGCTCGAGTTCGGCGTCCCCGGCGGCGTCTGGCGGCCGGCGTGGGAGGCGTACGTCCGCGTCGGGCTGCCGCTGGCGGGCTTCCTGCTGCGACAGGGCTGGCGCGAGGTCGGCGGCTTCCTCGGCCCGTCGATCCGCGACTTCTGGCGGCGCTGGCCGCTCGAGCGGCAGCTCGAGCTGTGGCGCGCGGCCGGGCTCGTGGACGTTCGGGCCCGGAGGCTCAGCCTCGGCGGCGGTGTCGTCCTCTGGGGCCGGCGGCAGTGAGCGGCGCGGGCCACGGTGAGGTGCGGCCGGCCTTCTACGCCCTGCCGCGCGGCGGCTGGAGGGACTACGTCACGCTGCTGCACCCGCCGTACACGGCCTGGCACCTCTCGTACGTCGTCGTCGGCGCCTGCCTCGCCCCCACCGTCTCGTGGTCGCGGCTCGGCTGGACGCTGCTGGCGTTCGC
The DNA here is from genome assembly GCA_035720085.1 of Gaiellaceae bacterium. Classification (GTDB taxonomy): domain Bacteria; phylum Actinomycetota; class Thermoleophilia; order Gaiellales; family Gaiellaceae; genus Gaiella. The sequence goes on from DASTPC010000205.1 coordinate 1,697, forward strand.
GCTCGCGGTCGGGGTGGCCGCGCATGCGCTCGACGAGCTCAGCGGCCGGCCGCTCGGGACGGAGATCCCGTCGAGCGTCCTGGCCGCCCTCGCCGCCGGCTCGCTCGCGGCCGCGTGCGCGATCGGGATCGCCGGCGCCGTCGACTTCGACGCCTGGTTGCTGGCGTTCGTCGCCGTCGGCGCGTTCCTCGTGCTCGCCTACAACCTCGAGCTCGGCGCCGGCCGCCTCCACACCGACCTCGTATTCGGGCTCGCTTGGGGCGGGTTCCCGGTCCTGACCGGCTTCTTCGCGTCCGCCGGGGAGCTGCGCGTGGAGGCCGTCGGGGCCGCTGCCTGGGCGACGCTCCTCTCGCTCGCGCAGCGGCGCCTGTCGACCCCCGTCCGCCACCTCCGCCGTCGCGCGAGCGATGTCGAGGGCCGGGTGACGCTCCGCGACGGCCGCAGCGAGCCGGTCACGCGCGAGACGCTCGTCGCGGCGCCGGAGGCGGCACTGCGCCTGCTCACCGCGGCCACGGTCGCGCTGGCGGTCACGATCGCCCTGTTCCGCCTCTAGAGTCTGCACGTGGCCGTCTGGCTGCTCGCAGCGCTGCTCGCGGTCGCCGTCCTCGCCGCGATCGTCCTGGCGCTCGCCCTGCGCCGCTCTCGCGCGCGCGAGCTCGAGGTCGAGACCGCGGTGGCCACCGCGCGAGCGGAGGTGGCGGCCGCCGTCGCCGCTGCCACGGCGGCGCACGTCGAGGAGATCCGCCGGACGCTCGCCCGTGAGCGCGCCGACACCGCCTCGCTCGTCGCCGAGGAGGAGCGCCGGCTGGGCGAGCAGCGGCAGGCGGCGCTTGCCGACCGCGAGCGCCGCATCGGCGAGCGGCTCGCGGACGAGCTGGCGCAGGTGGAGCGGCGCGTGGAGGAGCGGCTGCGGACGTTCACCGACGACACCGACCGGGCGCAGCGGCACCTCGAGGCGCAGCTCGCCCGGCTGGAGCAACGCCAGCGACAGGAGATCGCCAAGGTCGAGACGCGGATCGAGGCGGAGGCGTCCGAGCTCGGGTCGACTGCGGACGAGCAGCGCAAGGCGGTGCTCCGCCTGCGGGAAGAGCTCGAGCGCGCGGCAAGTGCCGCGGTCACCGAGGCCCTCGACGAGCTCGAGAGCCAGACCGTCGAGCGGCGCCGCGCGATCGACGAGATCACGGAGCGGCTGCGCGCTCGCGAGGCCGCGATCGCCGAGGGTGTCGAGCGGGCGGAGACCGACGCGCGCGGGCGCCTCGAGGTCGCGTTCCTGGAGTTCGAGCGCCGGCAGCTGGAGCGCCTCGAGAAGCAGGTCGGCCGCGAGATCGAGCGCCACGTGCAACTGGCCGTGATGTCCTTCGACGAGCGCATGCGCGAGGTGCGCGAGGAGGCGGCGTCGCGGCTCGGCAGGGAGCTCGACCGGGCAGTCGAGGTGCTCGCCCAGGACGAGCTGGCCCGTCGGCTAGGTGCGTAAACCTCCCCGATCGGCGCGAAAAACCACCCGTGCCAAACAAACAACCTCATGGCAGGGTTCGTCTCAGGGACCACGAACTTCCCGGTCACGATGGCGGAGACAAAGGAAACACCGGTCGGTCACGACGGCGAGCAGGCCAAGGTGGAGAGCTGGCGGCTGCACGTGCTGATCGAGGCCGGCTACCCGCTCCCGCTGGCGGAGAAGCTGGCGGCGAGCGAAGCCGACCTGCACGTCTGCGTCGACCTCGTCCGCCACGGCTGCAGCCCCGTCACCGCCGCCGAGATTCTCTTGTAGGCGCAAGGTCGAGAATCCGCAGAGGCGGATTCTCGCCCGCGCGAACATCCCTGAAGGCGGCCGCTGGCGCGGCCGCAGCACCCTGAGTCGCGTATCGCGACGCCCGTGAGGACGGCGCGTGCTACACCCTGGCCGTGGCACGCAAGGTGGAGGCGCTGCAGATCGGCGACCGGAAGGTGTTCACGGTCGCCGCGTTCAACCGCGGCGTCTCGATCTGGCTGCAGCGGCTGCCGGAGGTCTGGGTCGAGGGCGAGGTGACCGAGTTGCGCCGCAACGCGCGCTGGGCGAACGTCTTCTTCACCCTCAAGGACTCGTCGTCGGGCGCCTCCGTGCCGGCGTCGATCGCCCGCACGCGCTTCGACCGGCTCGAGCTCGAACTCGAGGAGGGCGAGAAGGTGCACGTGCTCGGCCGCGCCGAGCTGTTCGAGGCGCGGGGCGCTCTCGCCCTGCGCGCCTCGACGATCGAGCGAGCCGGGCTCGGCGCGCACCTGGCGGCGCTCGAGCGCCTGCGGCGGGCGCTCGCCGCCGAGGGTCTCTTCGCCGACGAGCGCAAGCGCGCGCTGCCGCGGTTCCCGCGCGCGGTCGGCGTCCTCACCGGCACCGACGCTGCCGCGCGCGGCGACATCCTGACGGCGATCCGCACCCGCTTCCCGCCGGCGCGGGTCGTCGTCGCGGAGACGCGCGTCCAGGGCCGCGGCGCGGCGGACGCGATCTGCCGCTCCCTGCGCCTGCTCGCCGCCCACGAGGAGGTGGAGGTGGTGATCGTCTCCCGTGGCGGCGGCTCGTTCGAGGATCTGCTCCCGTTCAGCGAGGAGGCGGTCGTGCGCGCCGTCTCCGGCTGCCCGGTGCCCGTGGTCTCGGCGGTCGGGCACGAGCAGGACACGCCGCTCTGCGACCTCGCCGCCGACGTGCGCGCCTCGACTCCCACGGCCGCGGCGCGCCTCGTCGTACCGGACCTCGACGAACTCGTCGCGGGGCTCCACCGCTCCCGCTCGAGCCTCGAGGCCGGCGTCCGCCGGCTGCTCGAACGCGACCGCGAGCGCGTCCTGCGGCTAGGCGACCGCCTCCGGGCTGCACCGGCGCTGCTGCTCGAGCGGCGGCGGGCGGGGGTCGAGCTCGCGGGAGCGCGCCTGCGGGCGCTCTCCCCCCGCGCCACCCTCGAACGCGGCTACGCGATCGTCCGGGCGGGCGGCGACGTGCTCCGCGACGCGGCCACGGTGCGACCCGGCGACGCCGTCGAGGTCGAGCTGGCCACCGGCACGCTCGGCGCGCGCGTCGAGGACGTGCGGCCATGAGACGTCCTGCTTCGACCCCCGGCCGCAACAGCGGCCGGCTTGACGGATCTTCGCGCGGCCGGAAATCCGCTTCCGCGGACCACCGGCCTTGCACAGAGGAGGTGCGTCCTTGAGCGCCGAGCCCGCCGAGCTCTCCTTCGAGGCCGCGCAGCAGGAGCTCGAGCGCATCGTGGCGCGCCTCGAGCGCGGCGACGTGGCGGTGGACGAGGCACTCGCGCTGTGGCGCCGGGGCGAGGAGCTCTACCGGCTCTGTCTCGCCCGTCTCGACGCGGCCGCCGGGCACGTCGAGGAGCTTGCCGCCGGTGGCGGTGACGGCGCCGCCCGAACCTGACACAATCGCCGCCATGCCGCGACCCTCACCCGAGCTGCTGCGCGGCGTGCTCCTGTTCTCCGGCCTCGACGACCAGGAGCTGGAGCGGATCGCGTCCGAGTTCCGCGAGCGCTCGTTCGGGGAGGGCGACCGGATCGCGATCGAGGGCGCCGAGGGCCTGACCTTCTTCGTGATCGAGGAGGGCGAGGTGTCGATCGTCACGCAGGGCGTCGAGGTGGCCCGGCTCGGCGCCGGCGACCACTTCGGCGAGATCGCGCTCGTCGACAAGGGGCCCCGCACCGCGACCGTGACGGCGCTGACCCCGCTCAAGGCCTACATGCTCCCGATCTGGAGCTTCCGCCCGATCGTCGAGGCGAGCCCCGACCTCGGCTGGAAGCTGCTCGAGTCCCTCGCCCGCCGGCTGCGGGACATCGAGGAGCGCACCGCCTCCTGACGTGCGGCTCGCGGGGTAGACCTGCGACCTGCCCTGCGTTTGACTACGTCCATGGGGGAGTCGGACGCCGAGCTGGTCGCCAGGTGCAGGGCCGGGGACGAGCGCGCGTGGCACCTGCTCGTCGAGCGGTACGCGCGCTACGTCCACGCGATCGCCACGCACGCCTTCCGGCTGCCCGCCGAGGCAGCGGAGGACGTCTTCCAGGAGGTCTTCCTGCGCGTCTACGAGCGCCTGGACACGCTGCGCTCGGACGAGGCCCTACGCCCCTGGATCGCCCAGCTGACGCGGCGTTGCTGCATCGACCGGTTGCGGGCCGACCGCCGCGAGCAGCCCGGCGAGGGGCTCGAGCGGCTCGAAGCGGCCGGCGACGACGCGATCGCGCGGCTGGACGAGGCATTCACGGTGCGGCTCGCGCTCGGGGAGCTCTCGGCCGACTGCCAGGAGGTGCTCGACCGCTTCTTCTGCCGCGACGAGAGCTACCGCACGATCGGCGACCAGCTCGGCCTGCCGCCGGGCACGATCGCCAGCAGGATCTCGCGCTGCCTGGTCAAGCTGCGGGAGCGGCTGGAAGGAGGCGAGGGAAGAAACCCGGCCGCCGCCGCGTCGGGTGAGAGGGTGAAGACTCGCTGACGATGACCGAAGAGGAGCGCATCGCCGAGCTGCTCGCACTGCTCCCCCCGGCTCCCGAGGCCTGGGTGCGCGCGGCGCAGCAGCTCCCCCGGGCCCGCGCCGAGCTGGACGGGCTGGTCGAGCGCGCGGAGGCCGACGCGGCCTTCCGCCGCGAGCTCCTCGCCGACCTCGAGCGCGCGCTGGCCGCGTCCGGGGTCGAGCCGCGCCCGGTCGTCGTCGACGAGCTCCGCCGGCGCCTGGGCGCGTGAACGACCTGTCCCAGACCCCGGCGCCCCTGCTCGCGCTCACGGTGGACGAGCTGCTCGAGGCGATCGCCTCGGACGAGCCGCTGCCGGCCTCCGGGACGGCCGCCGCGCTCGTCGCCGCGATGGCCGCCGGCCTCGTCGCGAAGGTGGGGAAGGTCACGAGCGAATGGGAGGACGGCCAGGCCGTCGCCGCCCAGGCCAGGGCGCTCCGCCTCCGGCTCGCGCTGCTCGCCCACGCCGACACCGAGGCCTACGGCGCCGCGCTGGCGGCGATGCGGCTGCCTCGCGAGCTGCCCCAGAAGCAGCGCGACGAGATCCTCGGCCGGACGCTCGAGCGCGCCGCGGACGTGCCGCTCGCGATCGCGGACGCCGCCGCCGACGTCGCCGACCTCGCGGCGAACGCGGCGGCCAACGGCAGGCCCCGCCTCGTCCCGGACGCGGTCGCCGCCGCGGAGCTCGCCGACGGCGCGGCCCGCGCGGCGGCGCTGCTCGTGGGCGTGAACCTGGCGACGGGGCCCGAGGACGCGCGGACGCTGCTCGCGGCCGAGTCGGTCGCGCGGGCGTCGTCGGCGCGCGCCCGCGCCCTGGAGTCCGCGTGAGACGTCCTGTCTCAACCCCCGGCCGCGAAAGCGGCCGGCTTCAGGGATCTTCGGGCGGCCGGGAATCCGCTGCCGCGGATTCCCGGTCTTGCGCAAGAGGGGAGTCCGCGTGAGCGGCCCGCTGCCCGCCTGGAGTCTGCCCGCGGATGCCGTCGACGCGCTGGCGGTACCGGTCGCCTGGCCGGGACGGCCGACGCGCGACTGGGCGTTCGGCGGCTCGACCGGCGCCGGCATCGGCGTGTGCATCCTCGACAGCGGCGTCGACGGGAGCCACCCGCTCGTCGCTCCGCTCTCGAGCTCGGTCGCAGTCGTGCTCGAGGACGGCGTGCCCACGATCGTCCCGGACGACGCCGGCGACGTCTGTGGCCACGGCACCGCGTGCGCAGGCCTGATCCGCTCCCTCGCGCCCCAGTGCGAGCTGCACAGCGTACGCATCCTCGGCGCCGGCGCCACGGGCGGCGGCGAGGTGCTGCTGGCCGGGCTGCGGCACGCGGTCGAGAGCGGGTTCCGCGTGGTCAACCTCAGCCTGTCGACGACGAAGAAGCACCTCGCGGAGGTGCTCCACGAGCTCGCCGACGCCGCCTACTTCCGGCGCGCGGTGCTCGTCGCCTCGGCGCACAACATGCGGGTCGAGAGCTACCCGTGGCGGTTCTCGTCGGTCGTCTCGGTGGGGAGCCACGAGCAGGCCGACCCGCTCGCCTGGTACGCCAACCCGGAGCCGCCGGTCGAGTTCTTCGCGCGCGGCGTCGACGTGGAGGTCGCCTGGCCGGGTGGCGGCACGATGCGCTGCACCGGCAACAGCTTCGCAGCGCCCCACGTGGCCGGCGTCTGCGCGCTGATCCTCGCCAAGCACCCGGAGCTGACGCCGTTCCAGCTCAAGAGCCTGCTCTACCTGACGGCCACGAACGCGGGAGGAGAGCCATGAGCGAGGAGACGATGCGGGCGGCCACGGCGGTCGGCGCGCTCGGGTCCGAGGACGCCTACGCCTCGCTGCTGCAGTCGGTGGTCGACGTCGCCCGCGCGATCTTCGGCGCGCAGGCGTCCTCGATCTTCCTGCTCGACGAGGAGACGGACGAGCTCGTCTTCGAGGCCGTCAGCGGCCGCGGCGAGGGAGAGATCATCGGCATGCGCTTCCCCTCTAGCACCGGCATCGCCGGCTGGGTGCTCGTCACCCGCCAGCCACTCGTGATCGAGGACACCTCGTCGGACGCCCGCTTCGCCCGCGACGCCGCCGAGCAGACCGGCTACATGCCCCAGAACCTGATGGCAGTGCCGCTCGTGCACGACGAGCGGGCGCTCGGCGTGCTCGAGGTGCTCGACCGGCCGGAGAACCAGACGGTCTCGCTGACACAGATGGACCTGCTCGGCCTCTTCGCGAACCAGGCCGCAATCGCCCTTGATCTGCTCCTGCGCGCCCGCCGGGCGCGGGGCGCGCTGGCGAGCGACGGCGCCGCCGGGGACGACGCGATCGCGCGGGTGGCGTCCGCGCTGACCGACCCCGAGGGCCGGCTCGACCCGCACGGCGTGCAGCTGCTCGAGTCACTGGCGGAGCTCCTGGAACGCCGGCGGTCCGCGGCGGCCTGAGCCGCTGGGGCTACGAACACCGCCACATTGCGCAGTCGCGGCGGCTAGCGCCGCCTTCAGGGATCTTCGCGCGGCCGAGAATCCGCCCCCACGGATTCTCGACCCTGCATAAAGGAACAACCTTCAGGGATCTTCGCGCGGCCGGAGATCTGCACACGCGTGCAGATCTCCGGCCTGCGCCAAAGAATCAGCCCGAGCCGTCGTCGACGGCGCTGCGCTCGCCCGAGCCGTCGTCGACCGCGCTGCGCTCGCCCGAGCCGTCGTCGACCGCGCCCCGCTCACCGGAGCCGTCGTCGATCCAGTGCCCCTCCACATCCGGCTCACCGCTGCCGTCGTCGACGGCCTCGCGGACCTGGTCCTCACTCACTGTGGCCTCCTTGTCGTGGACCGACGATCTTCCAGGGTCCTCAACTAGACGCAGCACCCCGTGCGAATCTTCCCGCGACACCTTCCGATATGCAACCCGCGCTGCCATGCTCCCGTTTCGTGGGAGGGGTTCGCACGCGGCTGCGGGAGGGAGCGGCCGCCGCGCGCGCCGTGGTCGCGAACCGCGACCTGCGCCGACTCCAGGTCGCCGGGGTCGGCTCGGTGCTCGGGAACTGGGCCTACGTGGTCGGGCTGCTCGTCTACGCGTACGCGGACGGGGGCGTCGCAGCGGTCGGCCTCGTCACGGTGCTGCGGATGCTGCCGGCGGCGCTGGCGGCGCCGCTGACGTCCGTTCTCGCGGACCGCTACAGCCGCCGCGGGGTGATGATCGCCTCCGACGTCGCGCGGGCCGCGCTGATGGCGCTCGTCGCGCTCGTGATCTTCCAGGACGGCCCTGCCTGGGCGGTGTACGCCCTGGTCACGGCCTCGGCGATCACCGCCACGGCCTTCCGGCCGGCGCAGGCCGCCCTGCTGCCGGCGCTCGCGCGGACGCCAGCGGAGCTGACGGCCGCCAACGTCGCCGCGAGCGCGATCGCCAGCGCCGGGTCGATCGCAGGCCCCGCGCTCGGCGCCGCGCTGCTCGCCGTCTCGAACGTCGAGCTGCTGTTCCTCTTCAACGCGCTCACCTTCGTCTGGTCGGGGCTCGTGCTGCTCGGCGTCGGCGAGCCGGCCGGCACGGCGCGGGTTCGGCGCGCGCGCAACCCGGTTGGCCGCGAGGCACTCGCCGGCTTCGGCGCGCTCGCGCGAGACGGCGGGCTGCGCTTCCTCACCGTCCTCTACGCCGCCCAGACCGTCGTCGGCGGCGCGCTCGGCGTGGTCGCCACCGTGACGGCGTTCGACCTGCTCGACGGCGGCGACTCGGAGGTCGGGCTGCTCTACACCGCGTTCGGCGTCGGCGGCCTGGTCGGGGGAGCCGTGGCGCTCGCGCTGGTCGGGCGCCGGCGGCTCGCGGGCGACTTCGGGCTCGGCCTGCTGCTCTTCGGCGGGCCACTGGCGCTGGTCCCCGTCGTCCCTGCGCTCGCGCCGGTGCTGGTGCTGTACGCCGCGGTCGGCATCGGCAACACCCTCGTCGACGTGGCCGCCACCACGCTCCTGCAGCGGAGCGTCGCCGACGACGTGCTCGCCCGCGCCTTCGGGACGCTCCAGAGCCTGCTGCTCGGGGCGATGGCCGTCGGCTCCCTGCTCGCGCCGCTGCTCGTCGAGGGGATCGGCGCGGATGCGGCGCTGGTCGCGCTCGGGGTCGCCCTGCCGCTGCTGGCCCTCGCCAGCCTGCCGCGCCTGCGCGCGATCGACGCGCGCGGCGTCGAGCCGACGCGGGAGCTCGAGCTCCTGCTCGGCTCGCCGCTCTTCGCACCCCTGCCGCCGCGCACGCTCGAGCAGCTTGCGTCGGTGCTCGAGCCGGTCGAGGCGCCCGCCGGCACGGTTCTCGTCCACGCCGGCGACCACGGCGACCGCTACTACCTCGTCGCCGAGGGACGGGTCCGCGTCGAGCCGGTGGAGGCCGAGGCGACGACGCTTGGTCCCGGCGAGGGCTTCGGCGAGATCGCGTTGCTGCGCGACGTGCCGCGAACGGCGACCGTGACGGCGCTCGAGGACTGCCGCCTCTACACGCTCGAGCGGGACGACTTCCTCGCGGCCGTCACCGGCAGCGCCCCGAGCCTGGCCGCGGCGCACGAGCTGATCTCGACGCGTCTGGCAGCCGGCCCGCTCGCGCCCGAGACGCCGTGACGGCGCGACGGCTGGCAGCCGCCCCGCCGCGGACATATGATCGCCGGCGATGGCGCGCCCGTCCCACGAGCTGCTCCGCACCGTCCCGATGTTCGAGTCGTTCGACGAGGCCCAGCTCGAGCGGCTCGCCGGCGAGTTCTTCGAGCGCAGCTACCGCGCCGGCGAGACGCTCGCCGGCGAAGGCGACAGCGGCCGCAGCTTCTTCGTGATCGAGAGCGGCGAGGTGAGCGTGTCCGTTCGCGGCTCGTCGGTGGGCCGGCTCGGCGCCGGCTCGAACTTCGGCGAGATCGCGCTGATCGACAAGCAGGCGCGGTCGGCGACGATCACCGCCGACACCGACGTGCACGCGTTCATCCTCCCGATCTGGAGCTTCCGCCCCATCGTCGAGAAGGACCCGCAGATGATGTGGAAGCTGCTGGAGTCCGTCTCCGGCCGGATCAGGGCCGTCGAGGAGCGCGAGTTGACGACGGGTTAGCGCCCGACGGAGGCCCGGGCGCGCCGGTCGTCGCACTCGACCTCGGGCTCGTCCTCTTCGTCGAGCAGTTCCTCCTCCTCGCGCTCCTGCTCCTCCTCCATCCGCTTGAGCGAGGCGAACGAGAGCCCTTCGCGGGCGAGGAACACGAGCCCGACGCCGACGCCCACGGACATCTCGACCACCTGCAGGACGAGGCCGTAGGCGAAGCCGGTCGAGTAGGCGACGCCGTACTGGAGCAGCGGCAGCGCCACCGCCGCCTGGAGCAGGCCGATGTTCCCCGGCCAGAGCGGGAAGATCGTCGCGACGTTCATCAGCAGGAGCACGAGCCCGGCCGCGGGCAGCGGCGCGTCGATGTCGAACGCGCGCATGGCCACGTAGACGGCCAGCAGCTGGAGCAGCCACCCGACCGTCTGGAACAGCACGGCGCCGGCCGCGGAAAGCGGCGCCTTCAGCACGGCGAGCCCCTGGCGGGCCATGGCGAGCAGCCGCCGGGCGGTGCTCCCCTCGTCGCCGACCGGCCGCTCGTCCCGGCGGGCGGAGAGGATCGCCACTGCGAACAGGGCGAGTCCGACAAGGCCGACGATGACGATGCTCGTCAACGCCCAGTGCGGGATCTTGGCCGTCAGCAGCACGTAGGCGACCAGCAGGAAGACCGGGAAGAGGTCGAACAGCCGGTGGGCGAACACCGTCCCGAGGAGCGTCGCGCTCGTCCCCGTCCCGCGTTCCGACGGCACATGCCGCCTCAGCACCGCCACGCGTGCGAGCTCGCCCGCTCGGGCGGGCAACACGGCGTTGCCGAGCAGCCCGACCGAGAACGCCGAGAAGACGGTCGGGAACGACGGGTGCGGCTCGGGCAGCGCCTGCCCGATCGTCAGCCGCCACGAGATCGCCCGCGCCAGCACCGAGGCGAGGTTGAGCAGGATCGCGACGACGACCCAGCGCCACGCGACGAAGTCGAACGCGTGGTAGACCCGGTCCCACTCTGGCCCGCGCCACCAGATGGCGACGAGTGCGGCCACGAGCATCGCGAGCACGCCGACGCCGCGCGCCCACGGGTTCCGCCAGAGCGCCAGCAGCCTCACGCGGCGGCGCGCTCCCGTACCGCGCCTGATACGCGCTCGTAGATCGCCTCCAGCCGGCGCGCGATATCCGGCCACGCATAGTTGGCGAGCGCGTGCCGCCTCGCGGCCGCGCCCATCGCCGCACGGCGCTGCTCGTCCGCGAGCAGCGCCGCGACGCCGTCCGCGAGGGCGCCGGGGTCGCCGGGCGTCACGGAGAGCGCGCTCTCGGCGGTCACGACCTCGCGGTAGCCGGGGATGTCGGAGGCGACGACCGGCGTCGCGCAGGCGAACGCCCTGGTCAGCACCATCCCGAAGCTCTCGCCGCCGAGCGACGGCGCCACCAGCGCCTTCGCGCGCGAGAGCTCGCGGGTCAGGTCGTCCTGGGAGAGGAAGCCGAGGACGTCGATGCCCTCGTCGGGCACGTGCAGGCGCGTCAGGAGCAGCCGGACGGCGAGCGGGTCGGCGCCGGCGACCCGCAGGCGGGCGCCCGTCCGCCGCCGGATCTCCGGCCACGCGCGCAGCAGCACGTGCAGCCCCTTGCGTGGCTCGTGGCGGCCGGCGAAGACGATCGCGTGGTCCCGCCCGCCCGGCTCGGCCTCGTCCGGGATCAGCACGCCGTTCGGGAGCACCTCGTACTCGGCCGGGAACCAGCGCGCGGCCGATTCCCTGGCCTGCTCGGAGACCGCGATCCGGTGGTCGAGCCGGCTCTGCAGGAACCCCCAGACCGGCATCCCGTAGCGCATCCAGCCGAGCTCGCCAGAGGCGTGGTGGGTCGCCACCATCGGCGTCGTCGCGACCGACAGGAAGGCGACGCAGATCGCGGGCGTCATCGGCTCGTGCAGGTGCAGCACGTCGAAGCGCTCGCGCTCGAGCACCCGGCGGATCCGGAAGAACGAGCGCGGACTGAGGACGATGTTCGGCAGCGACCCGTTCGCGGGCACGATCACTGACCGTCCGACCGGGATCACGTTCGCGGGCGGGTCTCCGTGCCTGCCGACACGGGGGTGGAGCGCGCGCGTGAACTGGCCGGGCGGGTCGTTCCCGAGCACCAGCCGGACCTCGTGGCCGAGCGCTTCCAGCGCGGCCGCCTGCAGCTCCGCGTGCTCGACGACCGCCCCCCAGAACGACCACGAGAACGGCACGACGATGCCGATCTTCACAGCGGCAGCGTACTTGCTCGCCGCGCGCACCCCCGGCCGTACGCGTCCCCGCCTGCTTCTGCGATCCTCTCCTCGAGGCCCGACCGAAGGAGGATCGATGCGCTTGGAGGGAGTCCACCACGTCACCTGCATCACCGGCGACGCGCCGCGGAACGTCGACTTCTACACGCGCGTGCTCGGCCTGCGCCTGGTGAAGAAGACGGTGAACCAGGACGACCCGACCGTGTACCACCTCTTCTACGCCGACGAGGAGGGCGGCGCGGGCAGCGACATCACCTTCTTCGAGTACCCGGGGGCCCGCCGCGGCCGCGCGGGCGCCGGGATGGTGCACACGGTCACCTGGCGCGTCGCGTCCGAGGAGGCGCTGGACTTCTGGCAGCAGCGGCTGGGCGGGGAGGGCGTAGCGGCGCTTTCCCGGACGGACGGCCGGCTGGCGTTCGAGGATCCCGAGGGCCTCGGGCTCGAGCTGGCCGTGGTCGCCACCGACGATCCGCCTCTGGTAGCCGAGCACCCCGAGATCCCGGCCGAGCTCGCGCTGCAGGGGTTCGACGGCGTGCGCGCCTTCGCGGCCGACCCGGCGGCGAGCCGCGACCTGCTCGAGCGCGTGCTCGGGTTCGAGCCGACGGACGGGGAGGCGTGGGAGGCGCGCGGGGAGCTCCGCGGTGGACGCTACGCCTACGACGCCCCGCCCGCCGAGCGCGGGATCGGCGGCGCGGGCACGGTGCACCACGTCGCCTGGGCCTCGCACGACGAGGACCACGAGGCCTGGCTGCGCGCCGTCGGGGAGGCCGGCCGGCACCCGAGCGGCATCATCGACCGCTTCTGGTTCCGCTCGATCTACTTCCGCGAGCCGAGCGGCGTACTGTTCGAGCTTGCGACGCTCGGGCCGGGCTTCGCGGTCGACGAGGATCCAGCGCAGCTCGGCGAGGCGCTGACCCTGCCGCCCGCGTTCGAGCACCTGCGCGGCCAGCTCGAGCACGTGCTCACGCCCCTGCCCGACCCGCGGCCGTGGGCGCGCACTTCGTGACCGGAGGCGTCGAGGCGGCACCGCTCCGCGCGCTCGTCCGCGAGGCTGCCGGCGAGCCGTCCGGCGCGCTCGTCCTGCTGCACGGCCGCGGCGCCGACGAGCACGACCTCTTCCCGCTCCTCGACGCGCTCGACCCGGAGCGCCGGTTGCTCGGCGTCACCCCGCGCGGCCCGCTCTCGCTGCCGCCCGGCGGCGCGCACTGGTACCGGCTAGGCGGGATCCCGACGCCCGACCCCGACACCTTCGAGCCCACTTTCGGGCAGGCGGCGGCGTTCCTCGACTCGCTTCCGTTTCCGCTCGAGCGGGTCGTGCTCGGCGGCTTCTCGCAGGGAGCGGTGATGAGCTGGGCGCTCGGGCTCGCCGCCGGCCGGCCCCGGCCGGCGGCGATCGTGGCGCTCTCCGGGTTCGTGCCGCGCGTCGAGGGGTTCGAGCTCGACCTGGACGGGCTCGCCGGCTACCCGGTCGTGGTCGCCCACGGCTCGCTCGACCCGGTCATCCCGGTCGAGTTCGGGCGCGAGGCGGCCGCGCTGCTGCGGGAGGCCGGCGCGGACGTGCTCTGGCGCGAGTCGCCGATTTCGCACACGATCGACCCCCGCCTGCTCCCGGAGCTGCAGGCGTTCGTGCGCGACGCGCTCGGCTAGCGCCGGCCCCCCTCCCGTAGACTCGCGCGTCATGCCGTCCGCATCCCCGGGGCTGGCCGAGCTGCACACGCACCTCGGCGGCGCGGTCGCCTCCGACATCCTCTGGAGCCTCGCCCACGAGCAGGGGATCGCCCTGCCGGTGAAGGACTACTGGGAGTTCGACGCGCTCGTCACCGTCTCCGACCCGCGCGGGGTCGAGAACCTCGACGCGCTCGACGCGATCTACCACTGGACGGAGCTGATCCAGTCCTCGCCGATCGCCGTCGAGCGCTCCGTCCACGGCGCGATCGGGGGCGCCTACCGCTCGCAGGGGATCACGACGCTGGAGCTCCGGTTCAACCCGATGAAGCGCAACCGCGGCGGGGAGCGCGACCTCGACCACATCATCCTGGCCGCGATCCGGGGGCTCGACCTCGCGCGGCTCGAGTACCCGCAGGTGCGCGCGGGGCTGATCCTGATGATGGACCGCACCTTCGAACGGCGCCTGAACGAGATCGTGGTCGAGAAGGCGATTCGCTGGTCCTCACGCGGCATCGTCGGCGTCGACATCGCCGGCCCCCGGCCCGGCGGCGCCCGCTACGACTATGCGCAGCTCGTGCCGATGGTCGAGACCGCCCGCGGCGCGGGCCTCGGCGTCACCATCCACGTCGGCGAGGAGGGCGCGACGGGACGGGAGGAGATCGGCGAGGTCGTCGAGCACCTGCGCCCGGACCGGATCGGCCACGGCATCCTCGCCGCCGGCGATCCCGAGCTGATGCGCCTGCTCCACGAGGCGGGGACGGTGCTCGAGCTCTGCCCCACCTCGAACCTGCTCACGAAGGCGTTGGCGGACGAGGAGGCGGTGCGCGCGACGGTGCGCGCCTTCGTCGAGCACGGCGTCGCCTTCACGATCGCCACGGACGGCCCGGAGATGATGCGGACGCACCTGCGCGACGAGTTCGCGTTGCTGGAGCGGATCGGGGCGCTCTCGGCCGGAGAGCTCGACGCGGCCAACGCGCGCGGCCACGCCGCGACCTTCGTCCGCGGCTAGGAGCGGGTCGAGCTCGGGTCGCCGTTCGTGTCGGGCACGCCCGGCTCGCCGTCGAGGTGGAGGTCCTCGAGCAGCTGGCCGGCCCGCTCGTCGGCCTTCTCGGCCGCGTCGTAGAAGCGCCCGCGCGTGGCCGAGTCGAGCGCGTCCTCAGCCCGGTGCACCTCGTCGAGCACGCCGTACTCGAGCTCGTTCGTGCTCTCCTCGACGCGCCACACCCAGCGCCGGAAACGGTCGAGCCAGCTCACGGGGACACGGTATCGCACCGCACGGCCGGGCCACGGCCCCGCCGCCGCGACTCGGCGGCTCAGGTGCTGACGCCGGCGGCGATCAGCGCACCGAAGGCGGCGGGCGCGTCGAACGGGGCTGCGTGTCCGGAGCCGTCGATCCGATGCGTGGTGGCGCGGGGGATGGCGGCGGCCAGCGTCTTGGCGAAGTAGGCCATGTTCTCGGGGCTGCGGGCGCCGTAGCTGCAGGCCACTGGGGCGCGGACTGTGGCGAGCCTGGCGGCGGACGGGTACTCGCCGATCGAGTTGAGGAAGTCCGCCACCGCTGCGCTCCCGCTTTCCCGACCGGCGCGACGCCACTCCTCCGGGAACGCGTCCCAGGCGCTGCCGCCGTCGCGGTACGAGTAGGCGGAGCGGAGCAACGCCTCGGCAGCGTCCTCGGGGCGGCCGCGGATAGCGAAGGCGCCGATCCTCGCGATCGCCGTGAGCTGTCCGAGGTTGGGCAGACGTCGCGTGAACCGCCACGGGGCCTCGTGCGCGACCACCGCCCGTACCAGGTCGGGTCGACGCACGGCGAGGTCGATCGCGATCGTCGCGCCGGCGCTCGTCCCGGCGACGACGGCCGGCGGCGCCCCCACGTACTCGAGCAGCGCCGCGGCGTCCGCCGTGTGTGTGGCGACCGAGCGCACCGGGTCACCGCCGCTGCGGGCGTTGCCGCGGCGATCGTAGGCGATCACGCGTCCGATCCTGGCGAGCTCGCTGATCATGGAGCCCCAGGTCGAGGCGGTCGATCCGGCCGGGTGGATCAGCAGGATCGGCACGCCGTCGCCGAACTCCTCGTAGAAGAGGTCGCGATGGCGGACGGGATCAGCCGACGGCGTCCGGACGAGCGTCACGGGATCTCGACCTCGTCGACGCGGCTGACCGACGTGCGTTCGGCGACGTAGCGAGGGAGCAGCACGAGCGCCTCCGCCTCGGTGTCGGCGTCTGCCGTCCACCAGATCGCGTGCCCACCCGAGCGGCAGGATGCGAGTGTTGCCCGGTGGCGAAGTGGGCTGTCGTGCCCCTTGAACGCGGCAAAGACGACGCCGCATTCGCGCGGCTCGTGGCGGTGCTCGAGCAGGTACAGCGGCATGGGATGAGCTTGGCGCCGAGACGTCTGGCCGACATCG
>DASTPC010000206.1:0-3679 GCA_035720085.1 Gaiellaceae bacterium
GCCGCGGCCGCTCGCTCGTTCGGCCGGCTGCGCCGTCGTCGCGGGTGCGCAGCTCGAAGGTGCCGGCCGGGTCGCCGTCGCGGTCTCCGGCTGACGCGGCGAAGGCTGCTACACTCCGCCGTCGGCGGTCGCCCGACCGCCTCTTTCTGCGAGATGAAGACCTACACCGCCAAGCCGGGCGAGATCCAGCGCGACTGGTACGTCGTCGACGCCGAGGGGCAGACGCTCGGGCGTCTGGCGACGCGGATCGCGGACACGCTGCGCGGGAAGACCAAGCCGCAGTACACGCCGCACGTCGACACGGGCGACTTCGTGATCGTCGTCAACGCCGAGAAGATCCGGGTGACCGGCCAGAAGCTCGACCAGAAGCTCGTGTACCGACACTCCGGCTACCCCGGCGGTCTCAAGTCCCGCACGCTGCGCGAGCAACTCGAGCGGCGTCCGACCGAGGTGATCCGCAAGGCGGTCAAGGGGATGCTCCCGCGCAACAAGCTCGCCGCGGCGCAGCTCCGGAAGCTGAAGGTCTACGCAGGCCCCGAGCATCCGCACGCCGCGCAGTCGCCCCAGAACATGGAGCTTTGATGGCAGAGATCGCCCAGTACCTCGGCACCGGCAAGCGCAAGACCTCCGTCGCCCGCGTGATCCTGCGCCCCGGCGACGGCCAGACGTGGATCAACGGGCGCGCGCTCGAGGACTACTTCCCGCGGGCCGCCCACCGCGTCGCCGCGCTCGCGCCGCTCAAGGTCGCGGGCGCCGAGGGCACCTACGACCTGCGCGTGCGCGTCCACGGCGGCGGGATCAGCGGCCAGGCGGGAGCCGTCCGGCACGGCATCGCCCGTGCGCTGGTCGAGGCCGATCCCGAGCTGCGGGTGCCGCTCAAGCGGGAGGGCTTCCTCACCCGCGACGCGCGGCAGGTCGAGCGCAAGAAGGCCGGCCTGCACAAGGCCAGGAAGGCACCCCAGTTCAGCAAGCGGTGAGGTAGGCGGGCACTTTGCCTCCGGCAAAGCACCTCGCACAACCGATGCGACCCGACCGCCGCTACTTCGGCACCGACGGCGTGCGCGGCGTGGTCGGGACCGACCTGACCGAGGAGCTCGTCGAGCGGGTCGGGAAGGCCGCCACGCTGTGGTCCGGCCGGGGACGTGTTTTCGTCGGCCGCGACACCCGGGCGAGCGGGCCGGCGCTGGAGGCAGCGCTCACGCGAGGAATCGTCGACGCCGGCGGCACGGCGGTGCTCGGCGGCGTCCTGCCGACGCCTGCGGTCGCGCTGCTCGCCCAGGACCTGGGCGCGGTCGTCTCCGCGTCGCACAACCCGCCGGAGTACAACGGCGTCAAGCTCTTCGACCGCGAGGGGCACAAGCTCTCGGACGCCGAGGAGGTCGCGATCGAAGGGCTGCTCGACGCGCGCGGCACCGGTGCCGGGTCGGTCGAGCACGCCGAGACGGCGCTCGACAGCTACCTGGAGCACGTGCTGGAGCACTTCGGCTCCGACCTCACCGGCCTGCGACTTGCCGTCGACTGCGCCAACGGCGCGTATGCGGGGGTTGCGCCGGCGGCGTTCGAGCGGCTCGGCGCCGAGGTGACGGCAGTCGCGAACGACCCCGACGGGACGAACATCAACGCCGGCTGCGGCGCCACCGACCTCTCGCTCCTGCGCGCGGTCGTCGCGCGCGGCTCGTACGACCTCGGGATCGCGTTCGACGGGGACGGCGACCGGATGCTGGCGGTGGACGCCGCGGGCACGCCGGTCGACGGCGACCAGATCGTCGCCGTGCTGGCGCTCCACCTCGGGGTCGAGCTGGTCGCGGTCACCTCGATGACCAACCTCGGCTTCCACCGCCTGATGGACGAGCACGGCATCCGCGTGGTCACCACCGACGTCGGCGACCGGTACGTGCTCGAGGCGCTGCGGCGGGAGGGGGGCGTGCTCGGCGGCGAGCAGTCAGGTCATGTCGTCTACCTCGACGGGCACGTCACCGGCGACGGCCTGGCGGCCGCCCTGCTCCTCTGCGCCTGCCTCGGCGGCCGCACGCTCGCCGAGGCGGTGGCCGTGATGCCCCGGTTCGCCCAGGCGCAGGAGAACGTCCGGGTCGCGCGACGCGAGGTGCCGCCGGCCGTTGCGGAGGAGGCCGCGCGGCTCAACGAGGAGCTTGCGGGCCGCGGCCGCGTGCTCGTGCGGCCGTCCGGGACCGAGCCGGTCGTCCGCGTCCTGGCCGAGGCCAAAACGGCCCAGGAGGCGAAACGCCTCTGTGCTAGCATCGCTCGTCTCGTCCGGGACGAGTCCCCGTAGACGGCACCCGTCTACATGCGTTCAATCTGACAGTGCCTTCGCCGGGGTCGGCGGAGCCAGGCGAGGAGGAGCGGAGGCGTGTGCGGGATCATCGGCTACGTGGGTTCGCGGGAGTGCAAGCCGCTGCTGCTCGGCGGGCTCGAGCGGCTCGAGTACCGCGGCTACGACTCGGCCGGGATCGCGCTGCTCGAGGCTGACGGGCTCCGGTACATCCGGGCGGTCGGCAACCTCCAGAACCTGAAGCGGCAGGCCGGCGACGGCCAGTCCGCGGCCACCACCGGCCTGGGCCACACCCGCTGGGCGACGCACGGCGGGGTGACGCTCCAGAACGCGCACCCGCTCGCGGCCGAGCGGCCGGAGACGGTCTCGGTCGTGCTGAACGGGATCGTCGAGAACTACCGCGAGCTGAAGGGGCGCCTCGCCGCGGCCGGCCATACGTTCTCGACCGAGACCGACGCGGAGACGGTCACGCACCTGATCGAGGAGCACTACGACGGCGACCTCTTCGAGGCCGTCCGCCGCACGTACGCCGACCTCGAGGGGCACTTCGCGTTCGTCGTCATCCACCGCGACCACCCCGGCCTGCTCGTCGGCGCGCGGCTGCAGTGCCCGCTCGTCGTCGGCATCGGCGACGGCGAGACGTTCCTCGCCTCGAACGCCGCCGCCTTCCTCCGGGAGACCCGGACCGTGCACTTCCCGGAGGACGGCGACATCGTCGCCGTCACGCCCGCGGGCGTCACGTTCTGCCGGGCGGACGGGGAGACGGTCGAGCGCGTCCAGCACGTGCTCGACTGGGACGACGAGGGGGCCGAGAAGGCCGGCTTCGAGACCTTCATGCTCAAGGAGATCTACGAGCAGCCGGACGCCGTCGCCGAGACGATCGGCGACCGCGTGCGCCACGGCCGCCTCGAGCTCGAGGGCATCGGCATGCCGGACGAGGAGCTGCGGAACCTGCGCCGGATCGTGATCCTGGCCTGCGGCACCGCCTACCACGCGGGCGTCGTCGCCCGCTATGCGATCGAGGAGTGGGCGCGCGTGCCGGTCGAGCACGACGTCGCGAGCGAGTGGCGCTACCGCAACCCGGTGCTCGACCCGGACACGCTCGTGATCGGCATCTCCCAGTCGGGCGAGACGGCCGACACGATCGCGGCGATGCGCCTGGCGAAGGAGATGGGCGCGCACACGCTCGCCGTCACGAACATGATGGGGGCGCAGATCACGCGCGAGGTCGACTCGGTGCTCTACACGCGCGCGGGCCTGGAGATGGGCGTCGCCGCCTCGAAGACCTTCACCGCGCAGGTGTCGCTGTTCTTCCTGATCGCGCTCAAGCTCGCCCAGGTGCGCGAGACGCTGCCCGCGGAGGAGCTCCGTTTCATCCTCGACCAGGTC
>DASTPC010000207.1:0-13971 GCA_035720085.1 Gaiellaceae bacterium
CGAGACGCCCGCCCAGACGGCCAGCGCACCGAGGCAGCCGGCGACGAGCAGCCCCCGTCGGCCGAGCTCGACGAGCGGCGTGACGGCGAGCAGCGCAAGCG
Organism: Gaiellaceae bacterium; assembly: GCA_035720085.1. Taxonomy (GTDB): domain Bacteria; phylum Actinomycetota; class Thermoleophilia; order Gaiellales; family Gaiellaceae; genus Gaiella. The sequence goes on from DASTPC010000207.1 coordinate 102, forward strand.
CGGCGAGAGCGGCGGCGAGCAGCGGCAGGCCCCAGTCCTCGGGGTAGTAGCCGCCGCGGGAGGCGGCGAGCGCGGCGACGGCGCCCGCGGCGGCGAGGGCCGTCAGCCAGGCGGCGGCACGAGCCTGCACACGGCCTTCATCGGCAGCGGCCGCGCCGCATCGTAGGGCGAGATCTATCTCGCCCCAGGCCGATCACCGTCGTTGCCCGAACCTCGGTTCTGCTGCGGCGTCAGCCGACGCCTGAAGAGATGTTCGCGCGGCCGAGCTCCGCAGGTGTGCGGAGCCCGGCCTTGCGCCTAAGCAGCCAGCTCGAAGGCTGCCTGCCGGAAGACCTCGGTGTGGCGGTCGACGTCGTGCTCGGTGGTCGCCGGCGACATCAGCGCCATGTTGTGGAACGGCGTCAGCAGGATGCCGCGGTTGAGCGCGAAGAGATGCATGTACCGCTCGAGCGCGAAGTCGCCCGCAGCGTGCGCCTCGGTGCCGTTGCGCGGCCGGTCGGGCCCGAACAGGTACTCGGCGCGACAGCCGAGCCGCGTCACGTGCCAGGGCAGGCCGGCCTCCTCGATCGCACCCTCGACCCCGGCCGTGTAGCGCTCGGCGAGCGCGATCATCCTGGCGAACGCCTCGTCGGTGAGCACGTCGGCGAGCGTCGCCCGCACCGCCGCGAGCGACAGCGCGTTCCCGGCCAGCGTGCCGCCGACGCCGCCGACGTCCACGTCCTCGAGCTCGACCGAGGCGGCGACGCGCGCCGCCAACTCGGCCGTGAAGCCGTATGCGGCGGCCGGAATACCGCCGCCGATCGGCTTGCCGATCGTCAGCATGTCCGGTGAGAGGCCGTGGGCGGCGGTGTAGCCGCCGGGGCCGGCGCAGATCGTGTGCGTCTCGTCGATCACGAGCAGCGTCCCGTGCCGGCGGGTCAGGTCGCGCAGCGCGTCGTGGAAGCCCGGCTCCGGGTGGACGATGCCCACGTTCGTGAGCGCCGGCTCGGCGAGCACGCAGGCGACGTCGCCCCGGGCCAGCTCACGCTCGAGCGCGTCGACGTCGTTGAACTCGACCACCCGGGTCGTGAGCGCCGGGTCGACCGGCGGGCCGAGGTTGCCGCGCCGCGCGACGACGGAGCCACCTGCGAGCGTCGCGAACGTCTCGTCGACGGTGCCGTGGTAGCACCAGTTGAAGACGAGCACCTTTGGCCGTCCGGTGACGTGCCGCGCGAGCCTGATCGAGAACCGGTTTGCGTCGGTCGCGGTCAGCGCGAACTGCCAGGCCGGCAGCCCGAAGCGGCGGGCCAGCTCCTCTCCCACCCAGAGCGCGTCCTCACTCGGCAGCATCAGCGTCAGCCCGCGGTCGGCCTGGCGCTCGAGCGCGCGCAGGGTCGGTGCCGGCGCGTGCCCGGTCATCGAGCCCGTGTCGCCGAGGCAGAGGTCGACGTACTCGTGCCCGTCGACGTCGACGAAGCGCCCGCCCCGCGCCTCGGCGACGAAGAGCGGGAACCCGCCCGGCCACTTCGCCATCCAGAGCATCGGCACGCCGCCGAGCAGGTGCTCGCGCGCCCGCCCGGCGAGCGCCTGCGAGCGCGGGTGGGTCTCGGCGAAGCGCGCCTCCTCGCGCCGCGCGAGCGCCGGCAGGCGCTCGTGGATCGACGTCGGGGCGGCGGTCATCCGGCCGGCGAGTCTAGATGCTCGACCGGAAAATGCCGGGGATCTTCCGGTCGAGCATCTGGGGGCGTCGTCCTGCAGGACGATGCAGGATCCGCAGCGCGGCCGATGAAACGTTGCGGAGCGCTCCCTAGTCTCCGCCACATGTCGACCTCACTCGCACTCCTCGTCGCGCTTGCCCCGCCCGCCACGCTGACCTCGATGCTGGTCTGGCTGGCGCGCACGGGCTCGCCGCTCGGCTAGGGCGCCCGGCCGCGCCGCTAGGCGCGCCGGATGCCGACGACGCGCGCCTTCCAGGAGCCGCGCGGCGCCTCGACGTCGACCACGTCGCCCACGCCGGCCCCGAGCAAGGCCCGGCCGAGCGGCGACTCGGGCGAGACGCCGCCGACGGCGGAGATCTCGACCTCCATCGTCTCGCCGCGCTCGTCGGCCACCTCGACGAGCGAGCCCACCCCGACGTGCTCGTCGGTGTCGTGCTCGACCACGACGGCGGCATGGAGCCGCTCGCGCAAGGCCCGGATGCGCGCCTCCAGCAGGCCCTGCTCGTTCTTTGCCGCGTGGTACTCGAAGTTCTCCGACAGGTCGCCGTACTCGCGGGCGGTCTTGATCGCCTGCACGGCGGCCGCCCGGCGCGGCCCCTCCAGCTCCGTGAGCTCGGCCTCCAGCGCCGCCTTCTGCGCGGCCGTCATCACCTCGCTCCGCTCGCCCGCCACGGGGACAGCCTACTGCGGCTCCCCGCAACCGACCCCGCTTGACAGCCGCGTGCCGCCCCCGTAGATACGTGGCTCCCCGGTGACATCCCCGCGGCGACGGCGCCTCCGGGCCCGCGCCGCCGGCCGACGACGAAGGAGGCGACGAGTGGCGACTGACCTCGAGGGGTTCGTGCGCGCGGAGGGTCGAGACGAGCTCGTGAAGGAGGTCCGCCGACGCATCGACGCCGAGGGGATCACCTACGTCTACTACCAGTTCGCCTCGGTGACCGGCCGGATCATGGGCAAGGGCGTTCCGGCCCAGCACTGGGAGACGGTCGCCGAGAAGGGCTTCCAGCTGGTGTACGGGGCGACGGCGAACCTCTTCGTCGACCGGCACGGTAACTACATCGGCTACGGGCCGGAGGCCGCCGAGCTGGTCGGGCTGCCCGAGCCGGAGACGTTCATGCAGCTCCCGTGGGACTCGCGCGTGGCCCGCGTCTGGTGCACCTGTTTTCGCAACCGCGAGGAGCGGGAGGAGCCGGGCGCGTTCCTCACCTCCGACTGCCGCGGGAACCTGAAGCGGATCCAGGCCGAGTTCGAGACGGAGACTGGCCTCCATCTCCGCGCGGGCACCGAGCCGGAGATGATGTGGCTGAAGCTGAACGAGGACGGCACGCCCTCGGTGGAGGGCAAGACCAAGCCGTACTGCTACCACATCGACCAGTTCTCCGAGCTGCAGCCGATCATCCACAAGGTGATCGAGTACGGCCAGCGGCTCGGGCTCGACATGATCCAGGGCGACCACGAGGACGCGCCGGGGCAGATCGAGCTCAACTTCGGCTTCGACCGGGCCGAGCAGACGGCGGACAACCTCTCCACGTTCCGCCAGGTCTGCAAGCAGGTGGGTCGCGAGCTCGGCGCGTTCCCGTGCTTCATGCCGAAGCCGTTCATGGGCGTCTCGGCGAACGGCTGCCACCACAACATCTCACTCTGGCGCGGCGACGAGAACGTCTTCCTGCCGGACACCGACGACCCGCAGAAGCCCGGCAAGATGGGCCTGCACGCGATCGGCGGGATCATGGAGCACCTCGGGGCGCTGACTGCCGTCACCGCCTCCACCGTCAACTCGTACCGCCGCCTCTGGGACACCGGCTTCTGGGCGCCGGTGTTCGCCGACTGGGGCTACCAGAACCGCACGACCGCGCTGCGGGTGTCCGCGCCCGGCCGCTTCGAGTACCGCTCGGTCGACTCGGCCGTCAACCCGTACCTCTCGATGGCGGCCCTGATCGCGGCCATGCGGGACGGGATCGAGCGCGAGCTCGACCCCGGCGAGCCTGAGGAGCGGAACATCTACGAGGCGATGGAGGCGGGGAAGGACGTACAGAAGATCCCGATGACCTTCGGCGACGCGCTCGACGCGCTCGAGGCCGACGAGGTGGTGAAGAAGGCGCTCCCCGGAGACATGTACCGTGTCTTCATGCATTACAAGCGCGACGAGTGGGAACGCCACTGCGCCCAGGTGAGCGACTGGGACGTGAACGAGTACCTCGACGTGCTTCCCTGACGCGGACGGCGAAAGGACTCCTCGCATGTGTGGAATCGCCGGGATCATCTACCGCGACGGCGCGGCGCACCCGATCGGGGACGAGATGACGCGGATGCTCCAGTCGATGAAGCACCGCGGCCCGGACTCGACCGGCTACGCGCTCTACGGTACGCCCGAGAACGGCGGGCTCGTGATGCGCTACAAGCTCGCGGACGCGAACACCCCGCGCGACTTCGAGTTCGAGGAACGGCTGCGGCGCCACCGGGTCGAGGTCGAGGCGCGGCTCGCCGGGCTCGGCGCCCGCATCCACGAGGTGGAGGAGGAGACGCCCTACGCGTTCCGCGTCACGTTCGACTACGACGGCGACCTGAAGCTGCTCGCGGACCTGGTCGAGAACATCCCCGAGGCGGAGGTGCTCTCGCTCGGCCGCTCGCTCGAGATCGTCAAGGACCTCGGCGACGCCGACTCGGTCCACGACCAGTACGGCCTCAGCGAGTTCACGGGCACGCACGGCATCGGCCACGTGCGGATGGCGACCGAGTCCGAGGTCGACATCGCCGGCGCGCACCCGTACTGGGCCTATCCCTACTCGGACGTCGCGGTCGTGCACAACGGCCAGCTGACGAACTACTTCATGTGGCGGCGGCGGCTCGAGCGCGCCGGGCGGCGGTTCATGTCCGAGTGCGACTCGGAGATCATCGCCGTCTACCTGGCCGAGGAGATGACGAAGGGCGCCTCGCTCAGGGAGGCGATGAACTCCTCGCTCGACGAGCTCGATGGCGTCTTCACGTACATCGCCGTCACCAGGGACGAGCTCGGCGTCGCCAAGGACGAGCTCGCGGCCAAGCCGCTCGTGCTCTACGAGTCGGACGAGCTGGTCGCGCTCGCCTCGGAGGAGATCGCGATCCGTCAGCTCGTCGGTCACGAGATCGACACGTACGACCCGTTCGAGCGCGAGGTGCTGGTGTGGCAGCGGTAGCAGCATGGGGGAACCCATGGTTCCCCGGCTCCGGCCGCGACCCGTTCCGATCTCGCAACCGACCTTTCCGAGGAGTGAGTGAATGGCAGCGGTAGGGGAACGGCAGATCGCGTACGACGCGCGCGGCCTCGCCGAGCCGTTCGCCGAGGCGCCGCGGATCGCGAGGGTCGAGGACGGCGTCGCGACCTTCGACGCCGCCGAGCTGACGACGCGGACGATCAACCTCGAGCTGCGCCGGCTCCTCTACGAGGAGGGAGTCCGCGAGGTCGTCGTCCAGAACCCGGCCTCGCGGCACTCGCTCGGCGTCGGCATCCTGACGCGCTGCAAGATCCGCTTCGAGGGCAGCCTCGGCTATTTCGGGTGCGGTCTGATCGACGGCCCCGAGATCCACGTCACCGGCCGGGTCGGCTGGTCGGCCTGCGAGAACATGATGAGCGGCGTCGTCGTCGTGGACGGCAACGCCGGCTCGCTGACCGGCGCCGCGCTGCGCGGCGGCGACCTCGTGATCCGCGGCCGCGTCGGCGCCCGCACCGGGATCGACCAGAAGGGCGGCACGATCATCGTCTGCGGCGACGCCGGCTCGATGAACGGCTTCATGATGCAGCGCGGCCGCCAGATCATCCTCGGCGACGTCGGCGCCGGCCTGGGCGACTCGATGTACGACGGGACGATCTACGTCGGCGGCACCGTCAAGTCGCTCGGAATCGACTGCGTGCCAGGCGAGCTCACCGAGGCCGATCGTGAGTTTCTTGCGCGGAAGTTCCGGATCTACGGTTTGGGCTCGCCGCCCGCGCTGCAGAAGTTCGTCTGCGGCAAGCAGCTCTACAACTACGACTCGCTCGAGCCGGCGGAGAGGAAGCTGGTGATCTGATGGCGGACGAGACCGCTCCCACGAACACGACCGTCCTCGGGCGCAGCCGGATCTTCACGCCGGAGGTCATCAACGACATCCACATGAAGGCCGAGCTGGGCCGCTACCGGATGCGCGGCTTCTCGGTCTTCAAGCCGATGCCGCACTGGGACGAGCTCGTCTTCCTGCCCGGCACGCTGACGCGCTTCGTGATCGAGGGCTACCGCGAGAAGTGCGTCACCAAGACGGTGCTGGGCGCGCGCTTCGCGAAGAAGCCGCTCGAGCTCGACATCCCCATCTACATCACCGGCATGTCGTTCGGCGCGCTCTCGCTGGAGGCGAAGATGGCGCTCGCGAAGGGCGCTTCGATGGCCGGCACGGCGACCTGCTCCGGCGAGGGCGGGATGATCCCGCCCGAGCGCGACTACTCGACGAAGTGGTACTACCAGGTGATCCAGAGCCGGTACGGGTTCAACCCGCACCACCTGATGCTCGCCGACGGAGTCGAGTTCTTCATCGGCCAGGGCTGCAAGGTCGGCCTCGGCGGCCACCTGATGGGCCAGAAGGTGACCGAGCAGGTGGCGGAGATGCGCTCGCTGCCGGCCGGGATCGACCAGCGCTCGCCCGCGCGGCACCCGGACTGGCTCGGCCCGGACGACCTCTCGCTGAAGGTGCAGGAGATCCGCGAGGCGACCGACTACCAGGTACCGATCCAGCTCAAGCTCGGCGCCTCACGCGTCTACGACGACGTGCGCATGGCGGCCAAGTGCGGCCCGGACGTGATCTATCTGGACGGCGCCGAGGGCGGCACGGGCGCGGGCCCGCACGTCGCGACGGAGGAGACCGGCATCCCGCTGATGGCGGCGATCCCGGAGGCCAGGCGCGCCCTCGAGGACGTCGGGCTCGCGGACGAGATCGACCTCGTCGTCGCGGGCGGGATCCGCAACGGCGCCGACGTCGCCAAGTGCCTGGCGCTCGGCGCGAAGGCGGTCGCGATCGGGCACTCGGCGCTGATGGCGCTCAACTGCAACAAGGAGATCCCGGGCGTGACCGACTACGAGGGCACGGTCGGCGTCCCGGCCGGGCAGTGCTACCACTGCCACACCGGCCGCTGTCCGGTCGGGATCACGACGCAGGATCCCGAGCTGCGCAAGCGCCTCGTCGTCGAGGACGCCTCGCTGCGCGTCTACAACTTCCTGACCACGATGACGATGGAGCTGCAGATGCTCGCCCGCGCGTGCGGGAAGACCAACGTGCACTCCCTCGAGCCCGAGGACCTGGCCGCGCTGACCGTCGAGGCCTCGGCGATGGCGCGCGTGCCACTCGCCGGCACCACGTACACGGTCGGGCAGACCGAGCACGAGATCCTCGGAGAGGTGAAGCGCCTGCTCGCGATCAAGGCCGAGGACGACCTGGCGGCGAACCAGACCGCCGCCCAGGTCGGCGAGCTGCGCGCGGTCGAGTCGTGACCGCCCCGGGAGAGCAGCCGCACGGGCACGAGCTCGCCTACGCCGAGCCGGAGAAGATCAAGTCGATCGACGCCGAGTTCCTGGCGGGCCACCGCTTCCCCTACCAGGAGGACGCGTCGCTCGTCGGGGACGTCGACCTGGAGGCGGCGACGCCCGGCGAGGACATCAACTGGCTCGAGGACGTCGAGCTGCTCGAGGAGGACGGCGTCCCGGCCGTCTTCGACCGCTACTCGAACTCGTTCCTGAAGATCTACTTCCCGATCCCCGCGGGACGGGAGAACGAGCTCGCCCGCAAGGTGCTCGTCAAGCACCTCCAGTCGGGCAACTCCTACGGGATCCAGCTGAAGGAGATCCACACCAAGTTCCCCCAGCCCGAGCTCGGCCCCTGGGTGGAGGGCTCGCCGACCGTCGGCACCGACTGGCAGCCTACGGTGCTCGAGGGCTGGGAGCGCCCCGCCGGCCACTGACCGCCGGCGATGGACGCAGCGCGCGCCGGGCCGCCTCGTAACTGATCGTCACAAGGCATCTCCTACGCGACGGGCGCGGTCGGCGGCGTTCGGTGAACGGCAAGCGTGGGGCTCAGGCTTCCGTCGGCCGCCGGCCGCAGAGTCGAGCCTGGTAACTGATCGTCACAAGGCGCCACCCTCTCGCCGCCGAGCCGCCCGCTCCTCCCGTGCGACCTCCGCCGCCTGCAGCACACGGTCGAGGTCCCAGGCGGAGAGATGCCCACTGAGAAGGTCGCCCCGAACCGGCGCCAGCAGTCGCTCGATCTCGGCGCGGCGCCGCCGGTGGACGCGAGCCAGCCGTCGCACCGTGTCGTAGCCGGGCCGCGGCAGGCCGAGCTCCTCCGCACGCCGGGAGACCGCCCGCCAGGTCTCGGCCATCGGCTCTCGCGGGTCGTCCAGCGCGAACACGAGCGACACGAGGCGCGGGTGGAGCCTCGGCGACGTGGCAACCATGCCCACAGTCTCGACCCGAATCCCTCACCGGGGAGGCACGCGATCGTGCCGACTGTGTGCCGATCTTCTCCTTGTGACGATCAGTCACAAGGAGACTCGCGGTTCGCCCGCTGGCCGCGGCCGAGTGCGCTGTCCACGATCGGTCGACGACAACGACGTGATCCGGCGGCCCGTGGTCGGCGGAGCCGCGGCGGCTTCGGTCGCTCGAGCCCCTCGTGACGATCAGTTACAAGGCCAACCCGAGGGCGCGGCCCCCTGCTGCACGGGCCCCGGGCGGGTGCCGGCCCGACGGCACGCGGCAGCCGGCGTCGGGATACTTGAGCTCGTGCGCGAGACGGTCGCACCGCGATGAGCACCAGCGCCGACGTTCCCGCCGCCGTCCGCTTCGTCGTCGTCGGGGCCGGGGTCCACGGCCTCTCGACCGCGGCGCACCTCGCCGACCGGCTCGGCTCGGGCGAACAGGTGCTCGTGCTGGACAAGTCCCGTGTCGGCGCCGGCGCGAGCGGGATCTCGGGCGGGATCGTGCGCAACTTCTACGCCGCGCCGGCGATGCACGAGCTCGTCCGCCGCTCGGTCGAGCTGTTCGAGCTCGATCCGCAGCTGTTCGGCTTCCGGCAGGTGGGGTACGTCGCCGTGGTGCCGGAGGCGCAGGCCGACGAGCTCGGGCAGATCGCCGCCGCGCACGCCGAGGCCGGCTACGCGTCGACGCTCGTCGAGGGCGTGGCGCCCGTCCGCGATCATCTACGGCGCCTGTTTCCCGACTGGCGAGCCCACGGCTCGGCCGCGGCCCTGCACGAGCACCGCAGCGGCTGGGCCGACGCCGGGACGACGGTCGCCGCGCTCGCGGGACTCGCGCGAGCCGGCGGCGTGCAGCTGGCCGAGGGCGTCGAGGTGACGGGCTTCGAGCTCGAAGCGGGCGGCGCCGTGCGCGCTGTGGAGACGTCGGCCGGGCAGATCGCGTGCGATGCCGCCGTGCTCGCGCCAGGGCCGTGGGCGCGCGACCTCTGGCGGCTGCTCGACCTGCCCGCCGAGCTGGAGGGGAGCGACGGCCCCACGCCGGCGTTCCGCTACTGGCAGGTTCGGGAGGGCGAGTACCGGCACGTCGCCGGGGCGCTCGAGCCGACCGCGCCGGTGGTGCACCTGGACGCGGACGTGCCCGTGTCCCACCACCTCCCGGACCACTGGGGCATCTACTTCCGCCCCGGCCTCGGCGGCGGCGTCGCCGCCGGCGGGCTGCCCGTCGCGCTCGACCCGGACTGCGAGCTCGACCCCTACGGCCCCTCGCACCCCGAGCTCGGCGCAACCACGCCCGCCTTCGACGAGGCGATCGAGGCCTCGCTCGCCTGGGCGCTCGGACGCTTTCGAACGTCGGGCGGCTGGTCGAGCACCTCCTTCGCCGCGCCGACGGTGTTCACGCCGGACGCGTACCCGGTCGTCGGGTACGTCCGCGAGAACGTCTACGCCGTGCTCGACTCAAACCACGGCTTCAAGCTGCTCGCGCTTGGCAAGCTGGCGGCCGCCGAGCTCCTCGGCCAGACAGAGCCGGTGCTCGAGCCCTTCCGCCTGGAGCGGTTCGCGGAGGCGGCCGTGCATCCCGCCTCCGCGAGCCCGTATCCCTGGACCTGACCGGCCGCTAGGTCGCGGGGCGCATCTCCTCGGCGAGCAGGGCCGCCTCGGCCGCGTCCGGCATGGTCGGCGTCTCCTCGCGCCAGTGCGGCGCTTCCTTGTCCTGGACGATCCGGCGGTACAGGAAGAGGAGCAGTCCGATCGCCAGGACAGCGATCCCGATCAGCTGCTCCTTGGTGCCGCCGTAGCCGCCGGCCGCCTGGTGCATCCAGCCGAAGCCGACCACCGTGAGAACAAGGCACCAGAGAGAGAGGACGACCGCGATCGGCACCCAGATCGCACCCAGCCTGATCGGTCGCGGCCAGTCGGGCCGATCCCGGCGGAGCAGTACGAATCCCGAGATGGCGAACATGTGCGCGAGCACGTAGCCGAGATTGCTCGCCGCGAGGATGCCGAAGATGTTCCCGACGAAGAGCAGGAACAGGATGTTGACGATCATGTCCAGCGTCATCCCGTGCCCTGGTACGTGCCAGCGGTTGAGCACCGCGAGCTGCTTGATCGTCATGCCCGCTTTCGAGATGCCGAAGAGCGCCCGCCCGCCGTCCGCGGTCGCCGTGTTCATGCCGATCACGAAGCTGATGCACAGGCAGACGACGAGGAAGTCGGTCAGCCCGGTGGAGTCGAGGATGTTGTTCATCGCCCCGACGTAGTCGTATGCGGCCACGGACTCCGCCGTCCCGCCTCCGACGAAGCCGATCGGCAACAGGATGTAGACGAAGAGCGAGAACAGCGCCGCTGAGCGGAGGGCGAGTCTCGTGTCGCCGACCGTGTCCTTGTATTCGGGCGCGAACGTCGCGCAGACGTCGACACCCCAGGCCGACCAGCACATGATCCACAGCCACACGAGGGCGAGCTGCACGCCGCCCCACGCCAGCCCGGGGTCGTTCAGGTTGTACGTGAGCTGGTCGCTGTCGAAGCTGCCGTTGAGGAACGGAAGAACGATCATCACGAACAGGGGCACCATCAGGAGCGCGCCGGCGACGTAGTTGAACGTCACGCTGATGCGGGCGCCGAAGATGTTGAACAGCCACACGCACAAGATCAGCCCGATGCCGATCAGCTGGGGCAGGCCGATCTCGGCGCCGCCCGTCGAGAAGTAGCCGTCACCGAGCGGGCTGCCGATCGGCTCGCCCGGGAACCATGCTCCCTGGACGATCTGCCCGATGAAGAGACCGAGGAAGGCCAGGACGACCGACCACGCGATCCAGTACCCGAACGTGGCCACCGGGCCGACGAGCGTCGTGTACTTGCGCCAGGCCTCGTGCGCATACAGGGCGAGCCCGCCGGACTTCTCCGGGAACATCGCGGCCAACTCGGAGTAGATGGTGTTGATGAAGACGGCCACGAGCGCCGAGATGCCCCACAGCAGCGCGGCGCCCCAACCGCCGAGGTCGCCGACCGAATAGCCCAGCGAGCCGAGCAGGAAGCCCGGGTTCGCGAGGGCGATCACGAACCCGTCGTACCAGCGCAGCGTCTTGAGCAGATGCCGCTCCTCGACCTCTGCGACTGCGGCTCCGACTGCCTCGGTCATCGATCCTCCTCACTCCGGATGCGGGCTGACGGGCGTTTCTAACAGGGCGGTCGGCCGGATTCAACGCCCTGCGACACCATTGCCCACCCGGCAATGGCCCGGCGGGGGAGCGGCGGGCGTAGAATCGCGCCGGTGAGAGGGCCGCCGATCTCGATCCGCTGCGAGTGCGGCGCCGCGCGCGAGGTCCCCTACGGCGAGCGCTGGACCTGCGAGGCGTGCGGGCGCACCTGGGACACGGCGCAGATCCCGCCCGACGAGTACGCCGCCCTGCTCCGCCCCGTGCGCAGCTACCGCCTGCTCGTGCTCGGGCCGCCGCTCGCGCTCTCCGCGGTGCTGATCCCGCTCGCGGTCCTGGTCGACGTCCGCTTCGCCTTCCTGCTCTTCGTGCTGGTCATGGGCTTCGCGCTGCTCGTCGTCCCGCTGCTGCGGCAGCGGGCCTCGGAGCGCGTGCGCGGGTCGACCCCTCGCTGGACGCTCCGGCCGGAGTAGCAGTGCGCGCGCCCGCCCGGACGAGCACGCTCGTGGCCGGAGGCAGCGTCGGCGCCGCTCGTCCGGTCGTGCTCGCGACGCTCGACGTCCCGGTCGTCGACGAGGCTGCCAGGGTCGCCGTGGACGCGGCTGTCGAGAACGGGCAGCCGCTGGTGCTCGTGAACGTCGTCGCACGCCAGTTCTCGCCGGTGACGCTCGTCGGCTGGGACACGCCGTCGCCCCCGGACGTGGAGGAGTCGCTGCGCGCCCCGGCCGCGCTCGCGAGCCAGCTCGGGGTGCGGGTCGAGCGGCTGCGAGTGCGGAGCCCGCACCCGCTCGACGCCCTCCTGGAGGTCGTGGCGGAGCAGGCTCCCGGCCTGCTCGTGTTCGGCGCCGACCGGCGCCGCCTCCGGCGAGGGCGTTACCGGCGGGCAGCCCGAGCGATCGAACAGCGCGCGCCGTGCCTCGTCTGGCTGCCGGGCTGACCGCTACGCCGGCTTCGAGCCCAGCGCCGCGGACAGCTCCCGCCCGGCCGCAAGCAGTGGCTCGCGGGCCGCGCGCATCGCGACCGCGCCGAAGCGGGCGGCCGGTCCCTGCAGGCCGAGGACGGCCTCGAGCTCCCCGCCGGCGCCGAAGACCGGCGCGGCGAGCGCATTCAGGCCCTCCTCGCGCTCCCCGAGTCCCTGCGCCCAGCCGCGGCTGCGGACGCGCTCGACCTCCCGCCCCAGCTCGGCGGGGTCCGTCGTCGTCCTCGACGTGTAGGAGCGAAGCGGGCCAACGGGGAGCGGGCCGCCGCCGAACGCCAGCAGCACCTTGCCCGCCGCCGTGGCGTGCGCGACGCTCGGCCGCCCGACCTGCGCGACGCTCTGGACCGAGGCCGGGCTGCGGACGAAGTCGACCGTGATCGCGTCTCCGTCGCCAGGCAGCGAGAGTGTCGCCGTCTCCCCGGTCAGCTCGACGAGCCGCTCGAGCCGCGGCCGTGCGAGCTCGCGGACGTCGAGGCGCGCGAGCGCCGCCGCGCCGAGCTGGACGAGGCGTACGCCCAGCCGGTAGCGGCCCGTCGTCTCCACCTGTTCCACCAGGCCGGCGTCGGCCAGCGTGGCGAGCAGGCGCGAGACGGTGCTCGCATTGACGCCGATCCGGCGCGAGAGCTCGTTCGTCCCCGCCTCCCCGCCGCTCTCGGCGAGCGCGTCGAGGACAGCGACCGCCCGTCCGACCGCGGCCACGCGGCGCGCCCCTGCGCGCCCAGACGAAGTGGTACGCTGTGATTCCTGCACGAATGGAAACAGTGTTGCCGAGGAGGCAAGAGTACATGACGCTCCCCACGTCTTCGCGCTACGTCGTCGTCGGGGCCGGGATCCACGGCCTCTCGACCGCCTACCACCTCGCCAAGGAGCTCCGCGAGCGGGGCCTCGGGTCGGGCGTCGACGTGCTCGTCCTCGAGAAGTCTCGGCCGGGCGCCGGCGCGTCCGGCATCGCCTGCGGGGTCGTCCGCAACAACTACTTCCAGCCGGCCATGTCCGAGCTGATGCAGGCGTGCGTCGAGGTCTGGGAGTCCGACCCGGGTGCCTACCACTACAACCCGGTCGGCTACATCGCGCTCGGGGCGGCGGTGCAGGAGGCCGACCTCGTGGCGACGCACGAGCGCCAGGAGCGGATCGGCTACCGCTCCGAGCTGATCCTCGGTGAGGCCGAGGTCGACGCGCACATGAAGCGGCTGTTCCCGGACTGGCGCGCGCGCGGCGTGACGGCCTGCCTCCACGAGCACCAGGGCGGGTTCGCCTTCAACCAGGAGTCCGTCGACGGCCTCGCCGGCAAGTGCGCGGCCGAGGGCGTGCAGGTGCTCTCGGGCGTCGAGGTGACCGGCTTCGAGGACGGGCCGGACGGCACCGTCACCGCCGTGGTCACGGCCGGCGGGCGCGTCGAGGTCGGCGAGCAGGTCGTCGTCGCCCCCGGCCCGTGGGCGAAGCAGTTCTGGCGGCTGCTCGGCCAGCCCGACACGATCGACATCCGCACACCAGGGGGCGATCTCGTCCGCGACCAGCCGATGTGGACGTACTGGAACCTCCAGGAGGGCGAGATCACGGTCGACCC
>DASTPC010000208.1:0-15542 GCA_035720085.1 Gaiellaceae bacterium
GGTGGAGATCGCGCGACTGCTGCTCGATGCGGGCGCTGACCCGAACGCCGCCCAGGAAGGGGGGTTCGTGGCGCTCGACGCCGCGCTGCAGAACGAGGACCGGGAGCTGGAGGCCCTGCTCCGGGGGCGGGGGGCACGACCGAGCCGCTAGATGGTTGACCGGAAAATGCCGCGCAGCCGGGGGCGTTCACGACCAAGCGGCGCCGCACGTACGCGCGGTGCAGGCTAGAAGCCTGTGCGGCGCGCGCGGGTGGTGAACCGGCGCCGCGTCGTGGGCGGCAGCCGGCCCGCCGGGATTTTCCGGTCAGGCATCTAGCTCAGGCGTCGTCGAGGGTGAGCTGCCGGAAGTCGGAGAGGCCGGACACGCCGACGCCCACGAGCCGCAGCGCCCCCGGCCGGTCGCGGAGGCCCCGGTCGAGCAGGCCACACGCGAGCTCGGCAATCCGGCCGGCCTCTTCGATCGGGGCGGGGAGCGTGGACGAGCGGCTGCGGATGGAGAAGTCGGCGTAGCGCAGTTTCGTCGTCACCGTGCGCGCGGCGAGCCCGGACCGGCGCAGGCTGTCCGCCAGCTCGTCGGCCATCCGGCGCAGCTCGGCGTGGAGCACGGCACGGTCGGAGACGTCCCGGGCGAACGTCTCCTCAGTGGAGATCGACAGGCGCTCGACGTCGAGGTCGAGGTCGCGTGGATCGATACCACACGCCCGGTCGTGCAGCAGCCTGCCGACGGCGCCCGGCAGCACGGACCGCAGCTCTGCCGGCTCGAGCGCGGCCAGGGCGCCGACCGTCGCGACGCCTGCAGCGGCGAGCCGCTCCTCCGCGCGAGGCCCGACGCCCGGCAGGAGGCGCACGGGGAGCGGCGCCAGGAAGGCGCGCTCGCTCCCCGGGCGGACGACCGTGATCCCGCCCGGCTTCCGCCGGTCCGACGCGATCTTGCAGACGACCTTGGACGTCGAGACGCCGAGCGAGCAGGAGAGCGCCGTTGCGGCACGGACGGACACCTGCACCGCCTCGGCGAGCGCCCTGGCGCTGCCGAAGCTCGCGGTCACGCTGCCCAGGTCGAGGTATCCCTCGTCGAGGCCGGTCCGCTCGACGCGAGGCACCACCTCGCGCACGGCTGCCCACACGGCGCGCGAGTAGTCGCGGTAGAGCGCCAGGCGCGGGCGCACGAAGACCGCCTCGGGGCAGCGCCGGCGGGCTTCCGCCGCGCTCATCGCCGAGCGGATTCCGAAGCGACGCGCGGCGTAGTTGGCCGTCGAGACGACCCCGCGGCCGTGCGGGTCGCCGCCGACGACGAGGGGCCGCGACGCGAGCTCCGGCTGCTCGAGCTCCTCGACCGCCGCGAAGAAGGCGTCGAGGTCGAGGTGGGCGAGGATGCGCACGCTGCAACGGTACGCCGGGAGGCGGCCGCGGAGCCGCCGCACGCGGCACCATGCGGGTGATGGGGTTCGCGACTCCACCGCCGCCGCCGCTACCGCCCCCCGCGATCGAGCGGCCGGCGCCACGCGAGGCGTCCTACGGGCTCGTCACGGGGAGCGCGCCGGCGGGGGCGCGCCGGATCCTCGTGCGCGTCGAGGGGCAGACGCTCGCCGACCGCCCGCTCGGTGGACGGCGATTCTCGCTCCGCGTCACGCTCCCGCGCGGCGAGTCCCAGGTGCGCGTCGTTGTTGTCGCCCGGGACGGCCGCCGGTCGACGAACACGGTCGGGCCGGTGCTCGGCCTGCCGCCGGCCGCGCGCCCCCGCGCGATCGCAGAGAGGAACGACCCGGCGCTCACCCGGGCTGCGCGCAGACTCGCCGGCGCCTACTCCGGCAGCGCCGGCGTGTACGTGCAGAGCTTGACGAGCGGCGCGGGCGGTGCTTGGAATGCGCGCGCACGCTTTCCGGCCGCGTCGACGCTGAAACTCGCGATCGCGGTCGCGGTGCTGGCTCGCCACGGGGGCGTACCGGGCGCCGGCTCGAGCGTCGACGTCCTCCTGCAGAAGATGTTGGCGTACTCCGACAACGCGTCCGCGAACGCGCTCGAGGTCTGGCTCGGCGGCTCGACGAGCGGCGGCTCGGGGATCGTGAATGCGTTGCTCGCCGCCGCCGGGATCGGCGAGACGGAGATGTACGGGGGCTACGAGATCGAGCGGACGACGAGCGGTCGCATCCCGGCACGGGTCGACGACCAGCCGGGCTGGGGCTACGGCAAGTACACGACCGCCCGGGACCTCGCGCTGCTCCTGCGCGGCGTGTGGCTGGCCTCCGGGGGCAAAGGACCGCTCGCGCGGCAGGGACTCGCAGCGGCAGAGGCCCGCTACCTGCTCTTCGTGCTCGGCCGCGTCGCGGACCACGGCAAGCTCGACCGCCAGGTGAGCCGCGTTCCGGGCGTGACGGTGCTGCACAAGGCGGGCTGGATCGACACGGCGCGGCACGACGCCGGCCTCGTCTTCTGGCGAGGCGGCGTCTACGTCGCCGCGGTGATGACGTGGCGCGCCGCCGGCGCCGGCGCCGACGCCGACCGCCTCGCCGGCGAGGTCGCCCGCACCGCCCTGCACCGCTTCCGGGGCTGAACGCGTGGGGGGCCGCCAGCCGGCGGCCCCCCACGTCCAGCTCGACTGGGTGCGTTCGGGCGCAGCCCGAACGCACCATCCAGGGTTACTTCTTGCAGACGGCGACCAGGTTGGTGGTGCCGTAGACGGGCTGGAAGGAGTAGCAGCCCACGCTCGGCGAGACGTAGATCCGGGCGTTGGTGTTGATGTACGAAGCGAGCGGGGCCGCGTCCCGCGTGATGTCGCGGTCGAGCTCGCCGTAGGCCTTCAGGCGCGCGTCGCCCGAGAGGCGGGCGGCCTGCTGCATGCGCTTGTTGAAGGACGGGTTGTTGAAGTACGACTCGTTGACGTTGTTCGTCGCCTGCAGCCGGGAGCCGTCGAGCAGCACGTTGACGAAGTTCGACGGGTCGGCGTAGTCGGCGCCCCAGCCCGAGTGGGCGATGTCGAACGGCTCGCCGCGCGTGCCGACCTTCTCGTGCTGGACGACGCGGTCGAACTGCTTGATCTCGACGTCGAGGCCGATCTGCTTCAGGTTGAACTGCGCGACCTGGGCGACGGTCGGGCCGAACGACGCGTTGAACGCGTAGAACACGGCCTTGCCGCTGCGCAGGTTGCCGTTCGCCAGCTGCTTCGCCTTGGTGAGCGTGTGCGCGTTGACGCCGCCGAGCGGGTAGATCGACCAGTTCTTGAAGCCCGGCATGCCCGGAGGCAGGATCTGGTCGGTGCGGCCGCCGGCGAGGAAGCCGTGCTGGCGGACCATCTGCGGGCGGTCGATTGCCCAGTTGACGGCCTGGCGCAGCTTCGTGTTGCCCTTGAACAGCGGGCTCTCGTTGTTGAGGCCGAGGTACCAGAACGTGATCTCCTTGCGGATGAACAGGCGGCCCTTGTTGAGGCCGTACTGGTCGACGAGGCTCGCAACCGCCGCCGGCGGGATCGCGCCCAGGTCGGCCTCGTTCCGGTCGAGC
Organism: Gaiellaceae bacterium; assembly: GCA_035720085.1. Taxonomy (GTDB): domain Bacteria; phylum Actinomycetota; class Thermoleophilia; order Gaiellales; family Gaiellaceae; genus Gaiella. The sequence continues at coordinate 3,496 of DASTPC010000208.1, forward strand.
CGGAGCTTCGTCGAGTCGAGCGAGTTGCCGAACACCCAGCTGATCGCGTTGACGTTGGCCGGGCGGCGGAGCGAGCGATACGGCTCCTTGTTGGCGTTCCAGTACGGGTTGCGGACGGCCAGCGCCGTGCGGCCCTTGACCCACTCCTTGACGTAGTACGGCCCGGCCGACACGAGCGGCGCCGCGACGCCCGCCGAGTCGGTCTCGAGGTTGGTCGGGATCGCCGAGAAGAACGGCATCGTCATGCGGGCGAGGAAGTCGGGTGCGACGCGCGTGAGCGTCACCGTCAGCCGGTTGCCGCGGGCCTTCACGCCCGAGGCCCGCTGTGCCTTGCCGTCGAGGACTGCCTTGGCGCCGACCACGTCCTCCACGAAGGACGACGCGGGCGACTGCATCCGCGGGCTCAGCGCGCGGTTGATCGCGGCGGCGAAGTTCGCAGCCGTGACCGGCTGCCCGTTCGAGAAGCGGAAGCCTTTCTTGACGGTGAAGGTGTACGTCTTGCCGCCGTTGGAGACGCGCGGCAGGCCGGCCGCTGCCTCGGCGCGGAGACGGCTGCCCTCCGGCCCGTCGACGTCCGGGAAGCCGAGCAGCTTCAGCTGCGTGGCGTTCTCGAGCTGCCAGCTGTGCGAGAAATAGGCGAGCGCCGGGTCGATGTAGTCGAAGTCGCTGCGCGAGTCGACGCGCAGCGTGCCGCCGCGGGCCTCGCTCTTCGACGACGCCGCAGTGGACGCGGTCGCCGAGCCGGCGAGCGACGCCGCGGCGAGCAGGGTTGCGCCGAGCGCCGTGGCGGCGAGCGACGAGAGCGTGGTTCTACGCACGTACAGACCCCCTTGGGTGCCGGTGTGGAGAACGGCCGCGCGCCGGCTGCCGGTCGCGGGTACCGGAGTCACGACGGTTGCCGACCGCAGTCTCGGTCGCGCGGCCGTTCACGAGTTGCCGGGCACCGCGCCGCCGGTCGACCCCGACGCGGTGTGGTGCCCTCACTGTCTAGGACGGCCTCCGCGCACCAGGGTTTGTAAGCGGATCCTCAGGTTCGGTAAGGGTTCCTTGAAGGCGGAGGGCCGCCCGCGTGGGCGGCCCTCCGTGCCCTCTCACCTGGGGTGCTGAGAGGGGAGCCTGTGGCGGCGGCTACTTCTTGCAGACCGCCACGAGGTTGGTCGTGCCGAGCACCGGCTGGAACGAGTAGCAGCCGACGTCCTCGCCGACGAGGATCCGCGCGTTCTGGGTGATGAACGGCGCCAGCGGCGCGGCGTCCTTCATGATCGTGCGGTCGAGGTCGGCGTACGCCTTCCCGCGCGCGTCTCCCGCGAGCAGGGCGGCGGCCTTCAGCTTCTTGTTCCAGGCCGGGTCGTTGAAGTACGACATGTTGTTGTTGTTCGCGGCCTGGATGTTCGTCCCGTCCAGCAGCTTGTTCAGGAACAGGTACGGGTCGGGGTAGTCGGCGCCCCAGCCCTCGAACGTGACGTCGAACGCCTCGCCCCGCGTCCCTGACTTCGTGTTCTGCACCACGCGGTCGAACTGCCGGATCTCCAGGTCGACGCCGATCTGCTTCAGGTTGAACTGCAGCACCTGGGCGATCTGCGGGCCGGGCGAGTTGTTGAACGTGTACATGACCGCCTTGCCGGTGCGTGTGTTGCCCTCGGAGAGGTCGCGCGCCTTGCCGAGCGACGTCGCGTTGACGCCGCCGAGCGGGTAGACGGAGGCGTTCTTGAAGCCGAGCATCCCGGGCGGGATGATCTGATCCGTCCGGGCGCCGCCGAGGTAGCCGAACTGGCGGACGAGCTGCGGGCGGTCGATTGCCCAGTTGACGGCCTGGCGCAGCTTCGTGTTGCCCTTGAAGAGCGGCTGCTCGTTGTTGAGGGCGAAGTACCACATCACCTGCTGCTTGCGGACGAACCAGCGGTCCTTGTTGATCCCGTACTTCTCGGCGAGCTCGGCGTGCGCGGCCGGAGGCACGGCGCCGAGGTCGACCGCGTTCGACTCCAGCCGCAGGCGGGTGGACTCGAGCGAGTTGCCGATCACGTAGGTGATCGCGTCCGCATTGGCGGGGCGCGCGAGCGACTTCCACGGCTCGCGGTTGCGGTTCCAGTACGGGTTCCTGACGACCGTCGCGGTCCGGGCCTGCGTCCACTCCTTGACGTAGTACGGGCCGGCCGAGACGAGCGGCGCACCGACGCCGTTCGGCTCGATCGCGAGGTTGGCCGGGATCGCGGAGAAGAACGGCAGTGTCATCCGGGAGACGAAGTCGGGCGCGACCTTCGTCAGCGAGATCGTGATCTTGTCGCCGCTCGTCTTGATCCCCGACGCTCGCTGTGCCTTGCCGTCGAGCACGGCCTGTGCGCCGACGACGTCCTCGAGGAACGACGCGGCGGGCGACTGCATCCTCGGGTTGAGCGCACGGTTCATCGCGGCGACGAAGTTGGCGGCCGTGACCGGCTGGCCGTTGGAGAAGCGGAAGCCCTTCCGGAGCGTGAACGTGTACGTCTTGCCGTCCTTCGAGACGAGCGGCAGGCCGGCGGCCGCGCTCGGGATCACGCGCGAGCCTTCGTCGCCCTCCTTGTCCGGGAAGGACATCAGTGTCAGCTGGGTCGCCCACTCGAGCTGCCAGGAGTGGGAGAAGTAGGCGAGCGACGGGTCGATGAAGTCGAAGTCGTTGCGGAGGTCGACGCGCAGTGTCCCCCCACGGGCCGCGGCTGCGGACGACGCGGACGCCGAACCGGACGAGCCGAGGGCGGCCGCCGCGATGAGCGCGGCGCCGACCACCGCCGCGAGGACGGTGGCGATCAGCCTGCTGGGCATTGGTCTCCTTTCGAGGGTGGTCGTCCGGTCCCCGCCGGCCGCGGGCGCACCCCACGTTGAGGATGCGCCTGCTGCCCTGGAGTCACGGGAGGAAAGCCGACGACCGCGGCGTGCGCCCGGGGCCGGCGGGGCGGACGTCCTGCCCGCCGGGACCGGGCGAGCCCGGCCCTCGGCGCGGCAGGAGGGCAGGCCGGAAAGAACCTTGTGTTCGATGGCATTAAACTCACCAGGGACACGCGATCGCCCACCTTTCCGGCGTCTTCCCGGGCCTGCCCCGGGCGAGGACGCCATCTGCGGGTTCCTCCGACACCCGCTGAGACGGGTACACAGAAGTTTTGTTAGAGAAAACTATTGGCGTGTGTGCGCCCGTACCGTCCGCGCGAGCCAGGGGGACTGTCCACTGTCATGGCCGTTCGGGGCGTGGCCAAGGTGTGACGGATGTGTGCCAGTCCGTCCACAACACCGGCAGCGGATCATGCGGCCGCGACGCCTTCAGGGATCTTGCGCGCAGGGATCTTGCACCAGCCAGGAGGTGTTGCGGCCGCGACGGCGGACGCCTTCAGGGAGCTTGCGCGGCTCTGGGTCTGCGCAGGTGCCAGACCCAGAGCCTTGCGCCAACTAATACGGGTTCGGGACGGCGACCCAGAGGACGCGCAGCTGCTCGTCGCGCGACGGGTTCCGCCAGGTGTGCGGCTTGGAGAGCTCGTAGGTGATCGCGTCGCCCTCCTCGAGCATGTGCGTGTCCTCGCCGACGTGGAGCTCGAGCGTCCCCTCGAGCACGTAGACGAACTCGACCTCGCCCGGCAGGGAGTAGAGCTCGTCGCCGGCGCCCGCGAGGGGGGCGACGACGGACTCGATCACCTGGAAGCGGCGCTCGTCGCGCCCGCTCAGCAGGTAGTTGCTCGTCGGGAAGTAGAGGTCGACCTCGGGGCGCTCGTCGCGCCGCACGAGCGCGGGCGCCGGGTCGCGCTCGAACACGTGGCTGAGGCGGACGCCCAGCGCGTCGCAGATGCGCGCGATCGAGGAAAGGGAGGGTTGGGTGCGGTCGCGCTCCAGCTGGCTGATGAACCCCTTCGTGAGGCCGGTGGCGGCGGCGATCTGCTCGATCGTGAGGCCTCGCTCGCGCCGCAGGGCGCGGACACGCGCACCGATTCTCGGTACCTCGTTGCTCACGGAGAGCGGCGCGGCGCGCGGCACGGCGAGGATCTTACGGCCTGCACACGTGCCCGGAGCGCCCCGTCCCGGCCACCACGGGAATGTCGGTACACTTTTTGTAGTTACTACTGGAAAGATTGCGTACCACTCTAAGCCGAGGAGCGTGAACCACTTGCAGAAGCTGTTGCTCGTGCCCCTGGAAGACCTCGTGGTCTTCCCCAACATGAGCGTCACCCTCGCCGTCGACGTCGGCGACGAGGAGCGCGTGCTGCTCGTGCCCAAGCACGAGGGCGAGTACGCCAAGGTCGGCACCGTCGCGGAGGTGACCGACCGCGTGCGGCTGCCCGGCGGGGCGCGCGCCGTCGCGCTGAACGGTCTCCATCGCGGCGTCGCCGGGGCGGCCGAGACGAACCCGCAGGGGCTCCTGCTGGTCGAGGTCGACGAGCGTGCCGACGACGAGCCGGCGGGCGGGCGGATTCGCGAGCTCGAGACCGAGTATCGCGCGGTCGTGGAGGAGATCCTCGAGCTGCGCGGCGACGACGGCCGGATCGCCGCCTTCGTGCGCTCGATCGTCGAGCCGGGCGCCCTCGCCGACACGGCGGGCTACTCGCCCGACCTGACCTTCGAGCAGAAGGTCGAGCTGCTCGAGGCCGTCGACGTGACCGAGCGGCTCGAGCTGGCCCTGCGCTTCCAGCGCGAGCGGCTGACCTTGATGCAGCTGCGGCGCCGGATCCGAGACGACGTCAACGAGGGCGTCGAGAAGCAGCAGCGCGAGTACATCCTGCGCAAGCAGATGGAGTCGATCCGCAAGGAGCTGGGCGAGGACGACGCTTCGGTCGTGGACGAGTACCGGGCGAAGATCGCCCAGGCGGGCATGCCCGACGACGTCCGCGAGCAGGCCGAGAAGGAGCTCGGCCGCTTCGAGCGGATGGGCGAGAGCTCGCCCGAGGCCTCGATGATCCGCAACTACCTGGACTGGCTGCTGGCCGTACCGTGGGGCTCGCGCTCCGAGGAGCGGCTGGACCCGCAGCACACCCGCGAGGTGCTCGACGCCGACCACGCCGGTCTCGACGACGTCAAGGACCGGATCGTCGAGTACATCGCCGTCGCCAAGCTCCGCAAGGATCGCGGCATCGAGGCCGACCGGCGCGCAGGCGCGATCCTGACGCTGATCGGGCCGCCGGGGACCGGCAAGACCTCGATCGGCGAGTCGGTGGCGAAGGCGCTCGGCCGCGAGTTCGTGCGCATGTCGCTGGGCGGCGTGCGCGACGAGGCGGAGATCCGCGGCCACCGCCGCACCTACATCGGCGCCCTCCCGGGGCGGCTCGTCCGCGCCCTCCGGGACGCGGGCACGATGAACCCGGTCATCCTCCTCGACGAGGTCGACAAGGTCGGCGCCGACTGGCGCGGCGACCCGTCTGCGGCCCTGCTCGAGGTGCTCGACCCGGCGCAGAACCACTCGTTCCGCGACCACTACCTCGACGTCGAGGTCGACCTCTCCGAGGTCGTCTTCCTCGCGACAGCGAACGTCGCCGAGTCGATCCCCGGGCCGCTGCTCGACCGGATGGAGGTGATCCGCTTCGACGGCTACACCACCGACGAGAAGACGGCGATCGCGCGCGGCTACCTGTGGCCGCGGCAGCGTGAGCGGGCCGGCCTGGCCGAGGGCGAGGTGGAGATCGCGGACGACGTGCTCGAGACGGTCATCTCCGAGTACACGCGCGAGGCCGGCGTGCGCCAGCTCGAGCGCGAGCTCGGCTCGATCCTGCGCAAGGTCGCGACGAGGATCGCGTCGGGCGAGGGCGAGACGCCGGTGGCCGTCGACTTCGAGGTCGTGCGCGAGGCGCTGGGCCGCCAGAAGTTCTTCCGCGAGGCGGCGGAGCGGACGGCCGTCCCGGGCGTTGCGACCGGCCTCGCCGTCAACGTGACGGGCGGCGACGTGCTCTTCGTCGAGGCGACCAGCGTGCCGGGCGGCGAGAAGCTCGTCCTGACCGGGCAGCTCGGGGACGTGATGAAGGAGTCGGCGCAGATCGCCCTCTCGGCCGTGCGCTCGCGCTCGGAGGAGCTCGGGCTCGAGTCGGAGTCGTTCGAGGGCCGCACGTTCCACGTGCACGTTCCGGCGGGAGCGATCCCGAAGGACGGCCCGAGCGCCGGCATCACGATGGCCACCGCGATCGCCTCGCTCCTGACAGGACGCCCGGTGCGGCACACGGTCGGCATGACCGGGGAGGTGACGCTGCAGGGTCGCGTGCTGCCGATCGGCGGGCTCAAGCAGAAGGTGCTCGCCGCGCATGCCGCGGGCCTGACGGACGTGATCCTGCCCGAGCGCAACCGCGCCGACCTCGACGACGTGCCCGCCCACGTGCGCGAGGAGCTGCGCTTCCATCCCGTGATGTCGCTCCAGGAGGTGCTCGACGTGGCACTCGAGCCCGCGGCGCGGCCCCATGTCGCGGTGTAGGCGCTGCACGCCCGTGCCCGAGGAGGTCCGCCGTGCGGCGGGCCTCCTCGAGCGCCGCTGGACGATGTCGATCCTGTGGGCCTCGTACGAGGGGGCGAACCGCTTCAACGAGTTCCGGCAGGCGGTCGGCGAGATCCCGCCGCGGACGCTCGCGCAGCGGCTCGTCGAGTTGGAGGAGGCCGGCGTGCTCGAGCGGCGGGTGGTCGACGCCCGGCCGCCGCGGGTCGAGTACCGGCTGACCCCGGCGGGGCTCCGGCTCCGGACCGCCGTCGAGGCGATCGCAACCTGGGCCCGCGCCTAGCGCGAGGCAGACACGGCGAACGTCGAGGGGACCTGCGCTCCTGCAGCAGGCCCCCTCGACAGACGGTCAGACGGCGGGTGCGACCTGCGCGGGCGCCTGGGGGGCGTAGGTATGCCCGTACCCCAGGAGGCGGCCGACCGGCGCGCCGCAGGCGAGGCCGGCGCGCTGCAGCCAGACCGGCGGGAACGGCAGCCGGACGTCGTCGAAGTGCGCCTTCGCGATCACGGCCAGGCGCAGCGGGTTCGGCAGGCCCTTCCGGTTCGTCTTGCCGTCGGCGGCGAGCGTGAACATCGTCTCGATCAGCTGCTCGAACTGGAGCGCCGGGCGCACCTCGCAGCGGAAGCGGGCGTCGGTCTCGCCCTCGTTCCAGAAGCGGTGCCTCGTGCCCGCCTCGACCGTGACGACGTCGCCGGCGTAGGCGACGACCTGCCGGCCGTCCGCCTCGAAACACAGGGTTCCCTCGAGCACCTCGAACCGCTCGCTCTGGTAGGGGTGGACGTGCGCCGCCGCGACGAACCCGTTCGGCTCGACGACGACCTCGATCAGCACGTACTCGCCGTCGGTCTCCGCCGACGTCTCCACGAACCGGATCAGCTCGCCCGTGACGGGGTTGTGCAGGACATCGCCCTTCGCGATCATCGTTCGCTCCTCTCGTGACTGCGTGCTCGATTTCACGAGCAGAGCGTGTCGTGTCGCGGGCCGCGCGTCGTCGTCGGCGCGGACGATCAGATCCGCCCCACGCGCCGATCCTCCCGCCGCCCTTGCGGACGAGCCGGGCGACCGGTCGTCGTCCGGCGGGATGACGTGCTCTACGCCGACGGAGGGCGCAGCGCGTACGCGTCCTCGGACACGCAGACTGGCACGAGCGGCAGGCGCCGCTCGCCGAGCCACGCGTCGAGCGAGTGGACGACGGCCCTCGCGAACTGCGTCGCGTCACGGCCGGCGTCCCGGAGGCGGAAGACGAGCTGCGGGCCGCCGTCGACGAGCTCACCACTCAAGCCCTGCGCCGCGAAGGCGGCGAGCAGCTCCTCGCCGTCGACCAGCCGGGGGCAGTCGACCTGAACCGTGTGCGTCATCTCGTTCGCCTCCTCGTAGTGTCCGTTGAGAGCCCGCTGGTGGATCCCTATCAACAGTTTCTGGATCCGAAATAGTACACGAAGCGGCTCGTTCCGCGATTTGTCCCCAGCTCTGGATCCAACATGTGGAAATCTGCATGCACCGGCGCCTCTCCGTGCAACCGGTGGGGAGTTTCGCCCGCTGCACGTGCGGGCGCAAAGATCGTCTGCGAGGACGACGACATGCCTGGGGTGGTTGAGTACGTTGGCCCCGTGAACGCGTCGGCCCTCGTGCGCCGGTACGGCCTCGAGCTGCTCGTCGTCGGGCTCGCGGTGTGGGGGGTCGTCGACGCAGCCGTGCATCCGACCACGTACGACGGCTACGACAAGGGGCCGGACTGGTTCGTCTGGATCGCGCCGGCGCTGATGGCGCTGCCGCTGCTCGCGCGGCGCCGGTGGCCCTTTCTGGCGCCGGCGGCCACGTTCTTCATCGCCGCGGTGGGCTCGTTCGTGTCCGGCGAGGCGATCGTGGACGGCGCGCCGCAGTTCCTCACCGTCATGCTCGCCGCGTTCCTGCTCGGCGGTGCTGAGCCGCTGCTGGCCGGCGTCGGCTTCTCGCTCATGGTCGGGACCGTCGCGCTCGTCGACACGAACATGCGCGAGTTCGGGTGGGGCGACTTCTTCTTCCCGGTCCTCATCTTCGGCACCGCGATGGCGGCCGGGCATCTCAACTACCGGCGCGAGCAGGGCGTCGCGGCAGCGCTCGAGCGCGCCCGCCGGCTCGAGGCCGACCAGGAGGACGCCGCGCGCCGTGCTGTCGAGGAGGAACGCCAGCGCATCTCGCGCGAGCTCCACGACGTGATCGCCCACTCCGTCAGCGTCATGACCGTCCAGGCGGGCGCCGTCAGGCGTCTGCTCCTGCCGGAGCAGCAGCGAGAGCGCGCCGCCCTCGAGGCCGTCGAGGAGACGGGCCGTCAGGCGCTGACGGAGATGCGACGGCTCGTCGGCATGCTGCGGGAGCGGGAGCCGGAGCACACCGCCGAGCTCGCCCCCCAGCCGGGCCTGCAGACGCTCGAGCTGTTGCTCGGCACCGTCCGGGAAGCCGGCCTCCCGGTCGACCTGCAGGTCGAGGGCGAGGCGCGCGAGCTGGCCCCGGGGGTCGACCTCTCCGCGTACCGGATCGTCCAGGAGGCGCTGACCAACGCGCTCAAGCACGCAGGCCCGGCGCACGCGTGGGTGACGCTGCGCTGGAGCACGCACGAGCTCGAGCTCGAGGTCGCCAACGACGGCGAGACGAGCCCGAACGGGCAGGGCTCCGGCCACGGCCTGGCCGGACTGCACGAACGTGTGGCCATCTACGGCGGCGAGTTCGTCAGCGGGCCGAGGCCGGGCGGCGGCTATCTCGTCCGTGCGAGACTCCCGATCGGAGTGGAGGCGTGAGACGTCTTGTGTCAACCTCCGGCTGCGACAGCGGCCGGCCCTGCGCAGAAGAGGTGGACGCGTGAGCATCCGCGTGCTGATCGTGGACGACCAGTCGCTCGTGCGGGCGGGCTTTCGCATGATCCTCGACGCGGAGCCGGGGATCGAGGTCGTGGGCGAGGCGGCCAACGGGCTCGAGGGCGTCCTCGCCGCGCGCGAGACCGCCCCGGACATAGTCCTGATGGACATCCGTATGCCCGAGGTCGACGGCCTCGAGGCGACCCGGCGCCTGCTCGACGGCGCCGAGGGAAGCGCCGGCCCGAAGGTGCTGATCCTCACTACCTTCGACCTCGACGAGTACGTCTACGAGGCGCTTCGTGCCGGCGCCAGTGGGTTCATGCTCAAGGACACCCCGCCGGAGCGTCTCGTGGAGGCGATCCGCGTGGTCGCCGGCGGCGACGCCCTGCTCTCACCGACGATCACGCGGCGCGTGATCGAGGAGTTCCTCCGCCGCCCGCCGGCATCGGCGCGCGTCTCGCCCCCGGAGCTCGAGGAGTTGACCACGCGCGAGCTGGAGATGCTGCGCTACATCGCGCGCGGCCTCTCGAACGCCGAGATCGCCAAGGAGGCGTTCGTCTCGGAGACGACGGTCAAGACGCACGTCGCCCGGATCCTGATGAAGCTCCGACTCCGCGACCGCGTGCAGGCGGTCGTGTTCGCGTACGAGACGGGGCTCGTCGAGCCCGGGGCGGCGGCCGAGGCCGAGCCGGCCTCGTAACCGATCGTCACAAGCTCGCTCTCACCCTCGGGTGAGGGATTGCCGATAGAGGGCGGGTGGACACGTCTGCGGTCTCCGCACGCCTGATCGGCGCGATGTTCGTCGAGAAGGGGCTGATCACCGAAGAGCAGCTGCAGAGCGCGCTCGAGGAGCAGCGGACGGGCGGCGGGCGGCTCGGCGAGATCCTCGTCGAGCGCTTCGGCATCTCGCGCCTCGACCTCGCCAGCGCGCTCGCCGAGCAGTGGGCGGAGTACGAGCAGCCGGGCGAGGGCGGACAGCCTCCGCCGGCCGAGGAGCACGCGATCGAGCCGGCCGCGCAGGAGCCGGAAGAGGGTCCGCCAGCGAAGCCGGAACCCGTCCCGGAGGCCGAGCCGCGCCGTCCGATCGGCGAGATCTTCCTCGAGCGCGGGCTGCTGACGGCCGACGAGCTCGACGCGGCGCTGCAGGAGCAGCGCGAGACCGGGCAGCGGCTCGGCGAGGTCCTGGTCGCGAAGGGCGTCGTCTCGCGCCTGGAGCTCGCGAGCGCGCTGGCGGACCAGTGGTCGACGCTCCAGAAGCTCCGGCCGCCCGAGCCGGCGGCAGAGCCGGATCCCGTGCCGGAGACGGCAGCTGCGACTCCCGGCGTGGAGGAGCTGGAGGACCTGCGGATCGGCATCGACGGGCTGGCGACGCGCCTGGAGGTGGGCGAGCGGCGGCTCGCCGGCGTGACCGCCGCGCTCGCCGGCGTGGACGCGTTGCGGCAACAGGTCGAGACGCTCGCGGCGGCCCCGCGGGCGGACGTCGTCGATCCGGCTGCGGTCGCCTTGCTCGGCGAACGCGTCGAGCAGCTCGCACGTGGCGTGGCCGCGCTGCCGGCGCCGGACGAGGCGGCGGCCCCGCTGCGCTCGGCCGTCGACTCGCTCGCCGCGCGGCTGGACGCGCTCGACCGCGAGCGCGACCGAGACGGAGCGCTGCACGAGCGGGTCGATGCGCTCGAGGCCCGTCCGGACGAGCCGGCGTCGCTGGCCGAGCTCCGTGACGCGGTCGCCTCGCTCGCCGGGGTGGACGCCCGCTCGAACGAACTGGCTGCGGGGCTGGACGGGTTGCGCGACGCGGTCGCCGAGCTCGCGCGGCGGGACGAGGAGCGGCCCGCGCTCGACCCGGAAGCGATGCTCGGTGCGGTCGAGGCACGCCTGGCTGCGCTCGAGGAACGCCTCGCCGAGGCCGCCGCAGCCGAGGGTCGCCTGCGCGCTGCGCTGGAGCCGATCGTGCGTGAGGCGGTCGACGGGCTCGCCCACGGTCAGCAGGCGCTCCACGCCCGGATCGACGAGGCCGGGCGTCTGGCGGGTTCGCTCGACGAGACCGCTGCGCGGGTCGAGCGGGTCGAGGCGCGCCTCGCGGCGGGCGAGGCGCTGGAGAGCCGGCTGCGCGAGGAGCTGGAGCGGCGCGTCGCCGAGGCGGCGGAGGCCGCGCGCGGCGACCGGGACCAGTTGGCGGCCCGGCTGGACGACGTGACGAGGCGGGCAGGGGAGAGCGCCGCGGGCGCAGCCGAAGTGCGGTCGACTCTGGCCGCTCTCGCCGGGAGAGTCGAGGAGCTGGCCGGCGCGGGAGATGCCGTCGAGTCGCTCGCGGCACAGGTCTTCGAGCGCGAGCGGCACCTCGAGGAGCGCCTGCGCAGCCGGCTCGAGGACGGGCTCGCCGCGGCACGCGCCCCGCTCGACGCCGCGCTGGCCGATCAGGCTGGCCGGATCGAGGAGCTGGACGCGCGTCTCGCAGCGCTCACCGAGGCCCGCAGCGCCCTGGACGCGGCGAGCGGGGAGCAGGCCGGCCGCCTGCGGGAGCTCGAGGAGCACCTCCAGGCCGAGCTCGAACGCGAGGTGCGTGCGCTCGAGGAGCGGATCGGCGGTCGGCTCGGACAGGCCGGCTCCGAGGCGCACGGGGCGTTCGAGCAGCGCCTGGCCGCGAGGCTGGCCGAGCTCGAGGGCAGCGTGCGCGAGCGCCTCGCGGAGCAGGCGGGCAGGCTCGACGAGCTCGAGCGCCCCTCGGACACGCTCGAGCAGCTGCACGCCCGCCTGACCGAGCTCGACGGGCGACTCGACGCGG
>DASTPC010000209.1:0-19752 GCA_035720085.1 Gaiellaceae bacterium
GAACTTCACCCGTGCGCTGCGTGCCGACACCGGCCGCGTCCGCTGCTCCGGCAGCGTCGTCCACGCCGGCAGGACCGTCGCGACTACCGAGGCGCGGATCGAGGACGGCGACGGGCGCCTCTGCGCGCACGGGACGTCGACCATCCTGCTTCGGCCGTAGCTCGCTGGCGACCAGCCGTGCGCAACCCGGGCGTGCGCCTGAGCCGCTTGCGCACGGAGTCCCGCCGCCGTCGGGCGCGCCGCGTCGCGCGGGCTCGAAGCAGAGGGACAGTCCCTCGGACATCTCTCGGGCCTGTCCTTCGTGGTCTTCTCCGGCGGCTGGCGCCGGCCGGAGGGCGCCGATAGGCGCCGGGAGCGGCCAATACACTTCCCTCGATGGAACCGCTCTACACGCCCGCCGGCGTCGAGCTGCGCTGGCAGGAGACCTGGGAGGCAGAAGGCCTGTACGCCGCCGGCGCGGGCCGACGGCGGGACGATGCGTACGTGATCGCGGTGCCGCCGCCGAACGTCACCGGCGAGCTGCACATGGGCCACGCCCTCAACGGCTCGATCCAGGACGTGCTGGTCCGCTGGCACCGGATGCGGGGGTACGACACGTTGTGGCAGCCGGGTTACGACCATGCCGGGATCTCGACCCAGAACGTGGTCGAAAAGCAGCTCGCGGCTGAAGGGCTGTCCCGGCAGGAGCTCGGGCGGGAGGAGTTCGTCCGGCGAACGTGGCAGTGGCTGGAGACGACGGGGCGGACGATCATGGGCCAGTTCCGGCGCCTCGGGTGCTCGCTCGACTACTCGCGCGAGCGGTTCACGATGGACGACGAGTACGTCCGCGCCGTGCTCACGTTCTTCGTGCGCCTCTGGCAGCGCGGCTGGATCTATCGCGCGAACCGGATCGTCAACTGGTGCCCGTTCCACCAGACCGCGATCTCCGACCTCGAGGTCGTGCACGAGGAGATGGACGACACGCTCAGCTACGTCCGCTATCCCTTCGCCGACGGCGACGGGTTCCTCACGGTCGCGACCGTGCGACCGGCGACGATCCTCGCGGACGTTGCGGTCGCGGTGCACCCCGACGACGAGCGCTACCGCGACGCCGTCGGCCGCGAGGTCGTCGTGCCGTACGTCGAGCGGCACGTGCCCGTGATCGCCGACCCGCGAGTCGAGCCGGAGTTCGGCACGGGCGCGCTCAAGATCACACCGGGCCACGATCCCACCGACTTCGAGATCGGCCGCGACCACGGGCTCCCCGAGCCGATGGTGATCGGCCTGGACGGCACGATGAACGTGGACGCGGGCGACCTTGCCGGCCTCTCGCAGGCCGAGGCGAGCGAGCGCGTCCTCGACTGGCTCCGGCAGCGCGACCAGCTGGAGCGCCGGGAGCACTACCGGCACGCAGTCGGGACGTGCGAGCGCTGTCACACCCGCATCGAGCCGCTCATCTCGCTCCAGTGGTGGTGCCGGATGGACGAGCCTGCCGCGCCCGCGATCGCGGCCCTCCGCGAGCGGCGCGTGCGCTACCACCCCGAGTCCCAGCATCGCTTCGCCATCTCGTCGCTCGAGGAGGCGCCCGACTGGTGCCTCTCGCGGCAGCTCTGGTGGGGCCACCAGCTGCCGATCTGGTACACGCCGGACGGCGAGACGATCTGCGCCGTCTCCGAAGAGGCGGCCCGCGCGCAGGCGGGCGAGGGTGTGGAGCTCGAGCGCGACCCCGACGTGCTGGACACGTGGTTCTCGTCGGCGCTCTGGCCGCTCGCCACGCTCGGCTGGCCGGAGGAGACGCCCGAGCTCCGGCGCTACTACCCCGGCGACGTCGATTCGACCGCACGGGAGATCATCCGCCTCTGGGTCAACCGGATGATCTGGGCCGGCCTCGAGCTGCTGGACGACGTTCCGTTCACCGACGTGATCATCCACTCGACGGTGCTCGCTCCCGACGGCCGCCGGATGTCGAAGAGCCTCGGCACCGGCATCGACCCGATGCAGCCGATCGCGGAACACGGTGCCGACGCGACCAGGTACGGGTTGCTGAAGATCTCCTCGACGCAGGACGTCCGCTTCTCGATCGGGGCGATCGAGGAGGGTCGCAAGCTCGCCAACAAGCTCTGGAACGTCGCCCGCCTGATCTTCCAGAACGCGACCCTGGTCACGCCTGCGGTCTCACCGCGGGCGCTCGAGGAGCGCTGGATCCTGGGCCGGATCGACGCCGCCCGTGCCGAGGTCGAGGACTGCTGGGGCCGGTTCGACTTCGCAACCGCGACGAGCGCGCTCTACCACGTGACCTTCGACGACTTCTGCGACTGGTACGCCGAGGCGATCAAGCCGCGCCTGTACGACGGCGACAAGGACGCCGCTGCAACAGCGCTCGCAGCCCTCGAGCGTCTGCTCGTCCTGCTCCACCCCGTGCTTCCGCACGTGACGGAGGAGATCTGGTCGCAACTGCCCAACCGGCGCACGCGGCTGATCGTCTCGCCGTGGCTCGAGCCCGACGACCGCTTCGCCGCAGACGTGACGGCGCTGGAACGCGTCCGCGAGGCGGCCCAGATCTTCCGGCGCAGCGGTGTGCGGGTCGAGCTCGGCGCGGACGAGCAGCGGATCTTCGCGGCGGTCGTCCGCCCCGAGCGGTCGGCGGGCAACGGCAACGTCGACGCGGAGCTCGAACGGCTGCGCAAGGAGGTCGAGCGGGCCGAGGCGATGCTCGCCAACGGACGGTTCGTCCAGAACGCGCCGGCACATGTCGTGGAGGCCGAGCGGGAGAAGCTGGCCCGCTACCGCCGTGAGCTGGAGGCGCTCGGCGGTAGCGAGCGCTCCTGACCCCGGCGGCGCCATGAGCACCGGGGTCGAGTGGCTGGCGGGTCTCAGCCCCTGGCCGCGGGACGGGTTCGGTCTCGACCGCATGCGGGCGCTGCTGCGAGCGCTCGAAGATCCCCAGGCTCGCTTCCCGGCCGTGCATGTCGTCGGCACCAACGGCAAGTCGACCGCGACGAGGACGATCGAGTCCATGCTCGGACGCGAGGGGCTGCTCGTCGGCGCGACCGTCTCGCCCCACGTCAGGCGCTGGTCCGAGCGGATCACCGTGGGCGGCGCCGAGCTCGATGTCGACGCCGCCGTCGAGCGCGTGCGCCCGCACGCCGAGCGGCTCGACGCGACCCAGTTCGAGACGATCACCGCGGCGGCGCTTCAGAGCTTCGCCGACCGGGAGGTCGACGTGGCAGTGGTGGAGGCGGGCCTCGGCGGCCGGCTCGACGCCACCAACGTCCTGCGGACGCGCGTCGTCCTGCTCACGAACGTCGGCCTCGACCACACGGACGTGCTCGGCCCGACGGTGGCCGATATCGCCCGCGAGAAGCTCGCCGTCGCTCATGTCGACAGCGTAGTTGTCTTACCGGACGACAGATTCGCCGGCCTCGTCCCCGGCCGGCGCTGCGTCCTCGGCGGGGCCGTCGCCGCTGCCGAGGCGTTCGTCGGCCGGCCCTTGGCGCCGCCTCCTCCGATCGAGCTGCCCGGCCGGCTCGAGCGGCGCGACGGCGAGATCCGGGACGGAGCGCACAATGCGGACGGCGTGCGCTGGCTCGCGGCCCGGCTCCCAACTGCGGACTACACGATCTGCGCGTCGATCCTTCGCGACAAGGACGTCGACACGATGCTCGACGTGCTCGCCGGAGTCGGCTCGCGGTTCGTGGCGACGACGAGCGCGAACGCGCGGGCCCTCTCCGCGGACGAGCTCGCGGACCGGGCCCGCCCGCGCTTCGCGCACGTCGAGGCGCAGCCGATCCCGAGCGCGGCGCTCGGGCGTGCTCACGCGCTCGGCGGGCCCGTGCTCGTGACGGGCTCGCTGTACCTCCTGGCAGAGCTCGAGGCTGTCGAACGGCGGGATGCCGACGCCGCGGGACGTGAGCACGCGCGATGACGGGCAAGGTCGGCGAACGGCTCACCGTGATCGCCTTCGCCGCCTTCGTGCTCGCGGTGATCGTGGGCTCGGCGTTCGCCCTGGGGTATATCGTCGGGAAGCTGCTGTTGTGACGAACGTGATCGCCGCCACCGAGAGCTCCGACTTCCTGGACGACTTCTTCCAGTCGCAGACCTGGGAGGTGATCCGCAACCTCGGGATCTTCTTCGTCGTCGTGCTCTGGCTGGCGACCGCCTACTGGGTGTTCAAGGACGCGCGCCGGCGCGTCGAGGACCCGTGGCTCGTCGCGATGGCGGCGCTGCTCGGGCTGGTGCCGCCGTTCCTCGGCCCGATCATCTACCTCTTCTTCCGGCCGCCCGAGTACCTGGAGGACGTGCGCGAGCGCGAGCTGGAGATCCGCGCGATCGAGGAACGGCTGGCGCAGGGCAACCTCCAGTGCCCGGTGTGCCGAGCGCGGGTCGAGCCCACTTACCTCGTCTGCCCTGTCTGCACGACGCGGCTGAAGCAGGCGTGCGAGTCGTGCGACGCGCCGCTCGAGGCGATCTGGCAGGTCTGCCCGTACTGCGCGACTCCCGTGCCGCCCGTCGGGCTGGCCGACGACGAGACGCTCCGGCCCCTGCGCACGCCTGCACGCAAGCGACCGTCTGCGTAGCACGCTCGTCTAGACTCACCCACCCGATGGCCGTCGAGACCACCCTCGTGCTCGTCAAGCCGGACGGCGTCCGCCGCAGCCTGTGCGGCGAGGTCGTCCTGCGGCTCGAGCGCCGCGGCTACGAGTTGCGCGGCGCGCGGCTGCTCAAGATCCCCCGGTCGCTCGCCCGGCAGCACTACGCAGAGCACAAGGGCAAGCCGTTCTACGCCGACCTGGTCTCCTTCATCACCTCGGGTCCCGTGCTGGCCCTCGCCGTCAGGGGGGAGGGCGCGATCGCCGGCGTGCGCGCGCTGATGGGAGCGACGAACCCCGCCGACTCGGCACCCGGCACGATCCGGGGCGATCTGGCGACGGAGCTCTCCGAGAATGTCGTCCACGGCTCCGACTCGAAGGCGAGCGCCAGGCGGGAGCTCGCCCTGTTCTTCCCCGATGGCCTCCTCTGAGGCGGACGCGGCGAAGAACCGCGCCGTCTGGACAAAGGCGAACGCCGACTACACCGACGCGCGCGCCGAGGGCGGCTGGGCGAAGGACGAGATCGACTGGGGCGTGTGGAACGTCCCCGAGTCGGAGGTGCGGGCGCTCCCGGACGTCGCCGGCAAGGACGTGGTGGAGCTCGGCTGCGGCACCGCCTACTTCTCCGCCTGGCTGGCGAAGCGAGGCGCCCGGCCGGTCGGCGTCGACGTCACGCCGGCGCAGCTCGACACCGCTCGCCGACTGATGGCGGCGAGCGGGATCAGCTTCCCGCTCGTCGAGGCCGACGCGGGGGACACGGGCCTGTCCTCGGAGAGCTTCGATCTCGCGCTCTCGGAGTACGGCGCGTCGATCTGGGTCGCCGCGGAGCGGTGGATCCCCGAGGCGGCACGGTTGCTCCGATCCGGTGGCGACCTCGTGTTCCTGTGCAACTCCACGCTCTCGATCCTCTGCTCGCCGGACGCCGGCCCCACCGCGCGGAGCCTGCAGCGGACGCAGTTCGGAGGGCTCGGCCGCATCGAGTGGGCGGATCCCGGGGACGGGGTCAACTTCGTCTACGGCCACGGCGAGTGGATTCGTCTCCTGCGGGCGAACGGGTTCGAGGTGCTCGACCTGATCGAGCTGCAGGCGCCCGAGGGCGCCGTGGACCACCCGTACTACGACGTCGCCGATGCCGAGTGGGCGCGCGCGTGGCCTGCGGAGGAGATCTGGGTGGCGCGGAAGACGGCGTGACGCTGACGCTCGCCTCGACGTCGCCCCAGCGGCGCGCGATCCTCGAGCAGCTGAGGATCCCTTTCGAGGCGGTCGCGCCGACGTACGTCGAGGACGATCCGCCCGAGGCCGATCCTGCGGCGCTGGTGCGCGTGCACGCGCTGGGGAAGGCGCGCTCGGCCCATACGGAGGGCCACGTGACGCTCGGCGTGGACACGACCGTCCACCTGGACGGACGCCTCTACGGCAAGCCGGAGGACGCCGCCGACGCCGCCCGCATGCTCAGGCAGCTCTCGGGCCGGACGCACACCGTGCTCTCCGGCCTGTGCCTGCTGGGGCCCGACTTCGAGCTCGTCCACCACGAGGTGACGGACGTCACGTTTCGGTTGCTGACGCGGCTCGACGTCGACGTCTACCTCGAGAGCGGCGAGTGGCGGGGGCGGGCCGGGGCCTATGCGATCCAGGGTCTCGGCGGCAGGCTGGTGGAGCGGATCGACGGCGACTACCTGAACGTGGTCGGCCTCCCGGGGGCGCTCCTGGTGACGCTGCTCGAGCGCAACGCGCCGAACCTGCTGCAAATCGGATAGCTACACTCGCGAGGCTCCGATGGGTTGGTTCAGCGCTCTCACCGGCTTCGGCGGTCGCGACATGGCCGTCGACCTCGGCACCGCGAACACGCTCGTCTACGTTCGCGGCCGAGGCATCGTGCTCTCCGAGCCGTCGGTCGTGGCGATCGACCAGCGCTCGGGCGAGGTGCACGCGGTCGGCGTCGAGGCGAAGCGGATGCTGGGGCGGACGCCGGGGACGATCTCGGCGATCCGGCCGCTCAAGGACGGCGTGATCGCGGACTTCGACGTCACCGAGCAGATGCTCCGGCACTTCATCCAGAAGGTGCACCAGCACCGCTTCGCGCACCCGCGCGTCGTGGTCTGCGTCCCGTCCGGCGTGACCGGCGTGGAGAAGCGCGCGGTCGAGGAGGCGACGCTGTCCGCGGGGGCGCGGCAGGCGTATCTGATCGAGGAGCCGATGGCGGCCGCGATCGGCGCGGGCCTGCCGGTCGCCGAGCCGACCGGGAACATGATCGTGGACATCGGCGGCGGGACGACCGAGGTGGCCGTCATCTCGCTCGGCGGCATCGTCGTCTCGCAGTCCCTGCGCGTCGGCGGCGACGAGATGGACGACGCGATCGTGACCCACATCAAGAAGGAGTACAAGCTGCTCATCGGCCAGCAGACGGCCGAGGAGATCAAGCTCGAGGTCGGCTCCGCCTACCGGATGAAGGAGGAGCTGCAGGCCGAGGTGCGCGGCCGCGACATGCTGACGGGGCTGCCGAAGACGGTGATCATCTCGTCGGACGAGATCCGCCGAGCGCTCGACGAGCCGGTCTCGCAGATCATCGACGCGATCAAGTCGACGCTGGACAAGACGCCGCCGGAGCTGGCCGCGGACATCATGGACCGCGGCATCGTGCTCGCGGGCGGCGGCGCGCTGCTGCACGGGCTGGACGAGCGGCTGCGCCACGAGACGCAGATGCCGGTCCACCTCGCCGAGAGCCCGCTCACGTGCGTCGCGGTCGGCTCGGGGCGCAGCCTCGAGGAGTTCGAGGCGATCCACCGCTCGAACCGCTCCCGCGCGCGCCGCAACGGCAACCGGCGCTAGCGTCGGCACCTCTTCTCGGGGCGGTTCGCCGCGCGGGCGACCCGGAACCCGGGCCACCTCCTCGACTCGCGGGGCCCCCGGCACGCGCCGCACCCGCCTGATCACGCCAGCCACGCCGCTACACTGGCCAGCTGTGCCCCGTAACCGCACCGCGCGCCAGGCGGTGCTGGGCGTGAGCGTCCGGCGTCCCGCCGCAGGTCAGCTCCCCTCACGAAGCACCACGGCGCTGCGGCGTCGCCTGGTCGTGGGGGTGCTCGTGCTGCTCGCGCTCGCCCTGATCACCGTCTCGTACCGCCAGGACGGAGGCGGGAGGCTGAGCTCGGCGGAGAACGCCGCTGCGGCGGTGCTCCGTCCGTTCCAGGTCGCCGCAGAGCGCGTCGCGCAGCCGTTCCGCGACGTGGCCTCGTGGTTCGACGGCCTCTTCGACGCTCGCTCGGACGCAAAGCGCCTGCAGGCGGAGAACGAGCGGCTGCGCCAGCAGCTCGTCCAGAACCAGTCGGCCGCGCGCGAGAACGCCACGCTGCGCTCGCTGCTCGACTACCAGACCGGCCCGTCCTATCCCAAGGACTTCGACGGCCTGACGGCCGCCGTGATCAGCCAGCCCGCCGGCGCCTTCGCGCAGGCGGTCGTGGTCGCGGTGGGCGCGAAGGACGGCGTCGAGCCGAGCGCACCGGTCGTCACGGGCGACGGCCTGATCGGGCTCGTGACGCGGGTCGGCACCCGTACCTCGCGGGTCACACTGCTCACCGACGAGCAGAGCGCCGTCTCCGCCCTCGACGTCAAGAGCGGCGCCTCGGGGATCGTCCGCCACGGACGCGGTGGCCGGTCGACGCTCGTCCTCGACCTCGTCCCGAAGGAGGAGGAGGTGCGCGTCGGAGACACGATCGTCACGTCCGGATGGCGCTCCAACCGGTTGTCGTCGCTGTATCCGCCACACATCCCGATCGGAACCGTCACCTCGGTCGGCCAGACCGACACCGACCTCTACAAGCAGGTGCAGGTGGCGCCGTTCGCCGACTTCACGTCGATCGACGCCGTGATCGTGCTCGTGCGCAAGGACGTGGAGAACGCTCCGTGAGCAACGGCGTCCGGACGGCGCTGCTCGTCTTCGTCGCCGCCCTGCTGCAGGCCTCGGTGTTCTCGTCGGTCGTGATCGCGGGCGGCGCGCCGGACGTGCTGCTCGTGACGCTGATCTCGATCGCGCTGCTGCGAGGGTCTGTTCCCGGGGCCGCCGCGGGGTTCGCGGGCGGCCTGATCGTGGACGTCGCGACGCTCGGGACGCTCGGCGTCAACGCGCTGCTGCTCACTGTCGCCGGCTACTGGGCCGGCCGTTACGGCGAGACGACGGGGCGGGACCGGCTGCACGCGCCGCTGCTCTCGATCGTCGTGATCACGCTCCTCGTCGGCGTCGGGGCGTACGCCCTCTACTTCCTGCTCGGCGAGGACGTCTCGGCGCGGCATGCGCTCGTGACGACGCTGCTGCCGGGCCTCGGCCTCAACCTGATCGTCGGCGGCCCGATCTACGGGCTCTGCCGCTGGGTCCTGAAGCCCGCCGCGCCGCCGATCCGGGCGCAGGAGGTGGAGGTCGTTGTCTAGCGCGCCGTACGGCGAGCCGCGCTCGCCGTCGACCCGCTTCCTCCCGCCCGACCCGAAGGTCCAGGAGCCGTACCGCCTGCGGCCGGGCCTGGCCCTCCGCGTCGGCGTGCTCGGCGCGCTGGCGCTCGCGCTCTTCGCGATCCTGTTCCTCCGGCTCTGGTCGCTCCAGATCCTCTCCGGCGACCGCTACCTCGACGCCGCGCAGAACAACCAGCTGCGGACGATCCGCGTCGAAGCACCCCGCGGCCAGATCCGCGACCGCAACGGCAAGGTGCTGGTCGAGAACGTGCCGGGAACCGCGGTCAAGCTCTGGGTGGGGGACCTGCCGGCGCAGGGACGCTACCGCGTGGTCAGCAAGCTCGCCTCGGTGCTCAACGTCGACCCGCTCGCGCTCGCCAAGGCGGTCGACGAGCAGTCCGACGACCCGTTGACGCCGATCACGGTCAAGACCGCGGTCTCGGAGGACCGCGTCATGTACCTCTACGAGCACCAGGCGGAGTTCCCCGGCGTGACGATCCAGCAGACGTACCTGCGCGACTACGAGTACAGGTCGGCCGCCGCCCAGGTGCTGGGCTACGTCGGCGAGATCTCGGCCGACGAGCTGAAGCGCAAGCGCCGCGACGGGTACGTGATGGGTGACAAGCTCGGCAAGACGGGCGTCGAGGCGACCTTCGACCGCTACCTGCGCGGCGAGGCGGGGATCGAGCAGATCCGGGTCGACTCGCTGGGCCGGCCGCAGAGCGGCCCCGAGGTCCGGCGCGATGCCGTCCCGGGCTACGCGATCAAGCTGACCCTCGACATCGGCCTGCAGCGAGCGGCGGAGCGCGCACTCAGGTACGGCATCGAGACGGCCAAGGAGAACGAGTCGTACTACGCCGACGGCGGCGCGATCGTGGCGCTCGACCCGCGCGACGGCGCGGTGCTGGCGATGGCGTCCTACCCGACCTTCACTCCATCCGTGTTCGTGGGCCGCGTCGACACGAAGAAGATCGCGCCGCTCGTCGACGACACGGCGGCGGAGAAGCGGAACTTCCCGGGCCTGAACCGGGTCACGAACGGCCTCTACCCGCCGGGTTCGACCTGGAAGCCGGTGACGGCGCTCGCGGCCATGCAGGAGCACCTGCTCTCGCCGTACGACTCGATCCAGTGCACGCCGACCGCCCGCTACGGGATCGACTACGGCCAGGGCCAGCAGGAGTTCCGCAACTGGAACCCGTACGTCAACGAGCCGATGACGCTGCCGACGGCGCTGGCCGAGTCGTGCGACACCTACTTCTACACCGTGGCCGATCGCTTCTACCAGCGCGGGCTCGAGGAGCGCGACTACTGGACGCGGATGCAGGATTGGGCGCACCGGTTCGGCTTCGGCCAGACGGGGGGCCTCGACATCGGCGGCGAGGCGGAGGGGCTGCTGCCGACGCCCGAGTGGCGCAGGAAGACGTTCAAGACCGACTGGGACCGCGCCTGGAACCCGGGCGACCTGATCCAGCTCTCGATCGGCCAGAAGGACGTGACGGTGACGCCGCTGCAGATGGCGCGCTTCTACGCGCTGCTCGCGAACGGCGGCAAGCTGGTCACGCCGTACGTCGCCTCGGCTGTCGAGCAGCCGGGCGCCGCCGGCCAGGAGCCTGTCGTGCTCCGCCGGTTCGCGCCCGAGGCGCCGCGGAACGTCGGCGTCGACAGCGGCGCGCTGCAGGTGGTCCAGGACGGCCTCTACGCGGCGACCCACGCGACCGACGGCACCTCCTCCGGCGTGTTCGGGTCGTACCCGGTGCCGATCGCGGGCAAGACGGGCACCGCCGAGAAGGTCGTGCCGCTGGCCGGCTTCCCCGCGGACCACCTCGAGGACCAGTCCTGGTGGTGCGGCTGGGGCCCGTACGGCCTGGAGAGCTACAACGGCAAGGCGCCGATCGTCGTCTGCGCGCTGATCGAGAACGGCGGCCACGGCTCGACCGCCGCCGCGCCGGCCGCGCTCAAGGTGTTCGAGCGCTGGTTCGGCGTCGAAGGGTCGTCGCAGGTCCTGGTGGAGACCGACTGATGGTCGACTACGCGAGCCGCCGTCCACTGGCGCGGAGGCCGCGTGCGGCGGCCGCCGGCGACGTCGGCGCCTTCGTCCGGCGGCTCGACTGGCTGCTGGTGCTCGCGGCGGGCGCCCTCGTCGCGTACGGGCTCTGGGCGGTCTCCGGCGTCACGCGCTACGACGTTGCGGGCGACCCGGACTACCACGTCGTCCGCCAGGGCCTCGCCGCCGCCGCCGGTGCGCTGGCGCTCGTCGCGGCGCTCGTCACCCCGCTCGACCTGCTCGAGCGCTACTGGCGCGTCGTCTACGGCTCCACGATCGCCCTGATGGTGCTCGTGTTCGCCATCGCCGAGGCGATCCGCGGCTCGAAGCGCTGGCTCGACGTCGGGCCGTTCCAGTTCCAGCCCTCCGAGTTCGGCAAGGTGCTCTTCGTCGTCGCGCTGGCCGGCTTCCTGGCGGAGCGCTCGCGACGGATCGGGGACGTGCGCACGGTGCTCGGCGCGATCGCCCTCGGCGCCGTGCCCGCGGGGCTCGTGTTCCTGCAGCCGGACCTCGGCACGGCGATGGTCTACGTGGCCGCGCTCGGCGCCGTGCTGTTCGTGGCCGGCACCCGCTGGCGGCACCTCGCCATCCTGGCCGGCCTCACCGCGGTCCTCGTCGTCGCGATCGTCTGGGCGCTGCCGGCGGCTGGGGTGGCAGTGCTCAAGCCGTACCAGACCGCGCGCCTGACCGGCTTCGCGAACCCGACCAGCGATCCGGCCGGGCTGACCTACAATGTCAACCAGTCCCTGATCACGATCGGCTCCGGCGGCCTCGACGGGCGTGGCGTCCGGGACGCGAGCCAGACGCGGCTCGACTACCTCCCCGAGCACAACACGGACTTCGCGTTCGCCTCGTTCGCCGAGCAGCGTGGGTTCTTCGGCGCCGCCATCCTGCTCCTGCTCTACCTGCTCGTCGTCTGGCGCGGCCTTCGCGTCGTCACGGTGGCCGGGACGCTCTTCGGGGCGATCGTCGCCGGCGGCGTCGTCTTCGCGTTCCTGTTCCAGGTCTTCGTCAACGTCGGCATGACGATGGGGATCGCGCCGGTGACCGGCATCCCGTTGCCGTTCGTCACGGTCGGCGGCTCGTCGATGGTCGCGAACCTGCTCGCGATCGGCCTCCTGCTCTCGATCCACGCCCGCGGCCGGTTCGGCGGCGCCCGCTGAATGCCGGCGGGGCTCTCCAACTCGGCCGTCCTGCGGGCGTTCCGCGAGGCCCGCGGCGCCGCGGGGACAGGCGCAACGCTGCTCGTCGTGGGCCCGATGGCGGAGCAGCTCGCGCGGGAGCTGGCGGCCGGAGGCGACCCCGGCGCCGCGCGCACGGTCGGGCGGCCGGAGGATGCGGACGGCCTCGTCGTCGTGCTCGCCGGCGCGCCGGCGGAGGAGGAGGTCGAGCTGGCCCGGAGGGCGACGCGCGCGAACGTCCCGGTCGCGGCCGTCCAGCTAGATCCCGCCCACGACGCCGAAGTGCCGTACGTGCTGGCGACCGACGTGGTGACCTGTCCCCCCGGCGAGGGCTTCCCCGTCTCGGCTCTCGCCGCCGTGCTCGCGCGCCGGCTCGGCCGGCGGGCGTACCCGCTCGCGGCAGCGCTTCCGCGCGTGCGCGAGGGGATCTCGGCCGAGGCGACCCGCCAGACAGCGACGCAGAACGCGCTCGTCGCCCTGCTGCCCGGCTCCTCGAGCGCGCACTTTCCGGCGATGACGCTCAACCAGCTCCGGCTGGCGCTCGGCGTCTCGGTCGCGAACGGCCGGGAGCTCGGCCGCGAGGGCCCCGTGGACGCGGCGGCCGTGCTGGCGGGAGGGCTGGCGCTCCGCTCCCTGGCGCGCACCGTCGTGCCGCGGCTCCCGGTTGGGCGGCGCCTCGTGCGGGCGGCGATCGCCGCCGGCGGCACCCTCGCGCTGGGCGAGGCAGCCGCGAGGCGCCCGTCGCTCTGACCGTGTCCGTCCGGTCGCGGTCCTAGGATCGCGGCCGAGTCCGACACGAGGAGGCGCGGTGCCCGACAAGGAGCTCGCGGAAGAGCTGCTCATGATCGAAGAGGCGGACGCGTGGTTCGAGTACCTCGAGACGACGCGCGGCCAGACGAGCACGCGTTACGGCGAGGTCGAGCCGTGGGCGTGGGCGCGGCTCTCCCAGCGCCTCCGCGCGGTCCGCGCCCGCCGAGCGCGGCTCCGCCCGGCGGCCGCCTGAGCGGCGGCGCCCGGGAGCTAGGCGGCAACGGCTGGTAGCCTTCGCGGCGAAGGCTGACATGCCTACTGTTTTTGACACCCGCAGCGCGAGGCCGGCCCCTTGGGGAGCCCAGTGCCCGCGCGCGCCGAGACGAGGAGAAGCAGTCGTTGCCCTGGTTCCGATGGAGACGGAAGGACGACACGCACACGCAGGACGCACCGGCGGCCCCCCCGCCGGTCGAGGAGCCGCCCGCTCCGGTTGAGGCCGTAGCGGCCGAGGCCGGCCACGAGAGCTCGGCGGCCGAAGAGGAGGCGCTCGCGAAGCGCAAGCGCCGGCGCGGGAGCCGGGGCGGTCGCGGACGGAAGAAGCCCGTGCAGGCCGGGAGCGCCCCGGCGGACGAGCCGACGGGCGAGGCGCGCAAGGAGGCGCCGACCCGGAGCCGGCCGGCCGCGAAGGACAAGGATCGGGAGAAGGAGCGCGAGAAGGACGGCCGTTCGGACCGCTCCCGCCGCCAGACATCCCGCCGCCGCCAGGCGCCGCGGCGGGCGCCGCTTCCGCTCGCCAAGCGCGAGCTCGTGATCACCGTCGACGTGGGCGAGCAGCGGGCCGCCGTGCTGGAGGACGGGCGGGTCGCGGAGGCCTACCTCGAGCGGCCCGAGCGCCGCTCGATCGCCGGCAACATCTACCTCGGCGTCGTCGACAACGTGCTGCCGGGGATGGAGGCCGCGTTCGTCGAGATCGGGCTGGAGAAGAACGGCTTCCTCTACGTCGACGAGATCGTCGTGCCGGAGCTCGAGGGCAAGCGGCACGGCAAGAAGATCCAGGACCTGATCTCCCGCGGCGAGCAGCTGCTGGTGCAGGCGGTCAAGGATCCGATGAAGACGAAGGGCGCCCGCCTGACGACGGAGATCTCGCTCCCCGGCCGCTTCCTCGTCTACGTCCCAAACGGCGAGGGCCTCGGCGTCTCGCGGCGGCTCGAGGACGCCGAGCGGCAGCGGCTGAAGGACATCCTCCGCGAGATCGCCCCGAAGGAGGGCGGCGTGATCGTCCGCACCGCCGCGGACGGCGCCTCGGCGGAGGACGTCGAGCGCGACCTCGTCTTCCTGCAGCGCCTCTGGAAGACGATCCAGGCGCGCGCGAAGGCGGCGAAGGCGCCCGCGCTCGTGTACCAGGAGGCGGAGCTGCCGTTGCGCATCGTGCGCGACCTGTTCGCGGGCGACTTCGAGGCCGCGTACATCGACCACGAGCGCACGCACAAGCGGATCGTCGGCTACCTGAAGAAGACGTCGCCACACATGGTCGAGCGCGTGCACCGCTACAAGGACAAGACGCCGCTCTTCGAGGTCTACGGCGTCGACAAGGAGATCTCGTCCACGCTGAGCCGCCGCGTCGACCTGCCCTCCGGCGGCTACCTCGTGTTCGACTACGCCGAGGCGTTCACGGTGATCGACGTGAACACCGGGCGCTTCGTCGGCTCGCGCTCGAAGAGCAGCAGCTCCCGGCTCGAGGACACGATCACGAAGAACAACCTCGAGGCGGTCAAGGAGGTCGTCCGCCAGCTCCGGCTGCGCGACATCGGCGGCATCATCGTCATCGACTTCATCGACATGGCGAACCCGAAGAACCGGGCGTCGGTCGAGGACGCGCTCCGCTCCGAGCTCGAGCGCGACCGCACCAAGACCTACGTGGTCGAGATCTCGCCGCTCGGCCTGGTCGAGATGACGCGGCAGAACGTGACGGACGGCCCGCGCGAGATCCTCACCCGCAAGTGCCCGGTCTGCAACGGCGACGGGATCGTCGTCTCCGACGAGACGGTCGCGCTCGAGGTCGAGCGCAGCCTGCGGGCGATCGCCGGCTCGGGCTCCCGTGCCCAGGCCTATCGCGTCGCGGTGCACCCGCGGATCCTGCCGCTGCTGGCAGGCCCGGCCGGGTCGCGCCTCGCTGCGCTCGAGGAGGCGGCCCGGCGCCGCTTCTTCCTGGTCGAGGCCGAGGGGACGCATGTGCACACCGATCACGTCGAAGTGCTCGCGCAGGGCAAGCTCGTGGACATCGAGCCCGCTTCGCCCGTCGAGGAGGGCGCCGAGCTCGAGGTGAAGCTCGTCGAGGTCGGCCTCCACGACGCGGGCGCGGGCGTCGCCAAGCTCGACGGCCTGGACGTGGTCGTCGCCGGCGCTGCGTCGCTCGTCGGCAAGAAGGCAAAGGTGCGCGTCGGGCGCGTGCTCGACGGAACCGTCTTCGCCGCTCTTGCCGGCGCGAAGACCGCGGAGGGCCCGATCACGTTCGAGAGCGAGGCCGAGAAGCCGACGCGCGCCCCCGGCCGCGCGAAGGCGAAGCCGGAGCCGGACGCGCCGCCGGCCGAGCCGGAGGAGGTCGAGCCCGCGGACGGGCAGGAGCCCGAGGCAGCCGCCGAGGAGCCGGCGGAGGAGGAGACCGTCGCGTCGGCGGCTCGCAAGAAGACCCGCCGGGGCAGCCGCGGCGGTCGCCGCAGGAGCAAGCCGGCGGCGCCGGCGAGGGCCGCCGCCGCCGAGCCCGAAGCGACCTCGGGCGGCGCCGAGGCAGAGGAGGCTCCCGAGGAGCCCACCCCGGCAGCACGGCCGAGGCGGACGCGCGCGCCGAAGATCCACGTCCCCGAGCGCGAGCCCGCTGCGGCCGAGGCGCCCTCGAACGGCCGTGCTGCGACGGTTGCCGCGGACGAGCCGGACGCCGCTGAGGCCGAAGGCGAGAGCGCCGAGACGCCCGGTGACGAGGCGGGGGAGCAGCCGCGCAAGCGCACCCGCCGCGGCACGCGCGGCGGGCGCAACCGGCGCAAGAAGACGGCCGAGGAAGCGGGCGGCGGAGCCGGCGGCGCGGTGGCCGCCGAGGACGGCGGGGAGCCGGTGGCGGTCGTCGCCGAGGCGGCCGACGGCTACGTGCCGATGTCGGAGTGGCTCGAGGATCTCGAGTGAGCCGGTCTCGCCCCAGGTGCTACAATCGCTCGGCTCGCGGGCGCCTGCCCGCGTTTTCCGCGCTATGACGACCTACGCGATCATCTCCGTCGGCGGCAAGCAGTACCGTGTCCACCCGGGCCAGCGGCTGCTCGTCGACCGCCTGCCCACCGAGGAGGGGAAGACCTTCTCGCCCGCCGTGCTGCTCGTCGGCGGCGACGGCGGCCCGCAGCTCTCCCCGAGCGGCATCACCGTCACGGCGCGCGTCGTCGGCCAGGAGCGCGGCCCCAAGATCCGCATCGGCAAGTACAAGAAGCGCACGGGCTACCGTCGGCACACCGGCTTCCGCGCGGCGCTGACGAGCATCGAGATCGAGTCGATCGGCGGCGAGAAGGCCAAGAAGGCGGAGAAGGCCGAGAAGGCGGCGAAGGCGGAGAAGGCCGAGAAGGCGGCTCCCAGGGCGGAGGCCGCCGTCACGGCCGAGTCCGCTGCGCCCGAGCGCCCCAAGGGGATGCCGTCGGGCTACGAGGACCTGACGGTCGCCGAGATCAAGGAGGCGGCCGGCTCGTGGCGGCGCCCGATGCTCGAGGCTGCGCTGGAGTACGAGCAGGCGAACGCGAAGCGCAAGGGCGCGATCGCGGCGCTCGAGTCGGCGCTCGCGGAGAAGGAGGAGGGCTAGGCATGGCGCACAAGAAAGGCCTCGGCTCCTCGAAGAACGGTCGCGACTCCGAGTCCAAGCGCCTCGGCGTCAAGATCTTCGCGGGTCAGCCGGTGAAGGCCGGGATGATCATCGTCCGCCAGCGCGGCACGCGCTTCCGCCCCGATCCGGGCGCGGGCCTCGGCCGCGACGACACGATCTTCGCGCTTCGCGAGGGCGTGGTCGAGTTCCGCCGGAGCGGCGAGAAGCGGTACGTCGGCGTGGCGCTTTCCGACTGACGTCGGCAAGCACCTCATGACAACCGGGCCGGCCGTGCGACGCGAGTCGCCGTTCCACGACCGGGCGCGGCTGCGGGTCGAGGCCGGACGAGGCGGGGACGGCGGGCTGAGCTTCCGCCGGGAGAAGTACGTGCCCAAGGGCGGGCCGGACGGCGGCGACGGTGGCCGCGGCGGCGACGTCGTGCTCGTGGCCGACCCCGACCTGCGCGACCTGTCGCCGCTGCGCCGCCGCCGGCGGTTCGCCGCCGGGCGAGGCGGCAACGGCCGCGGCGGCCGCAAGCACGGTGCGGACGGCGACGATGTCGAGCTGAGCCTGCCCGTCGGCACGCAGGTGCTCGACGTCGAGGGCGGGCTCCTGGCCGACCTGGCCGCCGCCGGCACGAGGCTCGTGCTCGCCCGCGGCGGCGCCGGCGGCCGCGGCAACGCCCGGTTCGCCACGCCCACCCGTCAGACACCGCGCTTCGCCGAGACCGGCCTGCCCGGCGAGGCGCTCGACCTGGATCTGCGCCTCAAGCTGCTCGCGGACGCGGCGCTCGCCGGGCTGCCGAACGCCGGCAAGTCGTCCCTTCTGCGCCGGCTCTCGAACGCGAAGCCGAAGGTCGCGGACTACCCGTTCACGACACTCGCCCCCGTGCTCGGGACGGTCGACGCGCCGGACGGGCGCCAGCTGACGGTCGTCGACGTCCCCGGGCTGATCGAGGGGGCGAGCGAGGGGCTCGGGCTGGGACACGAGTTCCTGGCCCACCTCGAGCGCGCGCGCCTCCTGCTCCACGTGATCGACGCCTCCGAGGGCGATGCGGAGGAGCGGTTCGGCGTGATCGACAACGAGCTCGGCCGCTACGGCGCCGGTCTCGACGAGCGCCCGCAGGCGGTCGTCCTGAACAAGGTCGACCTCCTGGCGGAGCCGCCGGGCTTCACGGTGCCGGACGCCCGCATCGTGAGGGTGTTCCGCGTCTCGTGCGCGACCGGGGCGGGCATCGCCGAGCTCTCGCGGGCGCTCTTCGAGCTGTGTCCGGCGGCGCCTGAGCCGGCCGGCGACCTGCCCGCGCTGCCCGAGTTCCTCGAGTACCGTCCGACGCCGCGCCGGCGTGGCTTCCGGATCCTCCGTACCGACCGCGGCTTCCGGGTCGTCGGCACGCCGCCGGGCGAGGCGGAGCTCGAGGAGGCGCTTCGCAGCGCCGGCGTGCGGCCCGGCGCCGAGGTGGAGATCGGCGACGAGGTGCTCGAGTGGGAATGAGACAGGCGCGCGTCGGCGTGCTCGGCGGGGCGTTCGACCCGCCGCACGTCGGGCACGTGGCGCTCGCCCGGGCGGCCGTGGAGCGCTTCGCGCTCGACCGGCTGCTCGTGCGCGTGCTGGCCGACCCGGGCCACAAGCGCGTCGCGACGCCGGCTGCGATCCGGCTCGAGCTCGCCCGCGACGCGTTCGCGGAGATCCCGGAGGCGGAGGTCGCGGTCGATCCGCACCCGCGCACGGTCGACTCGCTGCTGACGCTCGGCCTGCCCGAGCCGACCTTCCTGATCGGCGCCGACGAGCTGGCGGACTTCCCCTCCTGGAAGCAGCCGGAGCGCGTGCTCGAGCTGGCCCGGCTGGGCGTCGCGACGAGGCCCGGGACGTCGCTCGAGGAGCTCGAGGCCGTGCTCGCCGCGCTCCCGAGGCGCGATCGCGTCGAGCTGTTCGCGATCGAGCCGCTCGCCGTCTCCTCGAGCGACGTCCGCGCCCGCGTCGCGCGCGGCGAGCCGATCGCGGGCCTCGTGCCCGCCGGCGTCGAGGCCGGGATCGCCCGCCACGGCCTGTACCGCGCGCGTTGACATCCCGCAGGCCCGGGTACACTGCGGGCAGCAGACCGAAAGGACGCACGGACACCCTGACACCACTCGAGCAAGCACGCCGGACCGCCGCTCTCTGCGAGGAGAAGCTGGCGACGGACGTCGCGATCCTCGACATGCGGGCGGTCTGCGACTACACCGACTACTTCGTGCTCGCGACCGGGCGCAACGCCCGCCAGACGAAGGCGATCCACGACGAGGTGCACGGGGTGCTGAAGCGCGAGCACGGGCTTGCTCCGCGCTCGGTGTCCGGGCTGCCCGAGGCGACCTGGATCGTCGGCGACTACCTCGACGTCGTGCTGCACGTCTTCACGCCCGAGACCCGGGACTTCTACCGGCTCGAGGACCTCTGGAGCGACGTGCCGAAGCTCGAAGCCGCGGCTGCGGGCTAGCGTGGCCGCCGCGGTCGTCGCCTGCCCGTCCTGCGGGACGAAGAGCCGCGTCCGCGCGGCCGCGCCGGGGCTGCCGCGGTGCCCGTCCTGCAAGGCCTACCTGCCGTGGCTCGTGGACGCCGACGAGGCCGGCTTCGAGGCCGAGGCGCGGGCGCCCGTGCCGGTGCTCGTCGACCTCTGGGCGGCCTGGTGCGGGCCGTGCCACGCGGTCGCGCCGGTGCTCGAGCGGCTCGCGGCACGCCACGCCGGGCGGATCAAGGTCGTGAAGGTCGACGTCGACTCCTCGCCGGGGCTCGCGGCACGGTTCGACGCTTCGAGCATCCCGCTGCTCGTCGTCCTGCGCGACGGCGAGCCGGTGGAGCGGATCGTCGGCGCCCAGCCGCTGCCGGCGCTGGAGGCCAGGCTGGCGCCGTATCTCGCCTGACGCTGCTGCTCGGGCGTGCCAGGACACCGGC
>DASTPC010000210.1:0-10330 GCA_035720085.1 Gaiellaceae bacterium
CCTGGTACGACGAGGCGATGAAGGGCGAGTCGGGGCTGACGAAGGCGGAACGCGAGATGATCGCGGTCGTGGTCTCGGTCGCGAACGACTGCGCCTACTGCATCGCGGCCCACTCGGCCGCGCTGCGGAAGCTGACCAAGGACCCGGCCCTGGCCGACCAGGTCGCCGCCGACCACGCGCAGGCGGCGATCCCCGAGCGGACGAAGGCAGCGCTCGACTACGCCGTCAAGCTGACGCTGCGGCCGACGGAGATGTCGGAGGCGGACGTGGAGT
Source organism: Gaiellaceae bacterium (assembly GCA_035720085.1). Lineage (GTDB taxonomy): Bacteria > Actinomycetota > Thermoleophilia > Gaiellales > Gaiellaceae > Gaiella. The sequence goes on from DASTPC010000210.1 coordinate 274, forward strand.
CGCTTCGCCGGGCGGGCTGGACGGACGAGGACGTCATGGACGTCGCCGAGGTGACGGGGTTGTTCAACATGTCGAACCGGATGGCCTCCGGCCTGGGCTGGGCGCCGAACCCGGAGTACGAGCGGCTCGGGCGCTGACGCGACCCGGGCGAGGAAGGAGTCGAGATGTCCGACGAATTCGAGGTCGCGGCGGCGCTCGAGCGGATCTTCGACGCCGACACCGGCATCTACAGCCTGCGCGGCTTCCAGCGTCGCGTGGGGTTCGGCGCCAGGCCCGCGCTGGTGCACATCGACCTCGCGAACGCGTGGACCCGGCCGGGGCACGCGTTTTCCTGCGACGGCATGGAGACGATCATCCCCGCCGTCCAGCAGCTCAACGAGGCCGGACGGGCGAAGGGGATCCCGATCGTCTACACGACGACGGCCTACCAGGACGTCTCCGGCCCCAACTCGGACATGGGGCTGTGGGTGCACAAGATCCCGGTGGAGCTGCTCGAGGCCGGGACCGAGGCGGTCGAGATCGACGACCGGATCGCGCCGCAGCCGGGCGAGCTCGTGCTGATCAAGAAGCGGGCGAGCGGCTTCCACGGAACCAACCTCTCGAGCTACCTGAACGCCCACGGCGTCGACACGGTGATCATCACCGGCGTGACGATGGCGGGCTGCGTGCGCCACACGACCGAGGACGCGATCGCCGAGGGCTTCCGGCCGATCGTCGTCCGCGAGGGCGTCGGCGACCGCGTGCCGGGCGTGGTCGAGTGGAACCTCTTCGACATCGACGCCAAGTTCGGCGACGTGGAGCCGCTGGAGCGCGTGCTCGAGTACCTCGGCGGGATCGAGCCGTTCGCGAGCAGGGCGGCGAGCGTGGAGGCGCCCGCGTCCGCGTGAGCGCTACGCGGCGGGAGCGCGGAGCCCGCCGACGGCCGCGAGCACGTCGGCGAGCGCGACGACGTCACCGTACTTCGCCTCGATGTCGTAGAGGTTGGCCTCGTGCGCGTCCGCGTTGCGGTCGCCGACGGCCTCGCGTGGGACGGTCGCGGGATAGCCGTGCTGGAGCCCGTCCACGACCGTCGCGCGGATGCAGCCCGACGTGGACGCGCCCGTGACGACGAGGCTGTCGGCACGGCTCGCGGCGAGGAAGCTCGCGAACGCGGTGCCGAAGAACGCCGACGCCCACAGCTTCGTGAACACCGGCTCCTCGGGCAGCGGAGCGATCCGCGGGTCGATCTCGACCCAGCGCGAGCCGGCCTCGAGGGTGAGCAGCGCCGGGATCTTGGCGACGAACGCTGCCGCCGCCTGCCGCGCCGCCTCGTCGTAGGCGACCGTCGTGAACGCAACCGGCAGGTCGGCCTCACGGAAGGCGGCCAGGAGCCGGCCGATCGCCTCGACGACGTCGTCGAGGTCGCAGACGAGCGGCGAGTCCGGGTCGGTGAACCCGACGTTGACGTCGACGACGACGAGGGCGGGCCGCTCGCCGATGCCCGCCCTGCCGTGGAAGCCCTCGAACCTCACGCCCTCGCCGGCGCCGGGATGTCGTCTCCCGCACGGACGCGGGCGAGCGCCTCGTCGCCCGGCTCGAGCGGCGACCAGCGCAACGGCCGCGCGGGCGTCGGCGGCTCGAGCCCGGTCTCCGCCACACAGCTCGCGATCGTCTCCTCGAGCGAGGCACCGAAGTCGAACGCCGGCGCGTCGCCGCGCTCGTCGCGCTGGCGCTGCCGCTCCGCCTCGGTGGCCGACTCGTCGACGGATCCGTCCTCGGCGAGCACCACGCCGTAGCCCTCGCGCGCGAGCTCGCGGCTGACGAGCCCGAACGCCACGTCCCGGGCCACGGCCTCGACCGGCCGGTCGAGCCGGTCCTTCCAACCGCCGCCGCCGGCGGTGCGGTAGACGAGCATGTCGCCGGGCTCGACCTCGACGTTGTCGCACTTCGAGGGCAGCACCTGCTCGGTGCCGTCCGCGCGCTTGAGCAGCTTCGTCGAGCGCGCGCCCGGCAGGCCGCCGAGCACGCCCCACGGCCGGGTCAGCCAGCGGTCGTCGTGGATCGAGACCTCGCCCGGCTCGAGGTAGACGTAGCGCTTCTCGACGCCGTTGCCGCCCCGGTGCAGCCCCGGCCCGCCCGAGTCGGTGACGGTCGTGTAGCCGTCGATCCGGAGCGGGTAGTAGGCCTCGAGGTACTCGGTCGGGATGTTCTCGAACAGCGGCCACCAGGAGTGGCCGTCCATCCCATCCCCGATGGGCCGGCCGGGGATGCCGCCGTAGAGGATCTCCATCGAGTAGAAGAACTCGCCCTGGCCGTCCCAGCCCGAGTAGAGCATGTACGGGCTCGTCCCGTAGCCGGCGGCGGTGTTGAGCTCAGGCGCCTGCTTGCAGAGCGCCCCGCCGAGCACGTCGAACTGCCGCGCGAGGGCGTGCGTGCGGCAGCCGAGCGCGGCCGGGAAGCGCGGGTTCAAGAGGCTCCCCTTGGGCATCACGACGTGCAGCAGCGGGTAGAAGCCGTCGTTGAAGAGGATCTGGGGATCGTTGACCATGATCAGGTAGATCCCGATGAACATCTTGAACATGCCCTCGGAGAGGTAGAAGTTCACCGGGCCGAGGGCCTGGGGATCGGTGCCCGACCAGTCGAAGAAGGCGTGGTCGCCCTCCCGCCAGATCGTCAGCTGCATCTTGAACGGGCCGTTGCCGAGCCCGTCGTCGTCGACCCAGTCCACGAACGTCTGCGGCTGCTCGGGGATCGCGACCTGGATCAGCGTGCGCATCGCCTGGTAGGTGCGGTCGAGCAGCGCCTGCAGCGCCGCCAGGTACGTCTCCTTGCCGAACCGCTCGCAGAGGTCGATCACGCGGCGCTCGCCCGCCCGGCAGCCCGCGACGATCGCGAACAGGTCGGCGCGGTTCATCTCCGGCAAGCGGACGTTGTTGAAGATCAGCCGCAGGATCTCCTCCTGCACGACGCCCCGCTCGACGATCTTGATCGGCGGGATGATGATCCCCTCCTCGAAGATCGTCCGCGCCCCCGTCGGGAGGGAGCCGGGCAGCGGCCCGCCGGCGTCCATCTGATGGCCGAACTGGCTCGACCAGCCGACCAGCTCGTCCTCGAAGAAGATCGGCACGAGCACGAGCCAGTCGTTCGTGTGCGAGATCGAGGCCGAGCACTTGAACGGGTCGGACGTGAGGATCACGTCGCCCGGGTACACCCCCCGGTCCCAGTCGGCCATCATCTCGTTGATGTAGGCCCCGAACTGGCCGACCACCATGCGCCCGCGCGGGTCGGTGATCATCGGGAACTCGTCGTGCTGCTCGCGGATGACCGGGCTCATCGCCGAGCGGAAGAGCACGGCGTCCATCTCGAAGCGGGCGCTCTTGAGCGCGCCCTCGATGATGTCGAGCGTGACCGGGTCGACCTCGACGTCGGTCGGGATCTCGGCAATCCGGAGCTCGTCTGCTGTCGTCGCCATCGTCGTCCGCCCCTCAGGCCGTCGGGTTGATCAGGATGTTGAAGCTGGCGTCGACCTGCGCCGAGTAGCCGGGCAGGACGACCGTGGTGGAGTCGAACTCGGTCACGATCGCAGGCCCCTCGAAGCGCATCCCCGGCGCCAGGCGCGCACGGTCGTAGATCTTCGTCGGCAGCCGGTCGCCCTCGAAGACGATCTCGTGCTCGTCGGCGACCGCGCCCGAGGCGTCCGGCGGGCCGAGCTCGCCGACGGGCAGCTCCGGCTTCGGGACGGCTCCGAACCCGACCGCGCGCAGGTTGACGATCTCGCACGCCGTGCCGGGCATGCGGAAGCCGTACAGCTGCTCGTGGAGCCCGTTGAAGCGCTCCTCCAGGTCGGCGAGGCCGCCGGAGCGCACCTCCGCCGGGTCGATCGCAACGGGGATCTCGTAGCCCTGGCGGTGGTAGCGCATGTCGGCTGTGAACGTGATCCCGCGCGCCTCGGGGGCGATCCCCTCGCCCTCGAGCCACTCGGTCGCGCGCTCCCCGAGCGCGTCGAGGATCGAGGCGACGTCGCCCGCGTCGGCGTCGGAGAGGACGCGAATGTAGGTCTGCGCGAACTCGTCGCGGAAGTCGGCGACGAGGTCGCCGATCGCGCAGAGCACGCCGGGCGCAGGCGGCACGAGCACCGGGAACGAGCCCATGATCTCCGCGACCGCGTTCGCGTGGAGGGGCCCCGCGCCGCCGTAGGCGACGAGCGCGAACTCGCGCGGGTCGTGGCCGCGCTGGACCGAGACGAGCCGCAGCGCGCCGGCCATGTTCTCGTTCACGATCGCGAGGATCCCCTCCGCGGCGGCCTCGATCGAGGGCAGGCCCATCGCCTCCTGCACCTGCGCGACGGCCGCGCGGGCGGCGTCGACGTCGAGCTCCATCTCGCCGCCGAGCAGGCGCGGCGGCAGGTGGCCGAGCACGACGTTCGCGTCCGTGACCGTCGGCTCCGTCCCACCCTTGGCGTACGCCGCCGGGCCGGGCTCGGCGCCCGCCGACTGCGGGCCGACGCGCAGCGCCTTCGTCAGCTCAGGCACGTGCGCGATCGAGCCGCCTCCCGCGCCGACCGTGTGCACGTTGACGGAGGGCACCTTGATCCGGAAGTGACTGATCGACGTCTCGCGCCCGATCGTCGGCTGGCCGTTCTGGCAGAGCGCGACGTCCGTCGAGGTGCCGCCCATGTCGAAGGTGAGGATGTCGTCGAAGCCGGCCTTGCGCGCCACGTAGAGCGCGCCGGCGACGCCGCCGGAGGGCCCGGAGAGGATCCCGTAGATCGGATTCCGCCGCGCCTCCTTGATCGTCATCAGGCCGGCGTCGGAGCGGAGGATGTTCACCTCCGCCTTTGCGCCGATCTCACCCAGCTCCGCCTGGAGCTGCTCCACGTAGGTCGAGACCTTGGGACGGACGTAGGAGTTCATGCACGCCGTCAGCGTCCGCTCGTACTCGCGGAACTCGGGCAGGACGTGCGCCGAGAGCGTCACCGGGAAGCCCGGGTAGAGCCGCTCGACGACGGCCGCGACCTGCTCCTCGTGAGCCGGGTTGACGTACGAGTTGATCAGCCCGACGGTGAGCGACTCGACGCCCGACTCGACCAGGTTGCGCACGATCTCCTCGACCTGCGCCTCGTCGACCGGGACGACCGTGTTGCCGCGGGCGTCCATCCGCTCGACCGCCTCGCGCGTGTCGGCGAGCGAGGCGGGCGGGTCCGGCTTGATCATGATGATCCAGCCCGCCAGCGGCCCCGGCGTCTGCGAGCGCGCCAGGTGGAGGATCTGCTTGAAGCCGTTGGTGGTGATCAGGCCGACGCGCGCGCCCTTCGACTCGAGCACGGCGTTCGTGGCGACAGTGGTGCCGTGGAGGATGTTGCGCAGGTCGCCGACGCCGATGCCGGCCTCCTCGCAGATCCGGCGGACGCCGGTCAGCACGCCCTGCGACGGGTCGGCCGGCGTCGAGGGTGTCTTCACCCGGAACTGGGCGCCGCCGTTCGCGTCGCCGACGAGGAAGAGGTCGGTGAACGTGCCGCCGACGTCGACCCCGAGCCTGTACGCCATCGTCTTCTCTCCTCCTGTCGTCAGCCCGCGACCGGCGCGAACACACCGGCCCTGTAGACCATGCCCTCGAGCTCCCGCCCGAGCGTCTCCTCCAGCCACTGCGCCACCCCGACGAGGGCGTCGAGGTCGAGACCCGTCTCGATCCCCTCGCCGTGCAGCAGGTAGACGAGGTCCTCCGTCGAGATGTTCCCGGTCGCACGCGGCGCGAACGGGCAGCCGCCGACGCCGCCGACCGACGCGTCGAGCACGGTCGCGCCTGCCTCGACGGCGGCAAATGCGTTGGCGAGCCCCGTGTTGCGCGTGTTGTGGAGGTGCACGCCGACGGGCACGCCGAGCTCGACGCCGCGCCCCACGAGCTCGCGCACCTGCCGCGGGACGCCGACGCCGACCGTGTCGGCGAAGACGAGCTCGTCGGCGCCGGCGCGGGCGAACCGCTCGGCCAGCTCCAGCACCCGCGCGGGGTCGACGAACCCCTCGAACGGGCAGCCGAACGCCGTCCCGAGCGTGACGGTCGCCCGCAGGCCGTCCTCGTGGGCGCGGTCGACGATCCGCTCGCCGGCAGCGGCCGAGTGCTCGACCGAGGCGCCGGCGTTGCGCTGGTTGAACTCCTCGCTGACGGCGAACGCGAAGTGGACCTCGTCGAGCGCGGTCTCGCGGAGGCGGTCGTAGCCCTTGTCGTTGAGCGCCAGCCCCGCGTAGACGACGCCGTCACGCCTCTCGATCCCCGCGACCACGTCCTCGGCATCGGCCATCTGCGGCACGCGAGCGGGGTTGACGAAGCTGACAGCCTCGATCCGAGGGACGCCCGCCGCGGCGAGCCGGTTCACCAGCTCGGCCCGTGCAGCGGCGTCCAGGATCTTCGCGTCGTTCTGGAGCCCGTCGCGCGGCCCGACGTCGCAGACCGTGACCGTCACAGGACGCCCTCCTCGCGCAGGCGCTCCAGCTCGTCGTCGTCGAGCCCGAGCAGCCCGCCGTACACCTCCTGGTTGTGGCTGCCCTCGTCCCACGTCGCCGACCAGCGCACTGCCCCGGGCGTGCGGGACAGCTTCGGCACGATCCCCGGCCCGACGTACTCGCCGAACTCCGGATCGACGTGCGTGACGAGCATCTCGCGGGCGCGGAACTGCGGGTCCTCGAAGATGTCCGCGATCGTGTAGATCGGGCCGCAGATGACGCCGGCCTCGTTGAGCACCTCGTCGATCTCTCTCGCGGTGTGTCGCCCGGCCCACTCGGCGACGATCCCCTCGATCTCGTCCTGGTTGTCGCCGCGCGCGAGGTGCGTCGCGTACCGCTCGTCGTCGGCGAGCTCCGGCCGCCCGATCGCCGCGCAGAGACGGCGGAAGACGTTGTCGGCGTTCGCGGCGATCACCATCCACTTGCCGTCCGAGGCCTTGAAGATGTTCGAAGGCGCGATCCCCTTCAGGTTCGTGCCCTGCGGCCCGCGCACGATCCCGAGCCGGTCGTACTCCGGCACGGCGCTCTCGAGCATCGCGAACGACGCCTCCATCAGCGACACGTCGACCACCTGGCCGAGCCCGCCGCCGAGCGCGTCGCGCCAGTAAAGGGCTGCCAGGATCCCCTGGGCCGCGAACATGCCCGCGAGCGAGTCGCCGAGCGAGATGTGCATGCGCGGCGGCGGCTCGTCGGGGAAGCCGTTGATGTAGCGGATCCCACCCATCGCCTCGGAGACGGAGGCGAAGCCGGCGCGGCTCGCGTAGGGGCCCGTCTGGCCGTAGCCGGAGACACGCGCCAGGATCAGGCGCGGGTTCACCTCGCTGAGGCGGTCGAAGCCGAGGTTCCAGCGCTCCAGCGTCCCCGGGCGGAAGTTCTCGACCAGCACGTCGGCATGCTCCACGAGCCGGAGCAGCAGCCGCTGTCCCTCCTCGTGGCGCAGGTTGAGCGTCACGCACTTCTTGTTGCGCGACTGCACCGGCCACCACAGCGAGCGGCCGTGGTAGCGCGCCTTCCCCCAGTCGCGGATCGGGTCGGGCTGCCCGGGTGCCTCGACCTTGACGATCTCCGCCCCGAGGTCGCCGAGCAGGCGCCCGGTGAACGGCCCGGCGAGCAGCTGCCCGAGCTCGACGATCCTGATGCCGGCGAGCGGCCCGCCGGCGGTCGCGACCGCCGCCTCCTCCTGCTCGGGCGCGGTGTCCGTCACCGCCTCACCTCAGCCGTCCGGAAGCGGCGTGGCCGTCCTCGATGTGGGCGAGTAGGACGTCGCGGGCCTCGAGGACGTGCTCCTTCATCACCAGCTCGGCCCGCTCGGCGTCCCGCCGCTCGAGCGCGCGTGTGATCTGGCCGTGATAGTGCTGTGAGATCCGCGTCTGCTCGGGCGAGTACCACACGTACGACCGGTAGACGAGCGGGAGCTCGACCACCTGGCGCACCATCCCCGTCAGCCGCGGGCTGCCCGCCGCCTCGAGGACGGTGTTGTGGAAGACGAAATTCTCGCGAACGATCTCGCGCAGGTCGTCGTCGCCGCTCATCGCCTCGAAGCGCTCGCAGCTCGCTCGCAGCGCCAGCAGCTGGTCGTCGGAGAGCCGCGTCGCCGCCCGCCGCGCCGCGTAGCCCTCGAGCAGCGCGCGCAGCTGGTACATGTCGTCGAGGTCGACCGCCTCGTAGGCGCGCACGGTGGCGCTCCGGTTCGGCGCGGCGTCGATCAAGCCCTCCGACTTGAGCACCTTGAGCGCCTCGCGGACGGGCGTCCGGCTGATCCCGAGCTCGCGCGCCAGGCGCTCCTCGGTGAGCCGCTCCCCCGGCGACAGGCGGCCGTCGACGATCGCCTGCCGGATCATCTCGACCGCCGCGCTCGACGCCGTCCGGGCGAGCGGCGGATGGCCGTCGAAGATCTTCCCCACGACCGCTGACCATACTGTATGCAGGGTCGCGGCAGAACCCCGCACCCGCTCAGCGCACGGCGGGCAGGACGCGCGGGAGCCTCGCCGCCAGCAGCGCCCCGACGCCGGCCACGCCGGCGGTGGCCAGCCAGAGCGCGTCCCAGCCGGCGGCGTCCACGACGGCGCCGAGCAGCGGCGTGACCACGCCGGAGAGCACGAAGACGACCGTCGCCGCGACCGCGACCGAGCGCGCGGCCAGCTCGGGCGCGGCCCGCTCTCCCGCGCTCACGTAGACGAGCGCGTTCCACCCGAGTGCCCCGATCCCGAACAGCACGGCTGCGGGGAGCACCACGAGCGCGCCGCCGTGCAGCGCCCCGGTGAACAGGAGCGCGCCGCCCATGGCCACGAGGCCAACCTCGACGAGCGTGCGCACGCGCCGCGCGCCGCCGCCGCGGTCGGCGAGGTACCCCCAAACGATCCGCGCCGCCATCGCCGAGACGTTGATCGCGAAGTAGGCGACGGCGGCGGTCAGCTCGGAGAGGCCCGCTGCCCGGACGGCCGGGACGACGTAGGCGAGCAGCGCCTGCAGGACGACGATGTAGCAGGCTGCCACCACCAGCAGGCGCTGCATCCCCGGTGCGCGCCAGATGCTGCGGAACGGCGCCTCGATTCGGCCGGTGCCGACGCGGTCGTCGCCGGCGAGCTGCGCGAAGCCGACGCCGGTGATGCCGACCGCCACCGCGGTCACGCTGAACGTCAGCCTCGCCCCGGAGAGGGCGTAGAGGACGGGGAACAGCACCGCAGCGATCGTCCCGCCGAGCGGCACGGCAGTCTGCCGCAGGCCGAGCGCCCACGCCCGCCGGCCCGGCGGGTACGCGCGAAAGACAGCACCCGCTCCGGCGACCGGCACCACGCCCGAGCCGAGCCCGAACACGAACAGCCCTGCGAACAGCAGCCCCTTCGTCGTCGAGGCCGCGGCGACGAGGAGCCCGAGCACGCCGATCGCGGTGCCGGCGAGCATCGCCGTGCGGGCGCCGGCGCGGTCGACGGCCACGCCGGCGGCGATCAGCGTGGCGCCGGCCCCGAGCAGCCCCGCGCCGAGCACGGCGCCGAGCTCGAACAGCGTCAGCCCGTAGTCCTCCTGCAGGGTCGGCCCGATCGCGGGCAGGCCGAAGTTGACGAACGAGACGGAGACCTGCGCGGCCGAGGCGCCTGCCAGGACCGAGCCCGGCGAACGAGGGACCCCGGCCACGACGCGATTATCCTTGCCGCGTGGACCGCGACGCGATCGCCCGGCGCCGCCGGCGCGACCAGGTGCTCGAGGCGCTCACGTTCGAGCGGCAGCGCGAGGCGGCGCTGCGCGACCAGCTCGAGGAGGTGGTGCTCGAGCAGGACGGACCGCGCATCGACGCCGAGGCGTTCGCGCGGATGGAGCCCGACGACGTCGCGGTCGTGCGCGAGCTGCTCGACGGCGGCTGGAGCCCCGTCGACGACGACGAGGACGACGACGACGGGCTCGAGGTCGACGAGGACGAGGACGAGGTCGAGCGGCTGCAGGGCGAGATCGAGTCCTGCCGCGCGCGCCAGCGCGCGCTCGAGCGCTACCTGGAGGCGCTCGAGCTGCCCCCGGCCGCAGCGCCCGAGGGCTAGATGCTTGACCGGAAGATCCCGGCGGGCCGGATGACGCCCACGACG
>DASTPC010000211.1:0-11802 GCA_035720085.1 Gaiellaceae bacterium
CCGCCTGCCAGCGCGAGCGTGGCGGCGACGTGCCCGCGCAACCGGTCGGCGACGCCTCCGATCCCGCCCCGCCGGCCCACGACACGCGGCTGCCGCCCGCGCAGGACGACGTGCACGCCGCTGCGCCGGAGCCAGCCGCGCTCGTCGAAGCCGGTCTCGGGCCCATGCGGCTCGACCGGCTGCGCGCGCAGCTCGAGCACAGCGCCCTGCGGCGGCGCCCGCTCGCCGGGCAGCTCCAGCAGCACCCGCTCGCGCACCGGCTCGCCGTCGAAGGCGCGCACCTGTGCCGGCTGGCGCACGCTGTAGCGCGTCCGTCGCGCCGGCCCGGTGACCACGACGGTCGCGTCCGCCCAGTCGCCGACCCGTTCGGCGAGCACGCTCCGCTCGAGCTCGCCGAGGCGCGCTCCGCCCCACCACAGACCGGTGACGAGCAGCAGCACCGCGAGCGCCGCGAGCCGCCGGGACCCCTCGTCGGCCGCGACGGCGGCGCCTGCCACGCAGAGCGCGGCCCCCGCCAGGGCACCCGTCGGAGCCCGCACCCAGTTCGAGGCGGCGAGCCCGCCGCAGAGGGCGAGAACGAGCAACGTCGGCCACCGAAGCTCGACCACGCGCGCGATCACGGCGTCACCAGGTCTCTGATCTGCTCGATCCGCGCCGGTCCGATGCCAGGGATCTCGTCGAGCTCGTCGACCGCGCCGAACGGCCCGTTCGCGGTGCGGTAGTCCACGATCTTCTGCGCCGTCACGGGCCCGACGCCGGGCAGCTCGTCGAGCTGCTCGACGGTGGCCGTGGCGAGGCTGAGCGGCGGCCCGGCGCCCGTCCCGACCGACGCGGCCGCGTTCGGCCCGCCGGGCTGCCGTCGCGGGACGAGCACCTGGGCGCCGTCGGCGAGCGGCGCGGCGAGGTTGAGCGCGCTCAGGTCTGCCGCATGGACAGCGCCGCCGGCCCGGCTGACCGCGTCGGCGACCCTGGCGCCGTCGCCAAGGCGGTAGAGGCCCGGACGGCGGACGGCGCCGACGACGTGCACGACCAGACGGGGTCGCGCAGCGGACGACGCTGCGAGCGGCGCGATGGCCGCCGGCGCGGAGGCGGACGTGCCCTCTGCCGTGCCCGACGCGGCGAGGCGCTTGCCGGCGACCGCGAGCACGAAGAGCAGCGCGAGCGCGACGAGTGCCACCTGCTTGCGCGACAGCGCGATGACGGGCATGTTGTCCATTCTGCGGACAGACCTCTGACGGGAGTGTCACGGCTTGGTGCCAAGTTCGGCGTCGGTTCCGGCGGCGGCGCGGCGGGTCCGGCATCGCTCTCGTCTCGCGGAGCTGCGGTCGGGGACGGGCGCCCTGCACGTTCGACGAGCCGGCCGGCAGGCTGGCGCACCGGCGGATGCCGCCCGGGCCAGCGTGCTGCCGACTGCTGCGAAGAAGCCCGGCCCCTGCCGGCCCGGCTCAGACGACGAAGTTGACGAGCTTGTCGCGGACGACCACGGTGCGGCGCGGCTCGCCGCCGTCGAGATGGCCGCGCACCCGTTCGGACTCCCGCGCGCGCCGCACGAGCTCCTCGTCCGCCGTGCCCGCGGCGACGTGCAGCCGGTCGCGGACCTTGCCGTTGACCTGCACGACGACCTCGACCGTGTCCTCCTCGAGCAGCGCAGGGTCGGCGATGGGCCAGGGGTGCTCCCACAGGCGTTCGTGGCCGAGCCGCGACCAGAGCTCCTCGGCCACGTGCGGCGCGTACGGCTGGATCAGCGAGACGGCCGTCTCGGCCGCGAAACGCGCCGCCGGGTCGTCGGGGCTCCGCTGGATCTCGTTCACGAGCTCCATCACCGCGGCGATCGGCGTGTTGAAAGCGAAGCGGCGGTCGACGTCGTCCGTCACCTTTGCGATCGCCCAGTGCGCCTTCCGCACCAGGGGCGTGTCGAGGCCGGTCGGCGACTCGCGGCCGATCTGACCGAGCGCCACCCGCCAGAGCCTGTTCAGGAACCGCCAGACGCCCTCGATGCCGCTGTCCTGCCAGTCCATGTCCTCGTCCGCCGGGCCCATGAACAGGGTGTAGAGGCGCACCGCGTCCGCCCCGTAGCGGTCGGCGTACACGAGCGGGTTGATGACGTTGCCCTTCGACTTGGACATCTTCGCCCCGCCGGCGGTGATCATCCCCTGGTTGAAGAGCCGCAGGAACGGCTCGCGGAAGCCCACGTAGCCGAGCTCCTGCAGCACCTTCGTGAAGAACCGCGCGTAGAGCAGGTGCAGCACGGCGTGCTCGATGCCGCCGACGTACTGGTTGACAGGCAGCCAGTAGTCGGCGATCTCCCGCGAGAACGGCTCGTGCTCGTTGTGCGGGTCGGCGTAGCGGATGAAGTACCAGGACGAGTCGACGAACGTGTCCATCGTGTCCGTCTCGCGCTCGGCCGGCCCGCCACAGCGCGGGCAGGTCGTGGCAACCCAGTCCTCGGCCGCGGCGATCGGGGAGCGGCCCTTCGGCAGGTAGTCGTCCACCTCGGGCAGCAGCACCGGCAGCTCGTCGTCCGGGACGGGCACCTCTCCGCACGCGGAGCAGTGGACGATCGGGATCGGACAGCCCCAGTAGCGCTGGCGCGAGAGCAGCCAGTCGCGAAGCCGGTACCCGATCGTCTGCTCGCCCTTCCCCTGCTCGGCGAGCCAGGCGCTGATGGCCTGCTTCGCCTCGGGGGCCGGCATCCCGGTGAACGACCCGGAGTCGACCAGCACCTCGTCGTCGGTGTGCGCGACGAACGGCCCTTCCGCCTCCGAGCCGTCCGCAGGCGCGACGACCTGGCGGATCTCGAGCCCGTAGCGCTCCGCGAACGCGTAGTCGCGCTCGTCGTGGGCGGGAACGGCCATGATCGCGCCGGTGCCGTACTCCATCAGCACGTAGTCGGCGACCCAGATCGGGATCCGCTCGCCGTTGACCGGGTTGACCGCGTGGCGGCCGGTGAAGACGCCGTCCTTCTCCTTCGCCTCGCGCTCGACCGTCGAGCGGGCCGCGGCGTGGCGGACGTACTCGCGCAGCTCCGCCTCCTGCTCGGAGCCCGCGACGAGCCGCTCGACGAGGGGGTGCTCGGGCGCGAGCACGAAGAACGTCGCCCCGAAGAGCGTGTCCGGCCGCGTCGTGAAGACCGGCAGCTCGTCCCCGCTCCCGTCGACCGTGAAGACGACGCGGGCGCCCGCGGAGCGGCCGATCCAGTTGCGCTGCATCGTCAGCACGCGCTCCGGCCACGACTCGAGCAGGCTCATCTCGTCGAGCAGCGCGTCCGCGTAGTCGGTGATCTTGAAGAACCACTGCGTCAGGTTCCGCGCCTCGACCTCGGCGCCGCAGCGCTCGCAGCGGCCGTCGATCACCTGCTCGTTCGCGAGCACGGTCTGGTCGTTCGGACACCACTTGACCGGCGCCTCCTTGCGGTAGGCGAGGCCGCGCTCGAAGAAGCGGAGGAACAGCCACTGCGTCCAGCGGTAGTAGGCCGGATCGGACGTCGAGACCTCGCGCGTCCAGTCGAACGCCCAGCCCATCCGGCGCATCTGCTCGCGGATCGCGGCGATGTTCCGCTCCGTGACCTCGCGCGGGTGCCGGCCCTCGCGGATGGCGGCGTTCTCGGCGGGCAGGCCGAACGCGTCGTAGCCCATCGTGCGCAGCACCTGGTAGCCGTGCCGCCGCCGGACGTGGGAGAGGACGTCCCCGATCGTGTAGTTGAGCGTGTGACCCATGTGCAGGTCGCCCGAGGGGTACGGGAGCATCTCGAGCACGTAGGTCTCGCGCCGATGGGTCGCCAGCTCTGCCGGCCCAGGGTTGGGGACGACGAACGCCTGCTCGTCCTCCCAGACCTGCTGCCACTTCGTCTCGATTGCCTGCGGGTCGTACCGCTCCATCGCTCTCTCACTCGTCCTCGGAGACAAAAAAGCCTCTCGCGAGAGAGGCCGTGGGAAGCTGCCGCGGCGGCGCCGCGTTGGCTTCCTGGGTCACGGAAGAAGCTGCTTCATCCGCGTCGATGATAGCGGGCCGCGTCGCGCGCGGACAGTCCGCCGCGGCCGTTGCTAGCGTCGCCCCGTGATCGAGCTGCTCCCGGATTCGGCCGAGCTCGACGGCGAGCTGACGCTCGGCGGGCTGGCCGCCGAAGAGCTGGGCGCGCGCTTCGGCACGCCGCTCGTCGTCTACTGCGAGGCGACCCTGCGCGCGCGGGCACGCGCGCTGCGGGCGGCGGCCGGCGGCGGGTTCGTCGCCTTCGGGACGAAGGCGTTCCCGAACGTGGCAGTGCTGCGGCTCCTGCGGGACGAGGGCGTCGGCGCCGACGTCGCCTCGCTCGGCGAGCTGGCGTTCGCCCGTGCGGCCGGCCTCGACGGCCGCGAACTGGTCGCCCACGGCAACAACAAGGACGACGCCTTCCTGGCCGCCGCGGCGACGGCCGGCGCGGTCGTGGCGCTCGACGCGCCCGACGAGGCGAGCCTCGCCGCAGCCGCCGGGGCGCGGCGAGTGCTCGTGCGCGTCACGCTCGGCGTCGACGCGGACACGCACGAGGCGATCCGTACCGGCCACCACGGGTCGAAGTTCGGCCTGCCGCCGGCGCAGGCGCTGCGCCTGGTGGGTGACGCGCTCGAGCAAGGCCTGGACGTCCTCGGCCTGCACGTCCACGTCGGCTCGCAGCTGGCCGACTTCGACGCGCAGGCGGAGACGATCGAGCGCCTGGCGGCGTTCGCAGCCGAGTGCCGCGACGCGCTCGGCTGGACGGCCCGCGTCGCCGACCTCGGCGGCGGCTTCGGGATCCGCCACCACCCGGACGAGCAGGTACGAGACGCGCCGGAGCTCGCGTCGGCCGCCGCGGCGACGGCCCGCTCGGCGTTCGCGGCGGCCGGCCTGCCGGAGCCGGAGATCTGGCTCGAGCCCGGCCGCTCGCTCGTCGGCCGTGCGGGCGTGACGCTCTACCGGGTCGGCTCGGTCAAGCGCCTGGACGGGGTCACGTGGGCGGCAGTCGACGGCGGCATGTCCGACAACCCGCGTCCACAGCTCTACGGCGCGCGCTACACGGCGCTGCTCGCGAACCGGGCGGACGAGCCGCCGGCCGGCACGGTCAGCGTCGCGGGGTTGCACTGCGAGTCGGGCGACGTCCTGATCGACGACGTCGCCCTGCCGCAACCTCGCCGCGGCGACCTGCTGGCGGTACCCGCGACGGGGGCGTACACGCTCGCGATGGCGTCGAACTACAACGGCGTGCCCCGCCCGGCGGCCGTGCTGGTCCGCGACGGCGAGGCGCGTCTGATCCGGCGCCGGGAGACCGTCGACGACCTGCTCGCACTCGAGGCGTGAGGGGCCGCGGCTCAGAGGCGCTGCGCGACCATCCAGCGGTGTCCCTCGAGATCCTCGACCCGGTAGCGGCGCTCTCCGTGCGGGGTGTCCTCCGGCTCGGACAGGATCACGGCACCCGCGGCTGCCGCCCGCCGATGGTGTGCGTCCACGTCGTCGACGAGCACATGCACCCCGTCGACGACGTACGGGTTCTCCCGCCACCGGCGCGCCGACTCGCAGTGCTCGGCGTGGCGGCGCGGGCCCTCGTAGTGCGGGCTCGGGCAGCCGAGCATGACCAGGCCGTCACCGACCGCGAGCTCCACGTGCCCGCCGACGCCGTCGTCGTCGGTGAGCCGAAACGTCTCGCGGAAGCCGAACGCGGCGACGAGCCAGTCCGCCGCGGCCCCCGGGTCGGCGTAGGAGAGCATCGGGACGACTGCCGGGAGCGGTGGCGCGGTCACGACGGGCTCTCCTGCTGAGTGCCCGAGCAGAGGTCGCCGTCGCTCATCTCGCCTCCTCTCGTCGTGGTTCCCAGACGCACCCCGAGCCTACGCCGCCAGGCGCGTCTTGGGGAACAGCTGGCGCGCGGCCTCCGGGTCGAGGTCGTCGAGGGCGCGCTCGATCCTGCGCGCTGCGTGCGGGAGGAACGGGCTCACCTCGGCGGCGATCGCTGCGCAGGCCTGCAGGAGCGCCGCGAGGTCGGTCGCCAGCGCCCCGGCGGCGGCCGCGTCACCGGCCGCCGCTGCACGAGCGTGCTCCCAGGGCCGCCGCTCGGCGACGAACCTGTTCGCCGCCGCGACCGCTCCACGCACTGCGGCGGCCGCCGCCGGGAGGTCGAAACGCGCGAGCGCCGCGTCGACGGACTCCCCTGCCCGCGCAACCCCCGCGAGGAGCTTCTCGCCGGCCGCAGACCCGCCGGGGGCGGCCGGCCCGGCCGCGCGTGCGCGGGCTGCGAGCGCAACGACGCGGCTGACCAGGTTGCCGAGCTCGTCGGCCAGCTCGTCGGCGCGGGCCGCGAGCGCCTCCTCGCGGAAGTCGGCGTCCCCGACACGCGGCACGTCGCGGGCGAACCACCAGCGCAGCGCCTCGGCGCCGTACGCCGCGGCGAGCGCGGCCGGGTCTGCTCCGCCGCCGTCCGACTTGGAGAGCTTCGCGCCCTCGAGCGTCAGGTAGTCGTGCACGAGCACCGCGGTCGGCAGCGGCTCGCCCGCCGAGCGCAGGATCGCCGGCCAGTAGACCGCGTGGAAGCGGAGGATCCCCTTCCCGATCACGTGCACGCGCTCGTCCGCGCCGAGCCACCAGCGGCCGTAGAGATCGTCGCCGCTGCCGTAGCCGAGGGCGGTGACGTAGTTGGCGAGGGCGTCGAACCAGACGTAGACGACCTGGCTTGCGTCGCCGGGCACGGGGATCCCCCAGCCCTGCGCGCGCGCCGCGGGTCGCGACACGCTGAAGTCGTCCAGCCCGCCGCGCACCAGCGCGAGCGCCTCGTTGCGCCGCGCCGCCGGCTCGACGCGCAGGCGGCCCGAGTCGAGCACGTCCAGCAGCGCGTCGCGGTGCCGCGAGAGGCGGAAGAACCAGTTCCGCTCGGCCACGCGCTCGGGCTCGACGCCGTGCTCCGGGCAGCGACCCTCGACCAGCTCCTCTGGAGTCACGAACGCCTCGCAGCCCGTGCAGTAGAGCCCCTCGTACTCCCGCTCGTAGAGGTCCCCGGCGGCCGCACACGCCTGCCAGAGCCGCTCCACGCCGGGCCGGTGCCGCGGGTCGGCGCTCGTGCGGATGAAGTCGTCGTAGGAGAGCTGCAGGGCGTCGCGCAGGGCCGCGAAGCGGTCGCCGCGGGAGCGCACGAAGTCCGCGACCGCGATGCCGGCGCGCCTTGCGGCCTCGACGTTCTTGAGCGAGTTGTCGTCCGTGCCGGACAGGAAGCGGACGTCGTCGCCCCGCAGCCGGCGGTGGCGGGCCAGCACGTCCGCCTGGACGCACTCGAGCGCGAAGCCGACGTGCGGGTCGCCGTTGACGTACGGGATGGCGGTGGTCAGGTAGGTGGTGCGTCTGGTGCTCATCGGATCCTCCTTCGCGCCCCTGCGGGACCCGACGAGCGCCGTCGGCCCCACTCCGGGGCCGACTCGACGGTGGTGCTACGCGCGCACGCCGACAGGCCCGGGCAAGCGGGCCGACATGGGGGCGAACGCAGCGTGCACGGTCACGACTCGATGGTAGCGCGGCGCCCGCCCAGCTGCGGGCGCGCGGTCAGCGCACCACCTCCACCGTGTCCCCGTCCGCGACGACGTGCGCCCGGCCGACCCGCTGGCCGTCGAAGCGCGCGGACGGCCCCCAGACGCGGGCGCCGCCGGCAGCCGCGCCGAGCTCGTGGTGGATCCGGTCGGCGACGTCCGCGACGGTCGAGCCGGGCGCGAGCGCGAGCGGCTCCTCGTCCACGTCGCCGGCGTGGCGGAGCCAGACCCGAACCAGTCCCGTCAGCCCCCAGATCGCGTCGCGCAGGCCGTCGAGCGACTCGTCGTCGAGCACAGAGACGCCCACCACAGGCAGGTCGGCGGCGGCCGCGACCCGCTCGAGCGCGCCCTCGCCGGCCTCGTCCAGCTTCGTCACGGCGAGCAGCGACGGCCTCTCGATGCCCGCCGCCCGCACCTCCTCGCGCACGACCGCGAGCGCGCCGGGCGGCTCGCCGGCTGCGTGGCAGAAGACGATCGCGTCCGCGTTGCGCAGCACCCCGAGCAAGGCCCGGCCGCCGCCACGATCGTCGTTGGCGCCCTCGATCAGGCCGGGGATCTCGACGAGCTGGACGAGCACGCCGCCGATCCGGGTCAGCGCCGGCACCGGCCGGGTCGTGGTGAAGGCGTAGTCGCCGGTCTTGATCTGAATGCTGGAGAGCGCCTGCAGGAGCGACGACTTGCCCGCGTTCGGCGGGCCGACGAACGCCACCTGCGCGGCGCCCTCCCGGCGCACGGCGATCGCGTCGCGGTGGACGACCTTCGCGCGCACGCGCGTGCGCTCGATCTCCTCGTTGAGCCACTTCCGCAGGTCGGCGTACGGCCCGCTGCGGTAGTCGGGCAGCTCCGCGAGCAGGGCTCGCACCTCGCGGACCCGCTCGCTCCCCTCCTTGCCGATCAGCCTGCGCTTCGCGACCTGCCTGAACGTGCGATGCGGCATCGGCATCGCCTGCTCCTTCCTGTCCTGCGGGTAGGCGCGAACGCCGGCGCGGTGCGCCGGCCGGCTCGCGTCTCTCCCGCCGCTTCCTCCGACGCGTGTGCAGGAAGCGGCGGCTCAGCCGTTCTGACGCAGAACGGTGGCTCGCCAGGACTGGAGGCGGTGCATGGCCGAAGGCTAGCGGGCGGCGTGGCGCCGCGCGAGCTCCTCCTCGACGCGCGCCAGGTCGAGCCCGCGTGCGGCGAGCAGGACGTAGCTGTGGAACCAGAGGTCGGCGAGCTCCTCGACGAGCCGCTCGTCGCTCTCGGCGGCCCCCGCGAGGGCGGCCTCAACGCCCTCCTCCCCGACCTTGCGGGCGGCCGCGGCGGCACCGGCGTCGAGCAGGCGGGCGACGTACGAGCCCTCGGGCCGCTCTCGCGCGCGCTCGGCGACGACCCGCCAGAGCCACGGGGCGAAACACGACTCCGACCCGGTGTGGCAGACCGGCCCGGCGGGTCGTACGCGCAGCAGGATCGCGTCGCCGTCGCAGTCGTCGCGCAACTCGACCACGGCCAGCGTGCTGCCGGATGTCTCGCCCTTGTGCCAGTGCTCGCCGCGCGAGCGGCTCCAGAACCACGCCTCACCGGACTCGCGGGTGCGCCGGAGCGCCTCGGAGTCCATGTAGGCGAGCATCAGCACGCGGCCGGAGTCCGCGTCCTGGACGACGGCGGGTGTCAGCTCCGGACGCTCCACCCCAGCTCCCGGAGCTCGGCCTTCAGCTCGGGCAGACGCTCCGGCCGCTCGTGGACGATCGAGGCCACGAGCGCGGCTTCGGCCCCGACGGCGTACGCGTCGGCCAGGTGGCGCGTCTCGCCGGCGCCGCCCGAGGCGATCACGGGCGCATCGACGGCGGCCGCGACCGCCTCGGTCAGGTCGAGGTCGTAGCCCGCCCGCGTCCCGTCGGCGTCGATCGAGGTGAGCAGGATCTCGCCGGCGCCGCGCTCGACCGCCTCGCGCGCCCAGCCGACCGCGTCGCGGCCGCGCGGCCGCCGGCCGGCGTGCGTGACGACCTCGCCGCCCCGGGCGTCGATCGCGCAGACGACGGCCTGCGAGCCGAACTCGCCGGCCAGCGCGGTCAGGATCCCGGGCTCGTCGAACGCGGCGCGGTTGACGGCGACCTTGTCCGCCCCGGTCCGGAGCAGCCGGCGCGCGTCCTCGAGACCGGTGACGCCGCCGCCGACGGTGAACGGGATCGAGAGCTCCTCCGCGGCGTGCTCGATCAGCTCGAGCGTCGGCCCACGGCCCTCGAGCGTGGCGGTGATGTCGAGGAACACGAGCTCGTCGGCGCCCAGCTCCGAGTACCGGCCGGCGAGCTCGATCGGGTCGCCGAGGTCGCGGAGGTTCTCGAAGTTGACGCCCTTGACGACGCGCCCGCCAGCGACGTCGAGGCACGGGATCACGCGCTTCTTGACCATGCCAACACGTTCGCGAGCACCCTGGCGCCCACCGCTCCGCTGCGCTCGGGGTGGAACTGCACGCCAGCCAGCGATCCCTGCTCGACCGCCGCGACGACCTCGCCGTCGTGGTCGACGGTGGCGACGACGACGGCCTCGTCCCGCGGGGTGGCCGCGTAGCTGTGCGCGAAGTAGACGTCCTCCCCGTCGAGCCCGTCGACCAGGGCGCTCGGGCGGGTCACGCGCAGCGTGTTCCAGCCCATCTGCGGGACGCGGGCAGCGCGGAGGCGGTCGACCCGGCCCGCGACGAGACCGAGCCCGCGCCCCCCCTCCTCGCTCTCCCCCAGGAGGAGCTGGAGGCCCACGCAGATGCCGAGGGTCGGCCTGCCGCCCGCGTCGCGCGCGCGCACGGCGTCGTCGAGGCCGGCGGCAGCGAGCCCGCGGGCGGCTGCGTCGACGTGGCCGACGCCGGCGATGACGGCGAGCGGCGCCTCGCGCACCTGCACCGGGTCCGTCGTCACGAGTGGTTCCGCGCCCGCGCGCGCGAGTGCGCTGCAGACGCTGCGCAGGTTGCCGGCTCCGTAGTCGGCGAGCACGACCTTCACGCGGCGCCCTTCGTCGAGCGGATGCCCTCGCCCTCGGGCGTGCAGGCCTGGCGGAGCGCACGCCCCAGCGCCTTGAACGCCGCCTCGGCCACGTGGTGGTCGTCGCGGCCGGCCGACTCGACGTGCACGGTACAGCCCGACTCGGCGGCGAAGCGCTCGAGCGCGTGAGGCAGGAGCGTGAGCGCGAGCCCGCCCACGCGCTCTCCCGCGAAGGCCAGCGCGACCTCGGCGTGGGCCCGGCGCACCAGGTCGACCGCCGCACTCGCGCGCGCCTCGTCCATCGGCACCGTCGCCGAGCCGTAGCGGGCGACGCCCTCCCGGGTGCCGAGCGCGTCGGAGAGGGCCGTTCCGAGCGCCGCGACGACGTCTTCGACGGTGTGGTGCTCGTCGACGTCGAGGTCGCCGCCCGCGACGAGGTCGAGGTCGAAGCCGCCGTGGAACGCCAGCAGCGTGAGCAGGTGGTCGAGGAAGCCGATCCCGGTCTCGACGCGGGCCTGCCCGCGCCCGTCCAGGTCGAGCGTGAGCCGAAGAGCCGTCTCGCCCGTCGTCCGGAGCACGGTCGCGCTCCGCCCCGGCGGCGGCCCGCCCCCGGCCCCGAGCGCCCGCAGCAGGACGTCGTTCTCGCTCGGAAGGCGGAGGGTCACGCGAATGCCGCCGGCGACCCGGCGGACGACGAGACCCTGCTCCTCGAGCCTGTCGGCGAGCGGCTCGGCGGTGCGGACGTAGACGAAGTTCGTCGCGCTCGGCGGGACGTCGTAGCCGGCGTCGAGCAGCGCCTCGCGGGCCCGCTCGCGCTCGGCCACCACGGCCTCGACGTCGAGCCGCGGGCTCCGGAGCGCCGCGGCGGCGATCCGCGCGGCGGGGCCGGCGATCGGCGCGGGCGCACGACGCTCCTCGAGCAGGCCGGCCGTGTCGGGGTGGGCGACGGCGAAGCCGACACGGAGTGCGGCGAGGCCGAACGCCTTCGAGAGCGTCCGCAGCACGACGAGGTTCGGCAGCTCGTCGACCCAGGGCGCGACGCTGCGACCGCCGAACTCGACGTACGCCTCGTCGACGACGACGATCGCGGGCGGCCGCCGCCGGGCGAGCTCGACGAGCCCCTCGGGCGCCTCCAGCTCGCCGGTCGGGTTGTTCGGGTTGCACCGCCAGACCAGGTCGGCATCGTCCTCGCCGCCGTCGATCCGGGCGCCCTGCAGCTGCGTGGCGATCCTGTAGAGCGCGTACGTCGGCTCCCGGATCGCGGCTGCTCGGCCCGGCGCGAGGAACGACCGCGCGACGAGGCCGATCAGGTCGTCGGCGCCGGCGCCGAC
>DASTPC010000212.1:0-8338 GCA_035720085.1 Gaiellaceae bacterium
CAGTCCCCTCCGCACGCGCCGCCGCCTGGACGACCTGGAAGATCGCGAAGCGGACCGCCTGCTGCAGCTCCGGGTCACCCTCGAGCTCCACGTCCGCGCGGTCCCAGACGTCGTCGAGGTACGCCCGCTGG
Source organism: Gaiellaceae bacterium (assembly GCA_035720085.1). GTDB lineage: Bacteria > Actinomycetota > Thermoleophilia > Gaiellales > Gaiellaceae > Gaiella. Next base: position 132 of record DASTPC010000212.1, read on the forward strand.
GCGGCGAGGAGCCCCTCCCAGCCGACGTGCTTCGCCGCCGCGAGCGCAGCGTCCACCTGGTCCCGCAGCGCCGGCATCGACCGCCGGCTCGACCAGCCGTAGCCGAGCAGCTTGACGACGGCGAGGCGCTGCCCGGGCTCGAGCTCCGTGCTGACCGTCACGCGGGCCAGGTCCGGCTCGCTCTCGGCAGCGGTCGTCGTGTGCTCCGGCCCCTCGACGAAGTGGTCGAGCGCCGCCGCGAGCCGCAGACCGCTCCCGCGCGTGCGGTGCCCCAGCCCGACCTCGAGGTCGCGGTGCGCGTGGTATTCGCCGAGGAGGGGGTCGCGGAGCGCCGCCGCGGCGCGCGGGTCGCGCTCCCGCTCCGGGACCGGCTCGTTGGCGACGAGCGACGACTGGACGACGATCCGCACGGGCGCCTCCAGCGCCTCCACCTCGTACCGGATCGCGACGACCGCGCGATGGACGAACGAGACCAGCCGCACCGAGCGGATGCCGACGGCCTTGCCCGTGGGCGTCGTCCAGCGGACGTCGCGCCGCAGGACGCCGTCCCGGAGGTCGAGCACGCGCTCGTGCCGGTCAACCGCCCCGTAGCGGACGTCGAACGCCGAGTCGTCCACGAGCAGGCGGAAGAGCTTCCCGTTGGTCACGTCGATCAGCGACTGCCCCTCCTCCGGGTAGCCGTAGCCGCTCTCGGCGTAGGGCAGCGGCATGGTCTCGAAGAAGCCGTTCAGGTACGTGCCGGGGACGCCGTGCGGCTCGCCCTCGTCGAGGTTGCCCCGCAGGCCGATGTGGCCGTTCGAGAGCGCGAAGATCGACTCCGTGCCGGGCAGCAGGTCGAGGTGGAGCTCCCGCTCGGCTACCGCCCACGGCTCGACCGAGAAGACTCTCGGCTCGACCACGCGCGGACCGTATCGCGCCCGGTCTCTCAGCGCTCGGCGAGGAGCTCGGCGAGATCGGCCACGACCGTGTCGGCGCCGTGCGCGCGCAACGCGGCCCCGTGGCCCGTGCGGTCGACGCCGACGACGAAGCCGAACGAGCCGGCGCGACCCGCCTCCACGCCGGACTCGGCGTCCTCGAACATCGCCGCCTCCGCGGCGGCGACGCCGAGCGCGGCGGCGGCGGCGAGGAACATGTCGGGAGCGGGCTTCCCACGCAGTCCGGAGGCGGCCGCGACGACACCGTCGACCCGCACCTCGAACAGCTCCTCGATCCCCGCGGCGGCGAGCACCTCGCGGCAGTTCCTGCTCGCCGAGACGACCGCCCGGCGCAACCCGCCGGCGCGCACGGCCTCGACGAACCGCACCGCGTCCGGGTACGGCTCGACTCCGTCGCGGCGCAGGAGCTCGAGCACGAGGTCGTTCTTCCGGGCTCCCAGCCCGTGCACCGTGCGCGCGTCGGGCGGGTCGTCCGGGGCACCCTCCGGCAGCACGACCCCGCGTGCGGCGAGGAACGACCTGACGCCGTCGGGGCGGAGCTTCCCGTCCACGTGGTCGAGGTAGTCGTGCGGGAGCTCGAACGGCCGGAACGGCTCGCCTTTCTCCTCGGCACGCTCGCGCAGGAACGCATCGAACATCTCCTTCCAGGCGGCCGCGTGGACCTTCGCCGTCTGCGTGAGCACGCCGTCGAGGTCGAACAGGCAGGCCCGGATGCCGTCCGGCAGCAGGAGAACGGGCGCGCGTTCCGGCATGGCCCGGTGCACGCTAGCCGTAGGCTTGTGAGCCGAGGACGATGCCGACTGACGCAGGCACCCGACGAGCCGGTCCCGGCGCCGTACGGGAGCCGTGGCTCGCCGAGGCGGCGGAGGTTGCGGCTGGGCTCGACACCGACCTCGGCCGCGGCCTGAGCGGCGCCGAGGCGGCCGCCCGCCTCGAGCGCTACGGGCCAAACGACCTCGAGCGGGCACCGGCAGTGCCCACGTGGCGCAAGCTCCTCGCCCAGCTCGCCGACCCGCTCGTCTACCTCCTCCTCGCCGCCGTCGCCGTCTCGCTCGCCGCGTGGGTCGCCGACGGCGCGACCGGCGTGCCGTACGAGGCGGTCGTGATCGCCGCGATCGTCGCGCTCAACGCGGTGCTCGGCTACGTGCAGGAGGCCCGCGCGGAGCAGGCGGTGGCCGCCCTGCAGCGCCTGGCCGCGGCGTCAGCGACCGTGCTGCGCGACGGGCGCGAGGAGCGCGTCGCGGCCGCCGAGGTCGTCCCGGGCGACATCCTGCTGCTCGCGGAGGGCGACGCCGTCGGCGCCGACGCACGGCTCGTGGAGGCGGCGTCCCTCACCGTCGCGGAGGCGTCGCTGACCGGCGAGAGCGAGCCCGTGCTGAAGGACGCCGCGCCGCTGGCGGCGCCGGCAGGGCTCGGCGACCGCGTGAACATGGTGTTCGACGGGACCGCCGTCACCCGCGGCCGGGGCCGGGCAGTGGTCACCGCGACCGGCATGGCGACCGAGATGGGGAACATCGCGGGCCTGCTCGGGCGCACCGAGGAGCAGCGGACGCCGCTCCAGCGGGAGGTCGGCCGGATCGGACGGATGCTCGGGATCGCGGTGGTCGCGATCGCGCTCGTCGTGATCAGCGCGATCCTGCTCACATCCGACGTCGACGAGGCGTCCGAGGTCGTCGACGTCCTGCTCGTCGGGGTGTCGCTGGCCGTCGCCGCGGTGCCCGAAGGCCTACCCGCCGTGCTCTCGGTCGTGCTCGCGCTGGGCGTTCAGCGGATGGCCCACAGGCACGCGATCGTCAAGCGGCTCTCGTCGGTCGAGACGCTGGGATCGGCGTCGGTGATCTGCTCGGACAAGACCGGGACCCTGACGAGGAGCGAGATGACGATCGAGAAGGTCGTCACCGGCTCCGGCGACGTCGACGTGACGGGAACCGGTTACCGGCCGGAGGGCGAGCTTCTGCTCGAGGGGCGGCCGCTCGACGACCCCGTCCTGCTCGACGAGGTGCGTGCCGTGCTCGTGGCCGGGAGCCTCGCGAACGACGCCGTCCTGCGGGAGGAGGACGGCGAGTGGACGATCCAGGGCGACCCCACCGAGGCGGCCTTCCTCGTCGCGGAGGCGAAGGTCGAGGGGCTGTCCGAAGCGCGTGAATCGCGCTTCGAGCGCGTCGGCGAGGTTCCCTTCACCTCCGAGCGCAAGCTGATGAGCACGCTGCAAGCCGACCTCGAGGGAGAGCTCGGTCTGGCCGTGGTGACCAAGGGCGCGCCCGACGTGCTGCTCGCGCGCTGCACCGACGAGCGCGTCGCCGGCCGGGTGCGCCCGCTGGAGGGCGCCCGGCGCGCCGAGCACCTGGCGACCGTCGACCGGCTGGCCGCCCAGGCGCTGCGCACGCTGGCCGTGGCCTACCGCCCGCTCCCCGACGACACCCGGCCGCCGCACGACGAGTCGGTCGAGCGCGAGCTCGTCTACCTCGGCCTCGTCGGGATCATCGACCCGCCGCGGCCGGAGGCGGCCACCTCGATCGCCGAGGCAGCCGGCGCGGGCGTGCGCGTGGTGATGATCACCGGCGACCACCCGGGCACGGCCGCGCGCATCGCCGGCGACCTCGGCATCGTCACACCGGACGCCCCGGCGCTCAGCGGAGCCGAGCTCGAGCGTCTCGACGACGCGGCGCTGCAGGCGGCGGTGCGGGAGGTCTCCGTCTACGCCCGCGTGGCGCCCGAGCACAAGCTGCGGATCGTCGCCGCCCTGCAGGCGAACGGGCAGATCGTGGCGATGACCGGTGACGGCGTGAACGACGCGCCGGCGCTGAAGTTGGCCGACATCGGCGTCGCGATGGGCGTCGCCGGGACGGACGTGGCGAAGGAGTCGGCCGACATGATCCTCGCCGACGACAACTTCGCCACGATCGTCGCGGCGGTGCGCGAGGGGCGCGGGATCTTCGCCAACATCCGCAAGTTCCTCCGCTTCCTGCTCTCGTCGAACATCGGCGAGGTGTTGACGATGTTCCTCGGGGTCGTGCTCGCCGGGGTGATCGGCCTCGACGAGGCCGAAGAGGTGGCGGTGCCGCTGCTCGCCACGCAGATCCTGTGGATCAACCTGCTCACCGACAGCGCGCCGGCGCTCGCGCTCGGCGTCGACCCGCCCCCGGACGACGTGATGGAGCGCCCGCCGCGCGGGCTCGAGGACCGCGTCATCGACGCCGCGATGTGGCGCGGCATCTTCTGGGTCGGGCTCGTGATGGCCCTGGTCACGCTCCTCGCGCTCGACCTCCGCCTCCCGGGTGGCCTGGTTGGCGGCTCCGGCGACATCGACGAGGCCCGGACGATGGCGTTCACGACGCTCGTGCTCGCGCAGCTCTTCAACTGCTTCAACGCCCGTTCGGACCGCACGAGCGCGTTCAGCCACCTCTTCACGAACCGCTGGCTCTGGGGCGCGATCGGCCTCTCCCTCGTCCTGCAGGTGGCGGTGGTGCAGCTCTCCTTCCTCAACGAGCCGTTCGGGACGGCGCCGCTCGGGTTGACCGACTGGCTTCTCTGCGGCGGCCTCGCGAGCGCCGTGCTGTGGGCCGACGAGGCGAAGAAGCTGCTCGAGCGCGGGTTGCGCCGCCTCCGCGCACGCCGGCTCGGCGAAGATGGTGCGTCGTGACCCTGACGCAGTACTACACCGCCACCACGCTCGACGGCTTCATCGCCGATCCCGACGACTCGCTCGAGTGGCTCTTCTCGCGCCGGCGCGACCCCGGCGGCCCGCTCGACTACGAGGTGTTCATCGCCGACGTCGGGGCGATGGCGATGGGGGCGACGACCTACGAGTGGATCCTCGACCACGAGTTCGCCGGCAAGGACGAGGCGGAGTGGAAGTGGCCGTACGAGCTCCCGTGCTGGGTCTTCACGCACCGGCAGCTCCCTGTCGTGCCGGACGCGCCGGTCGCGTTCACGAGCGCAGACGTCTCGGCCGTGCACGAGGCGATGGTCGCTGCAGCCGGCGGCCGGAACGTGTGGATCGTCGGCGGCGGTGACCTCGCCGGCCAGTTCGCGGACGCCGGCCTGCTCGACGAGGTGCTCGTCACGTTCGCCCCGGTCACGCTCGGCGCGGGGGCGCCGCTCCTCCCCCGGCGGCTCGAGCTGCGCCTGGACGACGTGGGCCGGAACGGCGACTTCGTGGCCGCGCGGTTCACGGTCGTGCCCCAGTCGTCGTAGCCGGGCCGATTCCCGGCTTCGAACGGCGAAGGCGCCGCTCGCCGCGCGCGAGTAGGTAGTCGCCGGCAAGCGCGATCCGTAGCCGCCCCGATTCCCGGCCTGGCCCGACGCGCGAGAATCAGGTTGCGTTCCAGCGCGTGTGTCTGGGGCGCGGAAGGGGGTCGGAGCCGTGGGCCTGGCTGTCGAAGAGCACGTCCGGCTGGAGCGGGTCGCAGTACCGCCAGACGACCGGGAGGCAGGCAGCGGGCTGAGCGTCCGCCGGGCCACCAAGCGGTTCGGGCCGGTGCTCGCGCTCGACGGCTGCTCGTTCGCGGTCGAGCGCGGCCGCATGCTCGGCTTCCTGGGGCCGAACGGCGCCGGGAAGACGACGGCGATGCGCGCCGTCTTCGGCCTCGTCGGGCTCGACGGCGGCGAGGTGCTCTGGGACGGGCGGCCGGTCGGGCTCGACGAACGGCTGCGCTTCGGCTACATGCCGGAGGAACGCGGCCTCTACCCGCGGATGCCGGTCGCGGAGCAGCTCGAGTACTTCGGGTGCCTGCACGGGCTCACGGCCGCCGCGGCACGCGCCGCCTCAGCAAGCTGGCTCGATCGGCTCGGCCTGGCCGAGCGCGGCGCGGCGAAGCTCGAAGAGCTCTCGCACGGCAACCAGCAGCGCGCGCAGCTCGCGGCGGCGCTGGTGCACGAGCCGGCATTGCTCGTGCTCGACGAGCCGTTCGCGGGCCTCGATCCCGTTGCAGTCCGGACGCTCGCCGACGTGCTGCGCGACGAGGCGGCACGCGGCGCCGCCGTCCTCTTCTCGAGCCACCAGCTCGAGCTCGTCCAGGACATCTGCGAGGACGTCGCCATCGTCGACCGCGGCCGCGTCGTCGCCACCGGCGACGTCGATGAGCTGCGGCGCCGGTCGCAGCGGCGGCAGATCGAGCTCCGGCTCGAGGGCGCGCCGCCGGACTGGCAGCCCTCCGCCGACGGCGTCCGCCTCGTCGAGCGTCGCGGTGGCGCGCTGCGGCTGCTCGCCGACCGCGACGTCGACCCGGCGGACGTGCTCGCCGCCGCCGGGCGGACGGCCCGCGTGGTCGAGTTCGGCTACGGGCCGCCCTCGCTCGCCGACCTCTTCCTGGAGCTGGTGGGCGAATGAGCGCGCGTCGCACGATCCGCCTCGTCGCCGAGCGCGAGATCCGCGAGCGGCTGCGCAGCAAGGCGTTCCTGGTCTCCACCGTCGTCATGCTGCTCCTCGTCGGCGGCTCGGTCGCGCTCGGGAACGCATTCACGTCGGAGACGACGTACCGGATCGCCGTGACGGCGCCGGCGCCGCCGGGCCTCACCGCCGCGCTCGAGCGCGCCGCGCGCCCGTTCGACGACGCGAAGGTGCGCGTGGAGGTGGTCGCGTCGGCTGCGGCCGGGCGCCGCGCGCTCGAGGCCGAAGACGCCGACGCGCTGCTGCTCCTCTCCGCCGACCGGCTCGTCTTCCGCTCCGACGTCGACCCCAAGGCGGCGGCGGTCGCCGACACGGCGGTGCGTACGCTCCGCCGGCACCTGCCCCCGGAGCCCGAGCTTGCGATCGCGACGCTCCACCCTCTCGGCGAGGAGTCGACCGACGCGGAGACGCTGGTCGCCTACGTCAGCTCCCTGCTCCTGCTCATGTCCCTGCTCGTCTACGGCCAGTGGCTGGTCACCGGCGTGCTCGAGGAGCGGAACAGCCGCGTCGTCGAGCTCGTCCTGTCCACGGTGCGGCCGCGCCACCTGCTCGCCGGCAAGGTGATCGGCATCGGCGTGCCCGGCCTCGTACAGCTCGCGCTCGTCGCCGGGCTCGGGGCCGTCCTGCTCGCTGTCGGCGCCTTCGACGCACCCGCGTCGCTCGGCGGCGACCTCGCGCTCGTGATCCCGTGGTTCGGGCTCGGATTCGCGCTCTACGCCGTCGCCTACGCCGCAGCGGGCGCGCTCGCCTCTCGCCAGCAGAACGCCGACACGGCGGGGCAGCCGGTCTCGTACACGCTTCTCGCCGTCTGGGTCGCCGGTTTCGTCGCCCTCTCCGAAGACCCGCACGGGCCCGCGGCGAGCCTCCTCACCGTCCTCCCGGTGAGCTCGCCGCTCGTCCTCCCCGCCCGCGCCGCGCTCGTCGGCGTGCCGCTGTGGCAGCACGCGCTCGCGGTCGTCCTCGTGCTCGCCTCGATCTACGCGCTCGTCCGGTTCGCCGGCCGCGTGTATGCGCGCGGCCTGCTCCACGGCGGCCCGGGCCTCGGCGCCCGCGCCGCCTGGCGCCTCGCCCGCGAGCGCTGAGCCCGGGACGATTGACAGCCGATCCCGTCGCGAGCGACGCTTCGCCCTTCAGTGAGCAGCTACGTCGAGGTGTGGGGCCGACGGGGGCGGGAGCTCCGGGCGCTGGACGCGGAGCAGCTGACGGTCGGCACCCTCGAGTCGAACGACCTGGTCGTGGACGCCGACGGCGTCTCCCGCCTGCACGCCGTCTTCCAGCGGTTCGGCGACACCTGGTGCGTCCGCGACCTCGGCTCCCGCAACGGCACCTTCGTGAACGGCGGCCGGATCGTCGGCGACCGGGCGCTCCACCCGCAGGACGAGGTCGTCCTCGGCCGGCTGCGGCTCGTGTTCCACGGCCCCGCCGTCCGGGGAGAGGAGACGGCCGCGATCGCCCCTGCGCCGCCGCTCACGCCGCGCGAGCGCGACGTGCTCCTGGCCCTGTGCCGGCCGCTGCTGACGGGCGACGCGTTCACGGAGCCGGCCTCGACCCGGGCGATCGCGGCCGAGCTCGTCGTCTCCGAGGCGGCGGTGAAGCAGCACCTCTCGCGCCTGTACGAGAAGTTCGACGTCGGCGCGCACGGCGAGCGGCGGCGCGTCCAGCTCGCGAACGCGGCGGTCTCTCGCGGCGCGGTCAAGCTGGGCGACCTGCGGGCGGGCGGATCCGCATGAAGACCGATCTCCTCCGCGAGCGGTACGAGGCGCTCGAGACCGTCGGCAAGGGCGGCGAGGCCGAGGTGATCCGCGCGCTCGACCATGTCCACGACCGGACGGTGGCGCTGAAGGTCCGGCCGGCGCGCGACGAGGCGTCCCGCACCCAGC
>DASTPC010000213.1:0-6846 GCA_035720085.1 Gaiellaceae bacterium
GGCGCCGGAGGCGGCGGCGGGGGTGGCGGAGGTGGCGGCGGCGGTGGCGGGGGTGGCGGAGGTGGCGGAGGCGCCGGAGGCGGCGGCGGCGGCGGCGGCGGAGGCGGAGGCGTGGGGGACGACGTCACCGTCAGCGACACCGTCGCCTCGACGGGCGTCCGCGGGAACATCGACGTCGAGTCGACGGCGACGAATCGGAACGAGTCCGGGCCGACGTAGCCGCCGGCGGGTGTGTAGGTGACGGGGCCGGTGAAGGTCTGCCCCACCGCCTTGTCCAGCGTGCCGTGCGCAGGGGCCGAGACGACCCGGTACGCGGCGGCGCCGGGCGAGCCCCACGTCGTCGCCGAGAGCGTGATCGGCGTGACGCCAGCGGCGCCGACGGAGGCGGCCTGCGCCAGGTAGCCGGGCACGATCGAGGCCGTCGCCGCAAACGCGATCGGGTTCGACTCGTCCGCCTCGATCACGACGTCGTCGGGATCGGCCTCGGACGCGAGCCAGTAGCGGCCGGGGCGCACGTCGGAGACGTCGACCCACTGGAAGGCCAGCGACTTGCCGTAGATGTCGCGCCAGCCGCCCGAGATGCCCATCATCAGCGAGGACGCAGTCGGGTTCAGCTGCTCGCACCAGGTCACGGCTTTGTAGACCGGCGAGAGCGGGCCGCCTGTCTCCATGCGCTGCGAGTCGACGAGGCAGAAGCCGACCTTCATCGCCGGCGCGACGACGGCGGTGCGGGCGTCGTCGTACAGCGTGTAGCGCGCGGCGCTGCGCAGGTGCCAGTGCTGGTGGCCGTCTGCTGTCTCGTAGATCACCCGCGGGTGCTTGGAGGCGTCGTCGCGGAACGTCCCGCCGAGCTGATAGATCCGCTGATAGCGGACGGTCATCTCCTGGTTGACCGGGCTCTCCCCGTGCAGCTCGAGGGCGCCCGGGCCGCGGTTGTGCACGAAGCCGTCGAAGCGGAGCAGCAGCCGCGTCGTGCCCCCGTCGACGTACGTCTGCAGCTGTTGCGTCCCGGGCGGGTCGGAGACGAGGTCGGGGAGCTGGTCGCCCGGCTCGACGCCCGTCGCGGGCCCGGCGGCCGCGAGCGTCGCCACGAGGGCGGCCAGCGCGAACGCGAGCACGACGGCACGCCGCCGCAGGGGCTCTCCCCGTTCCCTCTCCACAGCCGTAGTGTCGTCCGTTCGCCGGACGAGTGCGAAAAGACTCCCCGAACGGCGAGCACTAAGAACTCGTTTCGAAATGAAGCCTTGTGCCGTCGGAACGCGCCGGCGAAGCGTCATTCCGAAACGAGTTCTAGGCCCGCAGCGAGAAGCCGCCGTCGATCACGAGCACCTGGCCGCGGATCATCTCCGCCTCGGGCGAGCAGAGGAAGCCGACGACGCCGGCGACGTCCTCCGGCGTGACCAGGCGGCCGGCCGGGTTGCGCGCGCCGAGCTCGAGCATCGCGTCGCGATCGGGGAAGTGGTCGAGCGCGGCGGTCTCGACGACGCCTGCCGAGACGGCGTTGACGCGGATCCCGCGCGGGCCGAGCTCGACGGCCAGGTAGCGCACGAGGGCTTCGAGCGCGGCCTTGGAGGTCCCGACGAGCGCGTAGTCGTCGAGCACGCGCCCCGAGCCGAGGCTCGAGATGGCGACGATCGAGCTGCCGGCCGGCATCGTCGGGGCGGCCGCGCGGGCAAGCGAGAGCAGGGCGCGCGCGTTGGCCGAGTGCGTCCAGTCCCAGTGGCGGTCCTCGGTGTCGAGGGCCGGTCGGATCACGCCTGTCGCCGCGTTGTGGACGAGCACGTCGAGTGGTCCCAGGTCTGCGGCCTCGCGCGCGACCCGCTCCGAGGCGACGTTGCCGCGGACGAGCACCGGCTCGGTGCCGGCGGCGCGGAGCGCCGCTGCCGTCTCCTCGGCGGCGGCGTCGCCGCGCAGGTACCCGATCGCGACCCGGGCCGCCCCGAGCTCGGCGAGGCGGAGCGCGATCGCACGGCCGATCCCGCGCGACCCACCCGTGACGAGCGCGTTCGCGCCCTCGAGCGTCACCGCGTGGGGCGGGGCAGCGGCGCCGACACGGGCGCGGAGGAGGGGATTCGGTCCCAGCCGATCCGCGTGCGCGGCTCGGGCTCGGAGTCGTCGGCCTTCGTCGAGGCGTAGCCGAGGTCCTCGAGCAGCCGCATGCGCTCCTCGCCGTGCTTGCGCACCGGGTGCTCCGCAGGCAGGCCCTCGATCAACTCGCGCACCCGCGCCCGGAGCTGCAGCGCGAACTGCGGCGTCGCAGGACCGACGAGCGCCTCGACGTCGTCGACGGTCGGCTCGGTCATCGCGCCAGCGTACCCAGTAGCGTCGCGGGGTGCGCCGTCCGACGACCGTCGAGCTGATGCTGCTCGTGACGGTCGTGCTGTGGGCTCTCAACCTGACCGTCACGCGCACGATCCTGACGAGCGGGATGGCACCGCTGTCCTACGCGGCCGTGCGGTACGGCCTCGCGGCCCTCATCTTCCTCGCCCTCACGCTGGTCGCCGAGCGGACCCTGCGCATCCTGCGCTCGGACGTGCCGGCCGCGTTGCTCGCGGCGGCGACGATCTTCCTCAACCAGATCGCGTTCGTCTACGCGCTCGAGACCACGACCGCGTCGACGGTCGGGCTCATCCTCGGGGCGACGCCGATCTTCGCCGGGCTGCTCGGTCTGGTGCTGGGGACGGAGACGCCGAGCGCCCGCTTCTGGCTCGGCGCGGTCGTCTCGTTCGCCGGCGTTGGCCTCGTCGCCCTCGGCGCGGGCGAGATCGAGGGCGGCCTCGGCGGGATCGGCCTCGGCGTCGCGACCGCGGCCACCTGGGCGGCCTACTCGGTCATCATCGCGCCGCTGATGCGCCGCTACTCGCCGTTCCGGATCAGTGCCCTCGTGCTCTCGCTCGGCTGGGTCCCGATCGCGCTGGTCGCCCTGCCGCAGCTGTCCGACCAGGACTGGGCGCTCGGCTGGGACATCTGGCTGCTACTCGCGTTCGCGACGCTCGGTCCGCTCGTGCTCACCAACGTGCTCTGGTTCCGCTCGCTGCACCGGATCGGGCCTGCGCGGGCGACCCTGGCCGCCAACCTGCAGCCGTTCGTGGCCGCGTTGTTCGCGGTCGTGCTGCTCTCCGAGGAGGTCACGCTCCTGCAGGTTGCGGGCGGCGTGCTGATCGCGGCCGGGATCCTGGTCGCGCGCCGCAGCGGCCCGCTCCGGGCGCCACGGGCCGAGTAGCGGCGTTTCGGCCGGTTCCGGGACGGAAACCACCGTCCCGACGGCAAACGGAGGAGGAGAAGATGGACACCTGGGTGTGGATCGTGATCGCAGCCGCGGCAGCCGTCGTGCTCGTCGCGCTGCTCGCCCTGTGGGTCTCGTCGCGAAGACGGCGCTCGCACCTGCAGGACCGCTTCGGCCCCGAGTACGACCGGACGGTCGCCGACTCGAAACGGCGCCGGGACGCCGAGCGCGAGCTCGCGGAGCGCGAGGCGCGCCGCGAGGAGATGGACGTTCGGCCGCTCTCGAGCGCGGCGCGCGACCGCTACCGCTCGGAGTGGGAGTCGCTCCAGGCGCGGTTCGTGGACGACCCGAACGGGTCGGTGCGCCAGGCCGACAGCCTGCTCGTCCGCGCGCTCGACGAGATGGGGTACGAGCTCGACGACGACCCGGACCGGCGCGCGGCGGACGTCTCCGTCGACCATCCGGAGGTCGTCGACCGGTACCGGCACGGCCACGCGATGCTGAAGGCGACCGACGGCGACGACGGCACCGAGAACCTGCGCAAGGCGATGATCGACTTCCGGGCGGTCTTCGAGGAGGTCGTCGAGGAGGAGCGCCCGGTCACGGCGTGAGCGGGGACGGGCCCGCGAGGGGCAGCTCCGCAGCGCGGGCCTAGCAGGCGGCGCCCGGCGCCGCGCAGGACGAGTGCGCGCACTACCGTTCCGGCGTGTCCCCGCTGCGCCGGACCGCGCTCGTCTCCGTCGGCGCCGCCGCCCTGCTGATTGCGATCAAGCTCGCCTCGGGGCTCGGCAGCGGCTCGCTCGGGCTCGTCGCCGAGGCGCTCCACTCCGGCACCGACCTCGTCGCCGCGCTCCTGACCTTCTTCGCCGTCGGGGTCGCCGTGCGGCCGGCCGACCCCGGGCATCAGTACGGCCACGGCAAGGCGGAGCACCTGGCGGCGCTCGCCGAGGCGGGGTTCCTCGCCCTCGTCTCGGTCGGCGTCGCCGCGCTCGCGGTCGCGCGCCTCGCGGGCTGGGTGGAGAGCGACGTCGACGCGGCGTGGTGGGCGTTCGCCGCGGTCGCGCTCGTGATCGTGATCGACGTCTCGCGCACGGTCGTCTCCCTCCGCGCGGCGCGCCGCTACTCGAGCGCGGCGCTGCTGTCGAACGCCCTTCACTTCGGCGGCGACCTGGCCGGCACGCTCGCCGTGCTCGCCGGCCTCCTGGGCGTGCTGGCGGGCTGGCCGGAGGCCGACTCGCTCGCCGCCCTCTTCGTGGCGGTGCTCGTGCTGCTCGCCGCGGCACGGCTGATGCGGCGCAACGTGGACGTGCTGATGGACCGGGCGCCGGCGGAGGCGGTGCTCGCTGCCGAAGCGGCGCTCGCCTCGCTCGAGCCGCCGGTCGACGTCCGGCGCTTGCGCCTCCGGCAGGCAGCGGGCCAGACCTTCGCGGACGTGGTGATCGGCGTCTCCGCGGGTGCCGCAGTCGGCCAGGGCCACGCGGTCGCGGACCTCGTCGAGTCGGAGCTCGAGCGGGTGCTGCCCGGCAGCGACGTCGTCGTCCACGTCGAGCCGGAGGCGGCCGCGGCGGCGCTGCGCGACCGGGTCCGGGCCGCGGCGACGGGCGTGCCGCGCGTCCGGGAGCTGCACAACCTCGCGGTGATCGACCTCGGCGACGGCGGCGTGCAGGCGTCCCTCCACCTGAAGCTCCCGGGCGAGCTGCCGCTCGCCGACGCCCACGACGTGGCCGAGGAGATCGAGCGCGCGATCCTCGAGTCGGTGCCCGAGGTGACCGCCGTGCAGACGCACATCGAGCCGCTCGCCGAGGAGTCGTCCGGGCGCGAGGTCTCCGAGGATCCCGGCCAGGTCGAGGAGATCGTCCGGCAGGCGACCGGCGCGCGGCCGCGCGAGACCCGCTTCCTGCACACGGACGAGGGACTGATCGTGCTGCTCACGCTCGGCCTGGACGGCGGCGCGTCGCTCGCCGAGGCCCACGCCGTCGCCGGGACGGTCGAGGAGCGGATCCGGGCGGAGCTCCTCGGCGTCGCCGAGGTGATCGTCCACACGGAGCCGTAGCCGGATCGCTTCGCGATTCGGTTACAAAGCAGCCGTGCGCCTGTGCATGTTCCATCCCGTCGGCCACCCGATGGAGCGAGGCTGGGTCGGCCGGGTCGACGGCGACCGGGTCGTCCACCTGGCCGCGCAGACGCTGCAGTCGTTCTTCACGGGTGGGGGTGCCGCGCGCGAGCATGCGGAGTACCCGCTCGAAGACGTGATGCTGCTCCCTCCGGTGCTTCACCCGCCGACGGTGCGGGTATTCGACGGGCCGCTGCGGTTCGAGTTCGCGAACCCCGCCGCCGTCGCCGGGCCAACAGACGAGGTTCCGGCACCAGCGCCGCGGCTCGCGCTCCTGCCGCGGCTCGCGGCCGTCGTCGGCGCCGAGGGCGCTCTGGGCGGCGTGACGGCGTTCGCCGACCTGCGTGTTCCCGGTCAGCCGCCGCCCAAGGACCGCGACTTCGGCTTCGTCCTGGGGCCGTTCGTGGTGACGCTCGACGAGGCGCGGCGCGAGCCGGAGGTCGTGGTGCGGGTGCGGGGCGTCGAGCGGCCGCACATGCGCGCGAGCTTCGACTGGGAGACCGCGCGGGCGCACGCCGAGCGGGGCACCGTGCTCCGCCCCGGCGACGTCCTCGCCTCGCCCGCCGCCGGCGCCGTCGTCGAAGTCGGCACCGGGGACGCCGTCGAGCTCGAGGTCGAAGGGATCGGCGTGCTGCCGTTCTCCGTCGCCGAGTCCGTCTAGGGCTGCGTGTGCGCATACTGCACACGTGGCGGCGCCCGCCTCGACGGTGCAGACGCTCGACCGCGGCTTGCGGCTGCTCGAGCTGCTGGCAGACGCCCCTGACGGGCTCCCGGTCGCGCACCTCGCGGCCACGCTGGACGTGCACCGCGCGATCGTCTACCGACTGCTTGCGACGCTCGCCGCGCACCGGCTCGTCCAGCGGGGCGACGACGGCCGCTACCGGCTCGGCACCGGGCTCGTCCGGCTCGCGCGGGGAGTCGCGCCGCGGCTTCAGGCGGCGGCGATCCCGGAGCTCGGCCGGCTGGCCGAGGACGTCGGCGCCACGGCGACGCTGACGGTCGCCGACGGCGACGAGGCGGTCGCGCTCGCCGCGGTCGAGCCGCGCAACACGCACATCCACGTCGCGTACCGCCCGGGTCTCCGGCATCCCCTCGGCGTCGGCGCCCCCGGCCGGGCCATCCTGCTCGGGCGACCTCCCTCGGCCGGCGACCTGCCGGCGGTGGCGAGGGCGAGGAAGCGCGGCTACGCCGTCAGCCGCGGCGAGATCCAGCCCGGCGCGTCGGGCCTCGCGGCCCCGGTGCCGGGCGCTGACGCGAGCGTGGGAGTCGTATCGCTGGTCGACCTCGGCGAGGAGGTCGCGGCGCGCGTGATCTCCGCCGCCGAGGCGATCGCGGCCGCCCTCGTCTGAGCGCACCGAGCGGCACCCGTGCCCCCGCGTCCCGTCTGGCGTCGGTGCGTCCCCGGGACTACGCTCGAGCGATGCTGCGGAGCGTCGCGCTCCTCGTCGTCGCGTCCGTCGCGTGCGCCTGGCAGGCGAGCGCCGGGACTGTCCCAGAGCCGGTTGTG
>DASTPC010000214.1:0-7658 GCA_035720085.1 Gaiellaceae bacterium
GCCGTCGTCCTCGAGCAGGTGCTCCGCGTTGCCGTGGTCGGCGGTGACGAGGCAGACGCCGCCCGCCGCCTCGACCGCCTCGACCACGCGGCCCAGGCAGGCGTCGACCGTCTCGACCGCGCGCACGGCGGCAGGGATCACACCGGTGTGGCCGACCATATCCGGGTTCGCGAAGTTGACGACGCAGAAGCGGTAGCCGCCCACCTCGGCGACGACCCTGTCGGCCACCTCGACCGCCGACATCTCGGGCTTCAGGTCGTAGCTCGGCACGTCGCGCGGCGAGGGGACGAGGAGCCGCTGCTCCCCCTCCCACTCGCGCTCCTCGCCGCCGTTGAAGAAGTAGGTGACGTGGGCGTACTTCTCCGTCTCGGCGACGTGGAGCTGCCGGGCGCCCTGCCGTGAGAGCACCTCGGCGAGCGTCTCCCGCACGACCTGCTCCTCGAACGCGACCGGGCAGTCGAGGTCGTCCCGGTAGCGCGTCATCGTCGTCAGGTCGACGCCCCCCTCGAGCAGGCGCTGGGACAGCTGGCGGGCCCGGTCGGGGCGGAAGTTGAAGAAGACCGCGGTGTCGGCGCCCGCCCCGAGCCGCGGGCGTCCGCGCAGAGCGACGGGCTCGACGAACTCGTCCGTGACGCCGGCGGCGTAGCTCGACCGGATCACTGCCAGCGGGTCGTCGGCGCTGCCCTCGTCCTCGCAGATCGCGCGGAGCGCCCGGTCGGTGCGCTCCCAGCGCCCGTCGCGGTCCATCGCGTAGTAGCGGCCGGCGACCGTGGCGATCCGGTCGGCGGGCAGCTCGGCGAGGTCGTGCTCGGCCGCGTGCGGCGAGACGTCGCGACCGTCGGTGAACGCGTGGATCCACGTGCGGCCCGCCATCTTCTCCCGCTCGGCGACGTCGAGCAGCCCGCGCAGGTGGTCGACGTGCGAGTGGACGCCGCCGCGCGAGACGAGGCCGAGCAGGTGGACGTCCCCACCGCGCTCCCTCGCCTGGCGAAACGCCGCGACGAGCGCCGGGTTGGCGAAGAACGTGCCGTCCTCGAGCGACCTGGTCACGCGGACGAGGTCCTGCAGCAGGATCCGACCGGAGCCGATCGTCAGGTGCCCGACCTCGGAGTTGCCCATCTGCCCGTCGGGCAGGCCGACCGCGCCCCCCGACGCGAGCAGCTCGGTGTCCGGGTAGCGGGCGGCGAGCGCGTCGAAGACCGGCGTCTCGGCGAGCGTGACGGCGTTTCCCGGCCCGGGCGGGGCGATCCCCCACCCGTCCAGGATCACCAGCGCTACGAGCGGGTGCGGGCCGCCGCCTCGCAAATCGCGCGGAAGGAGTCGGGGTCGAGGGAGGCGCCGCCGACGAGGGCGCCGTCGACGTCCGGCTGCGCGAGTAGCTCGGCGGCGTTCTCCGGCTTCACCGAGCCCCCGTACAGCACCCTCGTCGGGTGGAGCGACTTGATCAGCGCGTGCGCGTCCTGGGCGAGCTCGGGCGTCGCCGTCCGGCCGGTGCCGATCGCCCAGACGGGCTCGTAGGCGAGCACCAGCCGCTCGTCGCGCGGGATCGCCGCGACCTGGCGGCGCAGCACCGCCTCCGTCTCGCCGGCCTCGCGTTCGGCCTCGGTCTCGCCGACGCAGGCGATCACGGCGAGCCCGGCGGCGAGCGCGGCCTCGGCGCGGCGGCGCACCGTCTCGTCCGTCTCGCCGAACCACTGGCGGCGCTCGGAGTGGCCGACGAGCGTTCCCTCCACCCGCAGCTCGGCCAGCATCGGCGCGGCGACCTCGCCGGTGAACGCGCCTTCGCTCTCCCAGTGGACGTTCTGGGCGTAGACGGGCAGGTCGAAGTGGAGCGCCTCCTCGAGCGAGGTGAACGGCGGGCAGATCGCGATCTCGACACCGTCGGGCGGCTCGAATGCCTCCAGGAACGCCCGCGTCTCGGCGCGGCCCTTGTACATCTTCCAGTTGCCGGCGACGAGGTTCACGATGGGATCGCCGCCACGCCAGGGAGCTCCTTGCCCTCGAGCAGCTCCAGCGACGCGCCGCCGCCGGTCGAAACCCACGAGATCCGGCCCTCGAGGCCGAGCTCCGAGATGGCGCGCACCGAGTCGCCGCCGCCCACGACCGAGTACGCGTCCGCGTCGGCGACCGCGCGGGCGACCGCCTCCGTGCCGGCAGCGAACGGCTTCCACTCGAAGACGCCCATCGGCCCGTTCCAGAAGATCGTGCCCGCGTCGCGGAGCGCGGCGCCGAAGCGCTCGCGCGTCTCCGGCCCGATGTCGAGGCCGAGCCAGCCGTCCGGGACGGCGTCGTAGGCGACGACGCGCGTCTCGGCATCCTCCGCGAAGGCGCCGGCGGCGACGACGTCGGCCGGCAGCTCGGCCTGGAAGGGGAGCGGGCTTCCCTCGCGCAGCTCCTCGGCCATCTTGCCGCCGATGAGCACGGTGTCGGCGCGGCCGCCGAGGTGCTGCAGGACGCCGAGCTTGTCCTCGACCTTCGCGCCGCCGGCGACCAGCACGAAGGGGCGCTCGACCTCGCCCAGCAGGCGGCCGAGGTGCTCCAGCTCCGCGAGGAGCAGCAGCCCGGCGTAGGCGGGCAGGAGGTGGGCGACCGCCTCGGTCGAGCTGTGCGCGCGGTGCGCGGAGCCGAACGCGTCGTTCACGTACAGGTCGATCCCGTCGGCGAGACGGCGCGCGAAGCCCTCGTCGTTCTTCGTCTCCCCGGGGTCGAAACGCGTGTTCTCGAGCACGCGGACGCGGGCGTCGGCGAGAAGCTCGCGGAGCCGCGCGGCGACCGGCTCGATGGAGAAGCGCTCCCGGTCCTCGTCGCTCTTCGGCCGCCCGAGGTGCGAGCAGACCGCGACCTCGGCGGCGCCGTGCTCGAGCAGCCATTGGAGGGTCGGCAGCGAGGCGCGGATGCGCGTGTCGTCGGCGACCCTGCCGTCCTCGAGCGGGACGTTCAGGTCGGCGCGCACGAGCACGCGCCGGCCGTCGACGTCGGCGGTCTCGACCGAGCGCGGCAGCCTCACGACCGGCCCGTGCCAGTCCGCCCCGACGTCGAGATCCGCCGCCCAACCTGTCCGCCCCAGACGTGCCTGAAGCCGACGTGTCTTCGTGCCTGGCGCCAGCACACGTCTGTTTCGGCCCCGGCCCCGTGGAGGGCTGTGGACGGCGGCGGCAGTCCTGCCGTCACGGCAGCAGCTTCGCGACGAGGTCGACCAGGCGGCAGGAGTAGCCCCACTCGTTGTCGTACCAGCCGAACACCTTGACGTTGCGCCCGTGCGCCATCGTCAGCTCGCTGTCGAAGATGCAGGAGAAGGGCGACCCGACGATGTCCGTCGAGACGATCGGGTCCTCCGTGTAGCGCAGGATGCCGGCGAGGGGGCCGTCGGCCGCCGTGCGGTAGGCCGCGTTGACCTCGTCCGCGGTCACCTCCCGGCCGAGCGTGACCACGAGGTCGGTGAGCGAGCCGGTCGGCACGGGCGCCCGGACGGCGACGCCGTCGACCTTGCCCTTCAGGTCGGGCAGGACGAGCCCGATCGCCTTCGCAGCGCCGGTCGAGGTCGGGATCAGGTTGATCGCCGCGGCGCGTGCGCGCCGGAGGTCCGAGTGCGGCAGGTCGAGGATCCGCTGGTCGTTCGTGTACGCGTGGATCGTGGTCATGAAGCCGCTCTCGATCGTGGCGAGCTCGTGGATCACCTTCGCGAGCGGCGCGACGCAGTTGGTCGTGCACGACGCATTCGAGACGATCTGGTGGGCGTCCGGGTCGTAGGCGTCGTCGTTGACGCCCAGTACCAGCGTCACGTCCGGATCCTTGGCGGGAGCCGAGATGAGCACCTTCTTCGCGCCGGCGGCGAGATGCTTCGAGGCGCCCTCGCGGTCGGTGAAGATCCCGGTCGACTCGAGCACGACGTCGACGCCGAGGTCGCCCCACGGCAGCGCGGCGGGATCCTTCTCGGTCAGCATCTTCGTCTCCTCGCCGCCGGCGCGAATGACACCGTCGCCGAGCTCGACCTCGCCGTCGAACGGCCCGAGCACCGAGTCGTAGCGGAGCAGGTGCGCCATCGTCTTGGCGTCACCGAGGTCGTTCACCGCGACGATCTCGATCTCTGCGCCCAGCTTCTGCTGCGCGCGGAAGAAGTTGCGCCCGATGCGTCCGAGCCCGTTGATCCCTACGCGAATCGCCATCTTCGGTCAGCTCCTATGTCCGCTCGTCGTCGGCGCGAGTCTAACCGTGCCCGTTCGGGCCACCCTCGGTGGTTCTCCACGTCGGCGCCGCGGGTCGGCCGCCGTGGAGACGCCGCCGAGAGGCCGCCGGCCGGGCAGCCGGAACCGGCTGGGTGGGCCGGGGCAGGAGCTCCGAGGACGATCTCCTGCCCCCACGTCGTGCGCGCTCCGGCACCAGACGGCGGACGGGGTCTGGATCCACCGCCCGGGAGCGCGAGCCCACCTTGGGGCAGTATCGGGCACCGCGCCGCGCGAGACAACTGCGATTTCGAAGTCAGCCGCCCGCCAGCTCTACCAGCCGGGCGAGACGGCGCTGCATCGACGCCTTCGTGGCCGGCGGGTCGGCCCGCAGCGCGAGCTCGCGCAGGGGCAGCAGCGGATGGCGGAGGCGGAGGTCGGCCGCCTCCCGCAGCCGCTCGGGCAGGCGCCCGAGCCGGCCGTCCTCGAGCAGCAGGCGTGCCGCTTCGAGCTGCGCCCGTGCGGCGCGGCTCTGGCGGACGAGGTTTGCGTGGTCCGCGTTCGCGAGCCGGTTTGCCCGGGAGCGGACGTCTGCGACGAGCGCGCGCTCCTCCAGGGCCAGCACGGCCTCGGCGGCGCCGGCCGCGGCGAGGTAGCCCTCGATCGCCTCCCAGCTCTTGGCGTACGCGACCGCATGCGAGGCGCGATCGAGGACGCGGAGCCGGACTCCCTCCGTGCTCGCGACCTGCCGGACGAAGGTCGCTCCCGCATGCCGCGGGAAGCGGAGCTCGAGGTGCGGCGAGCGAGGGCCCGACAGCGAGCCGCCGCCGAGGAACGCCCCCCGGAGGTAGGCGCCGCGACAGCACGCACGCGCGACAACGTGGCCGGGCGGACGCTCGAGGGGGAGATGCTCGCGACCGACGACCCCTGCCTCCGCGAGCACGTCCAGCGCATGCTCCTCACCCTCGACGTGGAGCTGGAAGCGCGTGCCGCCGGCGAACGCGCGGCGCGGGTAGGTGCGGATCTCAGCGGGCACACGCAGCTCGCGCAGGAGCGCGAACGCACGCCGGGCGACCGCGTTCTCGGCGACGTCGAGGTGGAAGGCGAGCCGGCCGCGGCCGCGGAGGTGGACCGTGCCCGCCGTGTGGAGGAGCGCCGAGATCTCGGCCAGCCGGTCGCAGCGGCGCGTCGGCGCGATCGCGGCGAGCTCGGCGCGGACGCCCTCGCCGAGGCCCGGCCCGGTCAGAGGCTGACCCCCTCGAGCGCCAGCAGGCGGCGCTTCAGCGCCGGCCCGGCGCTGCCGTAGCCGCCGATCCCGTCGGCGGCGACGACGCGATGGCACGGCACGAGCAGCGCGAAGCGGTTGTCCGCGCAGAACGTCCCGGCCGCCCGGGCCGCGCGGGGACGGCCCGCGAGGGCTGCTAGCTCGCCGTAGCTGACGACCTCCCCCCACGGCACCGCCCGCAGGGCGGCGGCGAGCGCGAGCTGGAAGTCGGTGCAGCCCGTGAGATCGAGCGGGACGTCGACATACGACGTCGGCGCGCCCGAGAGGTGCCTGTGGACACGTCGACACACATCTGCGGCGAAGTCGTCTCCCATCCGTGACGGCGACTCTGCGATCGTTTCGGTAGGGGCGCCCGCGCCCCCCAGGGGGCCCCCCGGGGTCTCCGAAGCCGGTCGTGGCAGCTCGTGGGCGAGCACCACGCCGCCAGCGACCCACAGCTCGCCGACGCCCCAGCCCTCCACGCGGTAGCGGTGCGACGTCGCACGCACCCCGCCGACTCTACAATCGTCCGCGTGAGACGCCCCTCGCGAGCAGCAGGCGCGCGCGCAAGCGGCTTGAGGGCAGCCGGCGCGACCGGCGCCGCGCCGCGCGCGGCGCGCCGTCCACAACGAGGCACCGCGGCGGGCAGCGCGTGAGACGTCCTGTGTCAACCCCCGGCCGCGACAGCGGCCGGCTTCAGGGGTCTTCGCGCGGCCGGGAATCCGCTGCTGCGTCTTCGCGGGCCTGCGCAGAGAAGCAGGCGTGAGCGCCCAGGGCCTCTTCCGGCCGCCGCCGGCGGTGAACGAGCCGGTGAAGGGCTATGCGCCCGGCTCGCCCGAGCGGGCCGAGCTGCAGGAGCGGCTGCGGCAGATGCAGGGCGAGCGGATCTCGATCCCGCTGGTGATCGGCGGCGAGGACGTCGAGACCGGGGAGACGTTCGAGGCAGTGATGCCGCACAGGCGCAGCCACGTGCTCGCCGACGTCCACCGCGGCGGCCCCGAGCATGTCGAGCGCGCGATCGCGGCCGCGCGCGACGCCCACCACGACTGGGCGCGCACGCCGTGGCACGAGCGCGCCGCGGTCTTCCTCCGCGCCGCCGAGCTGCTCTCCGGTCCGTGGCGGGCGACGGTCAACGCGGCCACGATGCTGAACCAGTCGAAGACCGCGCACCAGGCCGAGATCGACGCGGCCTGCGAGGTGATCGACTTCTGGCGCTTCAACGTGGAGTTCATGCTCCGCGTCTACGAGGAGCAGCCCATCTCCTCCCCCGGCGTCTGGAACCGGCTCGAGTACCGGCCGCTCGAGGGCTTCGTCTTCGCCGTCAGCCCGTTCAACTTCACGGCGATCGGCGCGAACCTCTCGACCTCGCCGGCGCTGATGGGGAACACCGTCGTCTGGAAGCCCGCCTCGACCGCCGCCGTCTCGGCGTACTACGTGATGCGGCTGCTCCAGGCGGCCGGGCTGCCCGACGGCGTGATCAACCTCGTCTACGGCTCCGGCTCGGCGATCGGCGACGCCGCGCTCGCGAGCCCCGAGCTCGCCGGGATCCACTTCACGGGCTCGACGCCGGTGTTCCAGAGCATGTGGAGGACGGTCGGCGACCGGATCGCGACGTACCGCAGCTACCCGCGCCTCGTCGGCGAGACCGGCGGCAAGGACTTCGTGCTGGCGCACCCCTCCGCCGACGTCGAGGCGCTCGCCGCCGCCGTCGTGCGCGGGGCCTTCGAGTACCAGGGGCAGAAGTGCTCGGCCGCATCGCGCCTGTACGTGCCGTCGAACCTCTGGCCGGAGCTGCGCGAGCGGCTGCACGCGGACGTCCAGACGATTCCCATGGGCGACGTCGCCGACTTCGCGAACTTCATGGGCGCGGTCATCGACGGCTCCTCGTTCCGCACGCAGCAGGAGGCGATCGAGGAAGCCGAGGCGGCAGGCGCCGAGATCGTCGCCGGCGGCGAGGTCGACGACAGCGAGGGCTGGTTCGTGCGGCCCACCGTCGTCAAGACCGACGACCCCGGCTTCCGGCTGCTCCGCGAGGAGCTCTTCGGCCCCGTGCTGACGACCTACGTCTACGACGAGAAGCGCTGGGCGGACACGCTCGAGCTCGTCGACGAGACCGCGGCGTACGGGCTCACCGGGGCGGTGTTCGCGACCGAGCGGCGCGCGATCGAGGACGCGCACGCGGCGCTCGGCTACGCGGCCGGCAACTTCTACGTCAACGACAAGCCGACCGG
>DASTPC010000215.1:0-4987 GCA_035720085.1 Gaiellaceae bacterium
CGTCCCGCTGCGCCCGCTCCAGCGGCGAGCGGGCGACCGCCCCCTCGCCGGCCAGGCCCGGAGACAGGAAGTCGAGCACGCTCACGCCCGCTCCTCTGCGCGAGACCGGCCGCTGTCGCGGCCGGAGGTTGTCGCAGGGCGTCTCACGCCTTCAGCCTCGCTCCCTCGGGGTCGAAGAAGGGCCCGAGGCGGACCGTCAGCGGCTGCGCGCGCCCGTCGACCTGGGCGTGGAACGTCGTCCCGTCCTCCGCCAGCTCCACGGGCACGACCGCGAGCCCGATCACCTTGCCCAGCTCGGCGCTGCGGCGGACGCTCGTGATCCTCCCGGCCGAACGGCCGTCGACGACGACCTGCCCGCCCTCGAGCGGCAGCGCGCCCGTCGGGCTCTCGAAGCCGACGAGCATCCAGTTGAGGCCGCGCTCACTGACCTGCTCGGCGGCCCACTTGCCGACGAAGTCGGGCTTGTCGGCCTTGAGGATCCAGGGCATCGCCGCCTCGAGCAGGTTCGACTCCGAGTCCGTGTCCTGGCCGACGATCACATGGCCCTTCTCCAGGCGAAGGATCCGCTGGGGCTCGAGCCCGAACGGGCGGGCGCCGAGGTCTGCGCCCCGCTCGAGCAGCGTGTCCCAGACGTGCACCCCGTGCGGGCTCGGGAAGTGCAGCTCGTAGCCGAGCTCGCCGACGAAGCCGATCCGGAGCGCCAGCGCGGGCACCCCGGCCACCCGGCAGTGCCTGGCGTCGAGGTACGCCAGCGCCTCGTTCGAGACGTCGACGTCGCACACACGCTCCATCAGCGCCCGGGCGTGCGGCCCCGCGACGTTGACGGCGGCCAGCAGGCCGGTGACGTGCACGATCTCGACGTCCATTAACCAGACGGCGTTCCACCACGTGAACCACTGGTAGACGCTGTCCGCGCCGGTCGAGGTCGTCGTCACGTAGAACGTCTCGTCGTCCAGACGGGCGACAGTGCCGTCGTCCATGATCCGCCCCGAGTCAGTCGTGAGCACGCCGTAGCGGATCCGGCCGGTCCGGAGGTCGGAGAACCGGTTCGGGTAGAGGCGGTCGAGGAACGCGCCCGCCTCCGGGCCGCGGACGAGGATCTTCCCGAGCGTCGAGACGTCGATCAGCCCGAGCGCGCGATGCACGTGCTGCGCCTCCTCGCCCGGGTCGTCGCCGTACGAGTGCGGCCGCCGCCACGCGCCGGTCCACATCATCCGGCCGCCGAGGTCCTCGTGCCGGTGGTGGAGCGACGTTCGGCGAGCCGGCTCGTGCGGGCGGCCGGCGAGCTGCCCGAGGCTGACCGGCGTGTACGGCGGGCGCGCCGTCGTGGTGCCGATCGTGTTCTCGTCGACGTCCTTGGTCTTCGCATGGAGGCGGATCGAGGGCACGTGGCAGAGCCGGCCCTGGCACGGGCCCATCGTCACGGTCGTGTAGCGCTTGGAGAGCTCGATCGAGTCGAAGCCCTCCTCGATCGCGTACTTCAGGTCCTTCGTCGTCTGGTCCTCGCAGAAGCAGACGAAGGACTTGTCGCCGTGGAAGCCGAGCGCCGGGGCGGGCACGGCGGGCGCGCCGACGTCGCCGGTGACCGAGCCGACCGCCTCCACGTTCGGCGGCAGCACGGTTGGGACGAAGCTGCCACGGGCGGCGTCGTACTCGACGCGCGCCCCGGCCTGGGCGAGCAGCTTGACGTTCGGCTGCGGGCTCCCCGACATCACGACGAGGTCGCAGCGGGCCCAGCGCCCGTCCACGGAGACCTGGCAGACGCGGCCGCGCCGCCCCTGGGCCTCCACGTTGGTGTGCGCCCGCTCGCGGAAGTCGGCGACGTGGACGACCTCGACGCCCGCGGCACGCAGGTCCTCCGCGGCGGCGAGCCCACGGTCGTCCGCGGTGAGCACGACCGCCCGCTCGCCCGGCCGGATCGACCAGGCGTTCACGAGCCGGCGCACGGCCGACGGCAGCATCACGCCGACGAGGTCGTTGCCGGGGAACACGAGCGGCTGCTCGGTGACCCCGGCCGCCACGACGACGCGACGGGCGCGAACCTTGAGGAGGAGGTTCCCGTGGGCCACGGGGACGAGGTTCTCCTCGAAGAGCCCGATCGCGACCGCCGGGGCGAGCAGCTCCGCACCCGCCGCGAGAGCCCGCTGTCGGAGCCCGGCCGCCTGCGCCGCGCCCCCCGGGTCGTCGAGCAGCGACCCGCCCACGTCGGGGCCTTCGTCCACGACCAGTACCGACTCGCCCCTACCGGCGGCCGCGATCGCCGCCTCGAGGCCGGCCCGCCCACCGCCGATCACGGCGACGTCCACGTGGCGGTGCTCCACGTCGACGCGCTCGAGGCGCTCGCCGGCGGGGTCGAGCTTCCCCAGCCCGGCGGCGTTGCGGAGCAGCTTCTCGTAGAGCGGCCAGAGCCGGCGCGGGCGGATGAAGGTCTTGTAGTAGAAGCCGGGCGGCGTGAACGGGCCGCCCAGCTTGTCGGTGACGCGCAGAAGATCGCGGTCGAGCGAGCCGAGCACGTTCTGGCCGGTGACGACCGCGCCCTCGCGGGCGGGCTCCACGCACACTCGGATGTTCGGGATCCCGTCCACGGTCATCTGGCAGTTGGCGCAGTGGCCGACGCAGCACTGCAGACCGCGCGGACGGTGGTACTTGAAGCTCCGGGAGAAGATCCGCCGACCCTGAGCGTAGAGGGCCGAGCCGATCGTGTCGCCCGCGTACGCCTCGACGCGCTGGCCCTCGAAGCTGAACGACAGCTCGCGCGAGCGGTCGATCCGCTCTGTCGGCCTCGGCTCGAGCCTCACGTCGCCTCCACCTCACGCGCGGGCAGCCACGTGCGCACGACCTCGTTGGTGACGGTATGGCGCTCGGCGAGGAACCAGTCCTCGCAGACTCGGCAGAACCACCACTCCCGGTGGACGCCCGCGGCGTTGTCGCGGAAGTAGACGTACTCGTTGAGCTCCCGCACGGTCGGCGTCGACGTGGGCCTGCGGGTGCTCTCGCCCGCGTTGCGCAGCTCCTCGACCTCGCGCGGGCCGCAGTTGGGACAGGGAACGAGCATCGACACGGCTGCAGGGCTACCCGATGAATTCCGCTAATTGCAACACAGTCCTGCGCTGCGCAATACTACCTCTGATGGCGCGTACGGGTCAACCGTCGCAGGGGCGCGTCGCGGCCGCAGGGCGCTCGCTCGCCGTCCTGGAGGCTCTCGCCGAGGGTGGCACGCTCGGGACGAACGAGATCGCGCGGCGGACCGGCATGACGGCCAGCACGGTCTCGCGCCAGCTCGGGACGTTGCTGGAAGGTGAGCTGATCGAGTACGTCGAGGAGTCCGGCCGCTACCGCCTCGGGTTGCGCCTCGTACAGCTCGGAAACGCCGTGCTCGCCCGGCTGGACGTGCGGGACGTCGCCCGGCCGCACCTCGAGGCGCTCGTCGCCGCAGCCGGCGAGACGGCGACCCTCTCCGTCCCGGGCGACCGGGACGCCATCACCGTCGACTTCGTCCCCACCGACCGGTACGTGCAGGGCGTCACCCGACTGGGGCGGCCGTCGATCGGCCACGCGACGGCCGCCGGCAAGGTGATGCTCGCCTTCACCGGGCGGCGGCCGCAACCACCCCTGGCGTCGTTCACACCGCGGACGATCACGGAGCCTGCCGCGCTCGCAGCGGAGCTGGCGCGGGTCCGCCGGCGCGGCTGGGCGGACGCGTACGAGGAGCGCGAGCCCGAGCTGAACGCGATCGCCGCGCCCGTCTGGGCGAGCTCCGGCGAGGTCGCGGCGATCGTGGCGCTGCAGGGCCCCATCCCCCGCTTCGGGCGTGCGGTCGCGCGCGCGACGCTGCCGCTGCTCCTCGAGCGGACCGAGTCGATCTCGCGGGAGCTCGGCTATGCCGGCTGACCCGACCGGAACGGGCGCCGGATCGCGGCCCGGCGCTGCGAGCAGCCGCTGCGTCGCCACCGCCCAGACCTGACCGTTGGAGACAGGTCCGAGGGTCAGACCCTCGGACACGTCCCGCGTGGCCATGTCCGGCGGGGCGCGAGCGCCTCTGGAGTGCCGCTTCTCGCCCGGGCACCCGCCGGCCGAGGCGGACATGTCCACGCGCGATGGACGGGTCTGCTGCGGCCATGTCAGAGGGTCTGACCCTCGGACATGTCCCGCCGTCGCTTCATGCCGCTGCGAACGGATCGTCCTTCGGCGGACGCGCCGCCCCTCAGGTGTCGATCGGCACGTGTCCGGGCTGCGCTGCCACGCGGGAGAGCCAGGCGCGGATCGCGGGATGGCGCTCCAGCTCGAACCCGCCCTCGCCGGCGACGTGCGTGTAGGCATAGAGGGCGATGTCGGCGAGCGAGTAGCGGTCCCCGACGAGGAAGTCGCGACCTTCGAGATGCCGCTCCATCGCGTCGAGCGCGCGGTAGCCGCCGGCGTGCCAGCCGGCCAGACGCTCGGGGTCGGCCTCGCCCGGGCGCTTCGTCAGCCAGAAGCGCGCGACGGCGATGTTCGGCTCGTGGTCGTACTGCTCGAAGAACTGCCACTGGAGCACCTGGGCGCGCTCGAACCGATGCGTCGGCAGGAAGGCCGTCCCCTCCGCCAGGAACCACATGATCGCGTTCGACTCCCCCAGCGGGCGCCCGTCGTCCAGCACGAGCGTCGGCACGCGGAGCGCCGGGTTGAGCCCACCCAGCACGTCGCCGCGGTTCGAGCGGTCGACGACGTCCAGCTCGACCCGTTCGTACGGCAGCCCGAGCTGGGCCAGGAGCAGGCGCACCTTGTAGCAGTTGCCGGAGACCCGTGAGTCGTAGAGGAGCATTAGCGGCCCGCGTCGGCCACCCCGGGGATCCAACTCGTGCCCGCCAGCGGAACGCGCGCCATCGCAGCGGCCTCGACGGTGAGCGCGACGAGGTCCTCCGGCTCCAGGTTGTGGACGTGCGACTTGCCGCACGCGCGGGCGAGGGTCTGGGTCTCCAGCGTGAGCACACGCAGGTAGTTGGCGAGC
>DASTPC010000216.1:0-7228 GCA_035720085.1 Gaiellaceae bacterium
AAGATCCCCCGCCATGGACGTACTCGTGCTCATCGACAAGCTGGACGACCTCGTGCACAACGCAAAGGCCGTGCCGCTGACGGATCAGGTCCGCATCGACCGGGAGGAGATCTACGACATCCTCGACCAGATGCGGGCGACCATCCCAGAGGAGATCAAGCAGGCCCGCTGGATCGTCAAGGAGCGGCAGGAGATGCTCGCCGAGGCGAAGCGCGAGTGCGACCGGCTGATCGGCGAGGCGCGGGAACAGGCCGTGCGCGAGGCCTCGCAGACCGAGATCGTGCGGCTGGCGGAGAAGCAGGCGCAGGAGATCGTCGACGACGCCCGCCGCCAGGCGCGGGAGACGCGGCTCGAGATGGAGGACTGGGCGGACGGGATCCTCTCGACGCTCGAGGTGAACCTCGACAAGTTCCTCGCCGCGGTGCGCCGCGGGCGGGAGCGCCTCCACGAGCGCTCGCAGGAGACCGTCGTCGCCGGGATCGGCCCGCAGGACCTGCAGTCGCCCGACGAGGACTCGTACCTGTAGGGGCGAGACACATCTCGCCCTCGCGGCCCTGAGCCGGGTCGTCGCCACGGCGGCGCTTGCCGCCGTCGCGGTCATCGGTCTCGGGCTCGCCGACGGCGGCTACTTCCCGCCTTCCTGGGGCTGGGCCGCGCTTGCGTTCACCTGGGCGGCCGCGGCGGCGGCGCTGCTGCGCCGGCGGCTCGTGCTCTCGCGGCTCGAGCTCCTCCCACTGGCCGGTCTCGCCGGGCTGCTCCTCTGGCAGGTGGCCTCGCTCGCGTGGACGCGCAGCGTGCCGCTCACCGTGCTCGAGCCGCAGCGCACGCTCGTGGTGCTGGTCGCCCTCGCCGCCGCGCTCCTCTGGCTGGAGCGCGCGCTCGTGCCGGCGCTCCTGGCGGGCGTGCTGGCGGGCTGCCTCGTCCTCTGCCTCTGGAACCTCGCCGTGCGCGGCGGCGCAGGGGAGGGGAGCGGGGAGTCTGCCGAGCCAGTGGGATACGCGAACGGCCTCGCGCTGCTGGCCGTCGTCGCGATCCTGCTCGCGGCGGGGCTGGCGCTCGAGGCGCGACCGCCGCTCGGCGTCGCGCTGCTCGCCTCGAGCGTTCCCGCGCTCGTCGTCCTGTGGCTCTCCGAGAGCCGCGGTGCGTGGCTCGCGCTCGCGGCGGGCGCGGCCGCCGGGGCGGCGACGCGCGCGCCGCGGATGGGAGCGTGGCTGCCGGCGGCGGTCGTCGCGGCGGGCGTCGGCGCGGGGCTGGCGGCGTCGCTCGCCCGGAGCGAGGAGCGGCGCGAGTACTGGCAGGCGGCGCTCGACGGGTGGCGGGACCGGCCGCTCCTCGGCTCGGGAGCGGGCACGTGGGAGCGTTCCTGGCTCGAGTTGCGTGACGTCGCGTTCCCCGCCCGCGACGCCCACTCGCTGTACGTCGAGGCCCTCTCCGAGCTCGGCCCGCTCGCGCTGGCCCTGATCGCCGCGCTGCTCGTCCCGCCCCTCGTCGCCGCCGGCCGGGCGCGGACCACTCCGGGCGCGGCCGCCGGCACGGCGTCGTTCGCCGCGGTCGCCGTCCACCTGGCCGTCGACTGGGACTGGGAGCTGCCGGCCGTCGTCCTGGCCGGCCTCTTCCCCGGCGCGGCCCTGCTGGTCGCCGCCCGCGGCGGGACGGTCGTGACGGTCCGGCGGGCGGCCGTGCTCGTGCCGGCTGCCGTCCTGGCGGCCGCGACCGTGCCGCTGCTCGTCGGCAACGTGGCGCTCTCGCGGGCGGGGGCGTCGCTCCGGGCGGGAGACGCGGCGGAGGCGGCCGCGCAGGCGCGCCGCGCGGCGCGGCTCCAGCCGTGGGCCGCCGAGCCCCGGCGGCTCCTCGCGGAAGCCGAGCTGGCGCGGGGAGACCGGCCGGCAGCAGAGCGCGCGGTCGCGGCGGCCGTCGAGCGGGACGGAGACGACGTCGAAGTGTGGCGCACCGCCGCCCGCGTACGGGAGGGAACGGGGCGGCGGCGCGCCGAGGCCCGCGCGCAGGAGCTCGACCCCCGTGGCTCCGCGGCGGGCGCAAGGGCGGCGGCGTTCTCATGACCCCGAGCCGCCGCCCTCTTGGTGCGACGGCTACTTCGCCATCGCGACCTGGACGAGTCGGTAGCCGGCGACCCCGCCGAGCGGGTTGTCGCCCTGACGGTACGCCTTGACGAAGAACTGGACGTTGTAGGCGTTGCGGATCGCCGGAAAGTCCGGCTCGGGCGCCATCGTGTACGTGATCCAGCCGTCCTGCCCCGTACGCGAGCGGGGCGGCACGGACGTGACCTGCGGCGTCGAGCGGACGAAGACGAGCGCGTCCCGCACGACGTAGTTGCGCGTGTCCTCGACCTTGATCCGCACCTGGATCGGCTCCGTGCGCGAGCGGATCGGATTCGGCGTGAACTCGACGCGGTCGACGATCAGCCGCTCGGTGGCGGGGACGCTCGTCACGGGGATCGAGATCTCCCCGTTCGGCAGCCGCACGGCGCCGGCGGGCCCGACGGGGCCGGTCACCTTGGCCGTCTGGACGGTGGTCGCCGTCTGCGTGCCCTGGTTGTTGCGCGCGGTGACGCGGGCCCGCAACGTGTTGTCGACGTCCGCCTGGACAACCGCGTAGGTCTGGTCGTCGGCGTTCGGGATCGCGACGCAGTTGCCGCCGCCGGCGTTGCAGCGCAGCCACTGGAACGTGAACACGATCGGCTGGTCGCCGGTCCACGTCCCCACGTTCGCGGTCAGCGTCTCGTTCTGCGCGGCAGTGCCTGAGATCGTCGGCGGAGCCGTGTTGCGCGGCGCGTACTGCGACTGGGCGGCGGTGACGCTCGACGTGCCGAGACCGAGCGCGGCGGCGAGCGCTGCGCCGGCGACCAGCAGCCCGGCGACGAGCAGCGCGCGACCGCGTGGAAGCCTCCCCTTGTTCTTCGCTGCCTCGTCCATGTGCACACTCCTTCGTCCTCGGACTGATGGGCACCTACCGTGATAGCCGCCCGAGCCGCCCGAGGGAACGACGTCTTACAAACCTCTTACGGGGGCTACGCTGGGTCGATGACCACGTTCTCGTTGCGCAACGTGCGGCTCCGACCCGGGGAGGAGCACCGCGAGCAGGTCGCAGTCGACCTCGAGCCCTTCGAGCTCGGCGGCGAGCGCTACCTGCCCGTGCCGGCCCAGGTGCCGGTCGACCTGGCCGTTGCGCGTGCCACGAGCGGCGACGTCTTCCGGATCCGGTTCCGCGCGCGCCTACACGGCCCGTGCATGCGCTGCCTCGCCGATGCCGTGCAGGAGGTCGAGGTCGACGCGCGGGAGTACCAGGCGGCGGACGAGGACGCGCCGGAGGAGCTCCGCACCGAGTACGTCGCCGACGGGCGGCTGGAGCTCTCCGCCTGGGCACGCGACGCGATCGCCCTCGGGCTGCCCGACCAGATCCTCTGCCGCCCGGACTGCGCCGGCCTCTGCGCGGTGTGCGGGAAGGACCTCAACGCCGAGCCGCACGAGCACGCCGACGCGCCGCCGGATCCCCGCTGGGCGGCTCTCGGCGAGCTGCGCGACTCGCTCTGAGGCGGGGCAGGCGGCCCGCGCTACTCGTCGCGAGGATCGACGTGCCCGCGTCGAGCACCGAGGCCGGTACGGCGCAGAACCTCGGCATGCGAGCGCAGATCGAGCTTGCGGTAGCTCGCCTTGTTCTCTCTCGCGAGCTTCGCCGCGAGCCTGAACGCGCGCGCCTCGCGCATCGTGCCGAACGCGTTCAGGTGCTCGATCCCCGTCTCGTCGAACGAGGCGACGACGTACTCGTCCCCGAGCCGGTGGATCCCACGCCGCATCGTCCGGCGGGTCCGGCGTGTGGCCGTCCCGATCGCTGAACGCGCCTGCTCGAGGGCGCTGTCGAGCGCGTCCGTCGCGCGCTCGATCTCGTCCGCGCTCGTCGGCGTTCGCCGGGCTGCCTGCTCGAGTGCGAGGGTGTGCGCCTCGACCGCGTCGAGCAGGGCCAGCTGCCGCTCGGCGCTCTCGGCGGCGCCCGCCGCCCGGTCCGATCGCACGCTCATCGGCACGTACGCCGCGTGCCGGTGCTCGAGCGCCCTGCGGTCGACGCCCTCGCTGAAGCGGCGCGCGCCTTCCGCGGCCCGGGCCGCCACGGACAGGGCTCTGGCAAGTCGCGAGACGGCGGCTCGCTCGCCCTTCGGGGTGGCCGGCAGACGGGCGCGGGTCGACCAGGCGAGCTGTTCGAGCGTCGGCTGCCTCGGGCGTCGTGGCGGGAGCAGCCGCCGTTCGGAGACGGCCGGCAACGTCCGCAGCGGTGCGAAGCGCACTGGCAGGCCAGGCTCCAGCAGCTGGTAGATCCGCTCGGGGGCGGAGATCCCTTTCAGCAGGTAATCCCCGAGGTCCTCGACGGACCGGTCGGCAACCAGCGCGCGCGTCGCGTCGGAGAGCAGGATCTGGCCGCCATGGCCGGCCGCACAGATCCGGGCGGCTCGATGGACGTCGAGGCCGAGGTAGCCCTCGCCGGTCAGGGCGGGCTCGCCCGTGTGGAGCCCGATCCGTACGCGCACGACCCGGTCTGCGTGACGGCGCTGGATGTCGACTGCTGCGGCGACCGCCCTGTCCGCTGCGGCGAACGCTGCGAAGACCTCCTCGCCGCGCTGGTCGACGATCTCGCCGCCGTGGGCCGAGACGGCAGCGCGGACGGCCGACCGGTGGGCGGCGAGCTCGTCCGCGTAGGCGGCGCCCTGCCGCTCGAGCAGCTCCGTCGAGCCCTCGACGTCGCCGAACAGGAATGTCACCGTGCCGGTCGGTAGCCCGACCATCCAGCGATCGTACGCTTCGTCACGAACGGCGCCAATCCGACGGTCGCTATACTCCGCAGCCGCTCATGGCGGTCCCGAAGAAGAAGACGTCGAAGTCGCGGCGCGACAAGCGCCGCGCGCAGCACGGCATCGACGCGCCGCGGGTCAACGTCTGCCCGCAGTGCGGCCAGCCGAAGCGGCCGCACCGGGTATGCCCGACGTGCAAGACGTACCGGGGCCGTGAGGTAGAGCCGCTGCGCACGCCGACGCCGTAGTGCCCGTCACCGTCGCCGTCGACGCGCTGGGCGGCGACCACGCGCCCGACGCGATCGTCGAGGGCGCCACCGACGCGGCCTCCGACGCGATCAGGCCTGTCCTCTACGGCCCGGCGGGCCTCGACACGCACGGGTTGGAGCTGGTCGCGACCGAGGGCGTCGTCGAGATGGACGACAAGCCTGCCGAGGCGGTCCGCGCCAAGCCCGAGTCGTCGCTCGTGCGCGCCGTCCGTGCCGTGGCCGACGGGGAGGCGCAGGCGGTCGTGTCGGCCGGCAACACCGGCGCGATGCTCGCCGCCTCGCTCCTGCACGTGCGCCGCCTGCGGGGCGTTCACCGTCCGGGCATCGGGATCGTGATCCCAGGCCGGCGGAGCCCGACGGTGCTGATCGACGCGGGCGCGAACGCGGACGCCCGCCCGGAGCATCTGCTCCAGTTCGCCCACATGGGCAGCGTCTTCGCGGAGGAGATCCTCGAGGTGCGCGAGCCCGAGGTGCGGCTGCTCTCGATCGGCGAGGAGCCCGAGAAGGGCAACCAGCTGACGCTCGAGGCGCACGAGCTGCTCGCGTCGAGCCCGCTCCGCTTCGCCGGCAACGTCGAGGGCCGCGCGCTGCTCGAGAGCGCCGGCGACGTCGTCGTCTGCGACGGCTTCACCGGCAACGTCGCGCTGAAGACGCTGGAGGGGACGATCCGCAGCGTCCTCGGCGCGCTCCGCCGGGAGATCGAGTCGACCCCCCGCGGGAAGCTCGGCGGGCTCCTGATCCGTCCGGCCGCCCACGGCCTGCGCACGCGTCTCGACCCCGAGACGTACGGCGGCGGTTACCTCCTGGGGCTGCGCGGCCTGGTGGTGATCGCGCACGGCTCGAGCTCGCGCAGGGCGATCGCGAACGCGATCCGACTCGCCGCCCGCGGCGTCGAGCACGGGGTCGTCGAACGGCTCGCGGAGCGGCTGCCCGATCGCGTCGCCACGTAGTAGAGTCCCCGCCCACCGACCCTGACCGGAAAAGCGAGGTTCTATCCGTGGCACTGTCGCGCGACGAAGTCTACGAGCGGGTGAAGGACGTCCTGAGCGACCAGCTCGGCGTCGAGGAGAGCGAGATCACCGAAGAGGCATCGTTTCAGGACGACCTCGACGCCGACTCGCTCGACCTCGTCGAGCTGATCATGGAGCTCGAGGACCAGTTCGGGATCAAGATCTCGGACGACGACGCCCAGAAGATCACGACCGTCGGCCAAGCCGTCGACTACGTCTCCGCGCACCAGTAGCCGCGACGGGTCGGCGCTCGCGCGCCTGGTCGACGCGCTCCCGCGCGGCCGGCGAGACCAGGTCTTCACCCACACGTCGTGGGCGCCGGACCGGACGTCTTCCTACGAGCGGCTCGAGTTCCTCGGCGACAGCGTGCTCGAGCTGGCGATCGCGCGCGCCCTCTACGACCGCTTCCCGGACGCCTCCGAGGGCCGGCTGGCCAAGATCCGCGCCCACGTCGTCTCGCGCGCGAGCTGCGCGGGGGTCGCGAAGGAGCTCGATCTCGGCGGCCGCATGCTCGAGCACGCGCAGGACGTGCCCGACGGAGAGCTGCAGCGCATCGCCCGCTCGCGCAACGTCCTCGCGGCGCTGCTCGAGGCGGCGATGGCTGCCGTCTACCTCGAGCACGGCTTCGAGGCCGTCGAGGGGGCGATCGTCGACGCCTTCGCGGAGCGCATCGAGTACGCCCGCACGAGCCACGTCGACAACAAGACCGAGCTCCAGGAGGCGCTCGCGCGCAGCGGCAAGCAGGTCGCCTACGTCGTCCTCGAGGTCGACGGGCCGCCCCACGACAGGCGGTTCGTCTGCGCCGCGCTCGTCGACGGCGAGCAGGTCGGCGTCGGGCGCGGCTCGACGAAGAAGGCCGCCGAGCAGGAGGCCGCCCAGCAGGTGCTCGAGGCGCTCGGGATCCAGCCGCAGGCGCTCTAGTTGGCGCAAGCCGGGCATCCGCACACCTGTGCAGCCCAGCGCGCGAAGATCCCTGAAGGCGTCGGCCTTCGGCCGCCGCAACAGCGAGTCAAGTCCCTGGACGTGGTGTAACTCGTCGACATGATCGGCGGCTCAGGCCGCGGTGAGCTCGCGGGTCTCCTCTCGTTGTCTGTCTTCCTTCTCTCCGTCCAGCACAGCGTCCAGGGAGTGAGCGCTGAGGTAGCGGC
>DASTPC010000217.1:0-3399 GCA_035720085.1 Gaiellaceae bacterium
CGGGTCCCGGCTCGAGCCGTGCCGGCCGGGCGGCCGGTGCACCGGCCGGAGCTCGTCGGCGGAGGTGAGCGGCAGCAGCCGGCCGGCTGCGATCAGCCCCTCGTCGACCGCGCCGAGCCGACCGGCGAAGGTCGTGTAGACCGGCACGCCGAGCGCGACCGCCTCGCGGTTCATCGTGCCTCCGGCGGAGACGACCAGGTCGGCGCCGGCGACGAGGCTGAGGGCGTCGACCGCGCGCTGCGGAACGAGCAGCGAGGGCAGCCCTGCGGCCCGCACCGCGTCGCGCTGCTCGTGCGTACGCGGCAAGACGACCGCGTGCACGGCGGGGTCGTACCCGAGGCGCTCGAGCACGTCCGCGAACAAGGGGTTGCCGTGGCGGTGGTAGAGCGAGACCTCCGGCGGCGGCCGTACGACCACGAGCACGCGCTCCGGATCGGCGCCGAGCGCCGCGGCCACTCCTGGCCGGGGCTCGAAGCCGGCCAGGTAGTACTCCTCCTTCAGACCCGGGTAGAGGCGGAGCTTCGGCGGCCGCGCGCCGAGCACGGCGAGGCGGTCGAGCGGGATCGCGTCCGGCACGACGACCCCCGTCGCGGCCCGTGAGCCGAGCCCGTGCTGGACGCGCGCGTACTCGTAGTCGTAGGCGTACGCGGAGGCGACCCCGAGCGACCGCGCGGTCAGCGGCAGCTCGTGCGAGGCGTGCGAGAGGGCGACGTCCGGCCCGTAGCCCTTCGCCCAGCGGCGGAGCGCGCGCAGGCGCCCGGCCATGGCGCGGACCTTGCCGGCCGCGCTCGCGCCGCCGTGGGGCGGCCCGACCACCTCGTGCTCGATGCCCGCGTCCTCGAGCAGCTCCAGCGTCTGGGCGTATTCGCGCGCGGTGACGGCCACGTCGTGGCCGCGCCCCTCGAGCAGCGCGACGAGGGGGCGGAAGAACGCGACCTGGGGCGAGTTGGAGACGTCGATCCAGACGCGCACGCGCCGGAACGTACCATCCTGCCTGCTCGGGCTCGGCAGAGTTGCCTACAAGAAGTAGACATTTCTCCTGGCTTCGGGCAGACTGGAGCGGTGGCGCGCGACCTCAACCCCTTCCCGGTGGCCGGCGCGCTGCCGCCCGAGGAGGCGATCGACCGCGACGAGGAGGCGGGACGGCTGGTCGCGCTCGCCCTCGGCGGCCACGCGGCCCGGCTCGTCGGCCCGCGCCGCTACGGCAAGACGACGCTCCTGCGCCGCGCGCTCGCCGACGTCGAGGCCGAGGGGATGGTCGGCGCGCTCGTCGACCTGGAGGGCGTGCTCTCCCTGGCCAGCATCGTCTCGCGCCTCGAGCGTGCCTACGACCGGCAGCTGAAGGGGTCGGTGCGCCGGACCGTGGATGCGCTGCTGCGGTCGTGGCAGATCGGCGTCTCGCTCGGCGGCGGCGGCTTCGCTGCGACCCTCCGCTCCAACCCGCGCCTCGACGTCGAGAGCGTGCTCCTGCGGCTGCTCGACCTGCCCGCGACCCTGCACCGGCGCAGCGGCCTGCGCAGCTTCATCGCCTTCGACGAGTTCCAGGACGTCCTCCGTGTCGACGGGGCGGACGGGATTCTGCGCAGCGTCGTCCAGCACCAGGCCGAGGCGGCGTCCTACGCGTTCGCGGGATCGGCGCCGACGCTGATGGAGCGGCTCTTCCACGACCCCTCCCGGCCGCTGCTCGAGCACGCCGTCGCGGTCGAGCTCGGCCCCCTTCCCGCCGACGCGTGCGCGGCGTACGTGGAGGAGCGCTTCGACCGCACCGGGCGCGACGCCGGTACGGCGCTCGACCCGCTGCTCGACGCCGCCCGCGGGCACCCCCAGCGGACGATGCTGCTCGCGCACCAGCTCTGGGAGCTGGTGCCGCGCGGGTCGGCGGCCGACGAGGAGGCTTTCGTCGAGGCCCGCCGGCGCGCGCTCGTTGCCGCCGAGCCGGCGCTGCGCGCACGCTTCGAGATGCTGCCGGCGAACGAGCAGCGCGTCGCGCTCGCGCTCGCCGTCCGCCCGGGCGGGCTCTACTCGGAGGAGACGCTCGCGCCGCTCGGGCTCAAGCGCGGCAGCGTCGACCGCGCGCTCGCGGCGCTCGTCGGCCGCGGCGAGGCGGCGCGGACGGCGGCAGGCCCCGAGCTGACCGACCCGCTCCTGGTCGCCTGGCTCGAGGAGCGCGGCGTCCTCTAGAATAAGCTTCGCTTATGGACACGCGTCAGCTGGCGGCGTTCTGCGCCGTCGTCGAGCGCCGCAGCTTCTCGCGCGCGGCCGAGTCGCTCGGCGTCACCCAACCGGCCGTCTCGCTACAGGTGCGCTCGCTGGAGAAGCGGCTCGGGACGCAGCTCCTCGACCGCTCCGGCCGCCGGGTCGAGCCGACCGAGGCCGGCCGGCGCCTGTACGCCGGCGCGCAGCGGCTGCTCGAGCTCGAGGAGCAGGTGCTCGGCGACGTCGCCGCCGGCCGCGACGGCGCGCTCGCCGGCGACCTCCTGCTCGGGGCGTCGACCGGCCCGGCGGCGATCGTGCTGCCGCTGCTCCTGTGCGAGTTCCAGCAGGCCCATCCCGACGTGCGGGTACGACTCTCGGTCCACGACACGCAGACGGTGGTCGACCTCGTCGCCGAGCGCGAGCTCGAGCTCGGGATCGTGGGCGCCGCCCGCCGCCACCGGGGCGTGCGCTTCGAGCCGTTCCTCCGGGACGAGGTGATCCTCGCCTGCCCGCCCGGCCATCCGTTCGCCGGGCGCACTGTCACGCTCGACGAGCTGCGGGCGGAACCGCCGATCCTGATGCAGGAGGGCGCCGGCGTGCGCCAGGTCGTCGAGGACGAGCTGCGACGGCTCGGCACCCGCCTGCGCGACCTCGACGTCAGGCTCGAGCTCGGGCTCCAGGAGTCCGTGCACAGCGCCGTCGTCGGCGGCTACGGGGTGGCGTTCATCTCGCGCACCGCCGTCGCGGCCGACGTCGCGGCGGGACGCCTGGCGTCGGCCAGGGTGGAGGGGATGGACGCGCGCCGGGAGATCTCGCTCGTGCGCGCCACCAACCGGGTCGCGACCCGCGCGGCGGACGGTTTCGTCGCGTTCGCGCGGGACCGCATCGCCTGGTGAGAGCGGTCCGCCCCCGGTAGCGGTTTGTCGGCGGCGCCGGACGCGCGTAGGCTGCCGCTGGCGTGTCCACCTCGCCTCCGCCCGCTCCCGCCCGCGCCGGCCGTCCGCGGCTGATCACCGCGCGCATCCTCACGATCGTGGGGGTCGTGCTCGCCCTGCTGAGCGTGCTCGGCGGCTACCTGCGCTGGGAGCTGCTCGACACCGACAGCTTCTCGGACACGACCGGCCAGCTGATCGAGAACGACGCCGTGCGCGACCAGGTCGCGCTCACGATCGTCGACCAGCTGTACTCGAACGTCGACGTGAC
>DASTPC010000218.1:0-3528 GCA_035720085.1 Gaiellaceae bacterium
GACCTCGGCAGGCCCGCGCAGCTCCGGATCGACGTCGTAGTGCACCGCCGCGCCGCGCCGCTTCGAGTCGTCGGGGTCGTACACCGCGGCCACGTGCAACCGGCCGGCGGCGCGCAGAACCTCGATCATGCCCCGGTACGGCCCGGCGAACACGCTGCCGCAGCCGATCACGCCGAGGCCGAGGCTCATGCGCGCTCCTGTTCTGCGCAGGGCCGGGAATCCGCGGAAGCGGATTCCCGGCCGCGCGAAGATCCCTGAAGCCGGCCGCTGTCGCGGCCGGGCGCTGACACAGGACGTGTCATGCGCGGCGTCTCGCGACCCGGTAGTACGCCTCGGTCCAGGCGGGCCGGTCGACGTCGAGCCCGCGCTCGATTCCCAGTCGGACGGCGAGCGCGGCGGCCGCAGGGAAGGTCGAGACCGCGGCAAGCCTGCTGTCGGCGGTGGCGGGAACAGGCGCGCGCAGCACGGTTGCCCCCCGGCCGGCGCAGATCTCCTCCGCCTCGGCGAGCAGCGTGTCATCGCCGCCCGTGGGCAGGCTGAGCGCGAGCGCCCCGGACCGCAGCGCCATCATCGCCGAGGTCGCGCCCTCGCGGGTCTCGACACCCTCGGCCGGGAGGCCCGCGACCTCCTTGAGCAGCAGGGCTGCCTCGAGCGCCGCCGCCCACGCCGGGCCGCTGCCGAGGACGACCGCCGCCTCGGCGTCGCTCTCCGCGTGCTCCTCGACCCAGGCCCGGGCCGCCGCGACCGTACCCTCGAGCTCCTCCGGGAGACGGCGGAGCGCTGTGTCCAGGGCGGAGTCGGATGTCACGGCGGCCCACGCCGCCAGCGCGGCGACGACGGCCCCGCAGAACGCCTGGGTGTGCGTGACGGCACGCTGGTCCGGCACGGAGACGAGGGCGCGCG
The DNA here is from genome assembly GCA_035720085.1 of Gaiellaceae bacterium. Lineage (GTDB taxonomy): Bacteria > Actinomycetota > Thermoleophilia > Gaiellales > Gaiellaceae > Gaiella. The sequence goes on from DASTPC010000218.1 coordinate 904, forward strand.
CTTCGGCGCGCGAGCCGAGCGTCGAGCCGGCGTTCGCCGTCACCGCGGCGATCGGCACCGGCACGCCGGCCTCGACCGCCTCCACCAGGTCGCGAAACTCACCGGACGACGACACCGCGAGCAGGACGTCTCCCGGCCGCCACGCGAAGGCGCGGCGCGCCAGCAGCCCGCTCGGAGCCGCGACGACCTCCGGCCCCGCCCGCCCCTCGAGCGACGCCAGCCAGAGCGCGACGGCGACGTAGTAGGCGGCGCCGTTGCCACTCGCGACGACCCTGCGCACGCCGCCGGCCCCGAGCAGCGCCGCGACCTCGTCGATCCCCTCGCCGTCCAGCGTCGCCTCCAGCGCCGGCGGCAGCTCCACGACGTCGCGCCACAGGCCGGTCCCGTCGAGCACCGTGCGAACCCTACTCCCGGCCCGAGAGCGCCACGAGCGCCGCACCGACCACGCCGCCGTCCGGCCCCAGGAGCGAGCCGACGAGCGGCAGCGGCGGCGTGCGCGGATACGCGAGCAGCGGCCGGCAGGCTCGCTCGACGCGCTCGCGGAAGGCCGGCTCCACGCCGAGACCGCCCCCGAGGACGATCAGCGACGGGTCGAGCGCGTTGGCGAGGACCGCCAGCACGCCCCCGAGTGCCTCGGCAGCGGCGTCGACGAGGGGAATGTGCGCCGGGTCGCCGAGGACGTCCTCCCCGCGCTCGAGCCCGGCTGCGCGGGCAAGCGCGGGGCCGCTCGCCTGGAGCTCCACCGGCGGCGCTCCGAGCACGAGCGCCTCGCCGCGCCCACCCGCATACGGGTGCCCGTCGACGACGAGGCAGGCACTCGCGCCCGTGCCGACGACGACGTGGAGAAACGGCGAGACGCCGGCGCCCGCGCCGAAGCGCGCCTCGGCGAGCGCGGCGGCCCGCACGTCGGACTCGACGACCACGCGCGGCGCGTCGATCGCGGCCACCGGGTCGAGGCCGCGCCAGTCGATCGTGTCGGCGCTCGAGGGCCGCCCGTCGAGATCGACGAGCTCGCACAGGCCGATCCCGACCGGCAGTCGGCCGCCGGCGAGCGCCGCGGCCAGAGCAGCGCAGTCGTCGAGCACGGCCGCGCCGCCGCGCTCCGGACGGGTCGGTAGCCGGCGCCGCTCGAGGACGGCGCCCGTGGCGGGATCGACGACGCCGGCTGCGATCTTCGTCCCGCCGACGTCGATCCCCAGCGCCGCAGGCTGGGGCCGGCTCGGGGCGGCGGGCGACGGGTTTCGGTCCGCCGCTCCCATCGCTCTATAGTCTCGTATCCGCCGCCGGGCCGAGTCCAGGGAGGGAGTATGAACAGGCGCCTGCTGGGAGTGCTCGTCGTCGTCGCCGCCGTGCTTCTCGCCGCCGCCGCGGGCGCGTCGTACGCGGGGAAGACGCAGACGACCACGCTGACGATGTGGTCGTACGACAACCAGGATCCGGGCCTCCAGCCCGTGCTCGAACAGCTGAGCAAGGAGTTCGAGCAGAGCCATCCGGGTGTGAAGATCGACCTCGTCTTCAAGGACTTCAACAGCCTCGTCGGCACCGTGCCGCGCGCGCTCGCCTCGGGCGACGGGCCAGACGTGACCGAGGGCAACCAGGGCTACCAGACCGACGCCCAGCTCGTGAAGGCGAAGCTGATCATCCCCCTGACCAAGTACGTCAAGAAGTACCGCTGGGACCGCCTCTACTCCCCGTCCACCTGGGGCATGTTCCGCTGGACGCCCGACGGGAAGTCGTTCGGCAAGGGCCCGATCTGGGGGATCGCACAGACCGGCCAGAACGTCGTCGCCTTCTACAACAAGAAGAAGCTGCGCGAGCTCGGCTTCAACCCGGACAAGCTGCCGCAGACGTTCGCCGGATTCGACCGGCTCCTCGCCCAGCTACGGGCCAAGTTGCCCGACGACGAGCCGGTGATCCACCACGGCAACAAGGAGGGCTACGGTTTCATCCACCTGTTCGGCGGCATCTGGGGCGCGTACGTCAACCCGCAGAGCGTCCGCAACTGGGTGTACCACGTCCCGAACTCGCGCTACGACACGCCGGGGACTGTCAGGGCGCTGGCGAAGCTCCAGCAGTGGGGCAAGGCGGGCTACTTCAACGACGACTACAACGCGCTCGGCTACGACGCCTCGGCGACGGAGTTCGCCAAGGGCAAGGGCGTCTTCTGGATCGGCGGCGACTGGGACTCGACGATCATCAAGACGGGGCTCGGCGCGGGCAACGTCGGCGTGATGCCGGTCCCGCCCGGCCGCAGCGGCATCTGGTCGTCGATCGGAGGCCTCTCCGGGCCGTGGCACATCTCGGCGAAGACGGAGCACGCGGACCTCGGGGCGGAGTGGCTCAACTTCGTGATCACCTCGAAGCGCGCCCAGACGCTCATGTTCCAGCAGCAGCAGATCCCGTCGGACAGCCGCGCGAAGGCGCCGTCGGGCGACAAGTACCTCGCGCAGGTGAGCAAGGCCTTCCGGCTGGTCGCCGACGACAACGGCCTGCTGCTCTACACCGACTGGGCGTCGCCGTCGATGTACACGACGCTCCAGAACCAGTTCCAGCTCCTGCTCGCCGGCCGCCAGACACCGGCCGGCATGGCCAAGGCCGTTCAGGACGACTGGGCGAAGTTCCACC
>DASTPC010000219.1:0-14926 GCA_035720085.1 Gaiellaceae bacterium
CGCCAGGGCCCGAAGCTGACGAACCGCAGCGGGTCGGCCCGGTCGCGGACGAGGGTCCCGTGCGTGTCGAAGCCGTGGTCGAGCGTCCACTGGCTGAGCGCGTCCCAGGCGGCCACGAAATCGTCCTCGCGTCCGGGCTTCACGCGCCAGACGCCGAGCGTGTAGACGGTCATGCCCGGATTGTGGCCCCGACGTCGGCTGCGCAGGCGCGCTAGGCGATCGTCCAGGTGTCGCCGCCGGAGAGGAGCGCCTGGAGGTCGCCCTCGCCGCGCTGCTCGGAGGCGAGCCGCAACTGCTCGTGGACGCCCTCGTCGTACACCGGCCGCTCGACGGCGCGGAAGACGCCGAGCGGGACGGCGCCGATCGTTTCGTGGGTGAGCCGCGAGAGCGCGAATGCCTGGCTCGGCTCGTCGGCGGCGGGGTCGTGCACCATCAGCCCGCCGGCGTCGCCGGCCACGACCTCGGCCGACCCGTCCGGACGCGAGCGGATGCCGCGCTCGCCCCAGCGGATCTCCTCGCCGGCACGGAGGTAGATCCGGTTCTCCTTCTCCTCGCGCACGTATTCGAACGCGCCGTCGTTGTAGATGTTGCAGTTCTGCAGGATCTCGACGAACGCGGCGCCGCGGTGGGCCGCCGCCGCGCGCAGCACCTCGGTCAGCTCCTTCTTGTCCGTGTCGACCGCGCGGCCGACGAAGGTCGCTTCCGCGCCGATTGCGATCGAGAGCGGGTTAAAGGGCCGGTCGAGCGACCCCATCGGCGTCGACTTCGTCACCTTGCCCCGCTCCGAGGTCGGGGAGTACTGGCCCTTCGTGAGCCCGTAGATGCGGTTGTTGAAGAGCAGGATCGTCAGGTTGACGTTCCGCCGCAGCGCGTGGATCAGGTGGTTGCCGCCGATCGAGAGTGCGTCGCCGTCACCCGTCACGACCCAGACCGAGAGGTCCGGCCGCGCCGTGGCGAGGCCGGTCGCGATCGCGGGTGCCCGCCCGTGGATCGAGTGCATCCCGTAGGTCTGCATGTAGTACGGGAAGCGCGCCGCGCAGCCGATTCCCGAGACGAAGACGATGTTCTCGCGCCGCAGGCCGAGCTCGGGCATGAACGACTGGACGGCGGCCAGGATCGCGTAGTCGCCGCAGCCGGGGCACCAGCGCACCTCCTGGTCGGACTTGAAGTCCTTCGTTGTCAGCTGGACCAGGTTGCCGTTGCCGTCGCCGCTCATGCTTCCACCTCTTCTGCCTCTTCCGCGCAAGGCCGGGAGCCGTGGCGGCCGCGGGTCGGGCCAGGACGATTCATGCGTCCACCAGGGCGAGGATCGCCTCGGCCAGCTCGCTCGACCGGAACGGACGGCCGCGCACGCGGTTGTAGCCGACCGCGTCGACGAGGAACTCGGAGCGCAGGAGCAGCAGCAGCTGGCCCAGGTTCATCTCCGGCACGAGCACCTTCTCGTAGCGCCGCAGCACGTCGCCGGTGTTCCGCGGCAGCGGGTTCAGGTGATGCAGGTGCGCCCGGGCGACCGAGTGCCCGTCGGCACGGACGCGCCGGACCGCCGCGCCGATCGGCCCGTAGGTCGAGCCCCAGCCGAGCACCAGCGTCGTCGCCTCACCGGACGGGTCGTCGACCTCGAGCTCGGGGATGTCCGCCGCGATCCCGGCGACCTTCTGCGCGCGCAGGCGGGTCATCAGGTCGTGGTTCTCGGGGTCGTAGGAGACGTTGCCCGTCCCGTCGGCCTTCTCGAGCCCGCCCACGCGGTGCTCGAGGCCCGGCGTGCCGGGGATCGCCCACGGCCGGGCGAGCGTCTCGGGGTCGCGCTTGTACGGCAGGAACTCGTCGCCCTCGTTCGGGGCGGTCGCGAACTCGGTCGAGATGTCGGGGAGGGAGGCCACGTCCGGGATCAGCCACGGCTCGGACCCGTTCGCCAGGTACGCGTCGGAGAGCAGGTAGACCGGCGTTCGGTACTTGAGCGCGATGCGCGCCGCTTCGATCGCCGCGTGGAAGCACTGGGAGGGGCTCGAGGCAGCGACGACCGGCACCGGGCTCTCGGAGTTGCGGCCGAACAGCACCATCAGCAGGTCCGCCTGCTCGGGCTTCGTCGGCATCCCGGTCGACGGGCCGGCGCGCTGGATGTCGAGGATCAGGAGCGGCAGCTCGAGCGCGACCGCCAGGCCCACGGTCTCGGCCTTCAGGACGACGCCAGGCCCCGCCGACGTCGTCACGCCGAGCGCGCCCCCGAAGGCAGCCCCGAGCGCCGCCCCGCAGGCGGCGATCTCGTCCTCGGCCTGGAAGGTGGCGACGCCGAACTCCTTGTACCTCGCGAGCTCCTCGAGGATCCCCGAGGCGGGCGTGATCGGATAGGCGCCGAGGAACAGTGGCAGCCCCGACAGCTTCGAAGCTGCGATCAGGCCGTAGGAGAGAGCCGTGTTGCCCGTGATCTGGCGGTACGTGCCCGGTTCGAGCCGGGCAGGCGCCACCTCGTAGGAGACGGCGAAGTCCTCGGAGGTCTCGCCGTAGTTGTAGCCCGCCCGGAAGGCGCGCGAGTTGGCCTCGGCGATCTCCGGCCGCCGCGCGAACTTCTGCTCGATGAACCGCAGGGTGCCGTCGATTGGCCGGTGGTAGAGCCACGACATCAGCCCGAGCGCGAAGAAGTTCTTCGAGCGCTCCGCCTCGCGCGAGGTGATCCCCTCGACCCCCTTGAGCGCCTCGACGGTCATCGAGGTGAGCGCCACCTCGTGGAGGTGGTAGTCGACCAGCGACCCGTCCTGCAGCGGGTTCGACGGGTAGCCGGCCTTCTGCAGGTTGCGGTCGTTGAAGGCGTCGTTGTTGACGATCAGCGTCCCGCCGAGCGGCAGGTCGCGCAGGTTCGCCTTCAGCGCCGCCGGGTTCATCGCGACGAGCACGTGCGGCTGGTCGCCGGGCGTCAGGATGTCGTGGTCGGCGAAGTGGACCTGGAAGCCCGAGACGCCGGGAAGCGACCCGGCGGGCGCCCGGATCTCGGCGGGGAAGTCGGGGAACGTCGAGAGGTCGTTGCCGAGCATCGCGGTCTCGCTCGTGAACCGGTCGCCGGTCAGCTGCATGCCGTCGCCGGAATCGCCGGCGAAGCGGATGATCACGCGATCGAGTTGCTCGACCTTCTTCGCCACGTTCCAACAGTAGCGCGGCGTCGAGACATCTCGCAGCGGCAAAGATGTCTCGACATCGAGATACCTCAGCTCCGTTCGGCCGCCGGCTCCGTCTGCCGCACGACGGTGATCCCCCAGGCCGCTCCGGAGGAGAACAGCTCGTCCGGGTCGATCTCGCCGAGCCAGCCGAGAAAGTGGCGCTCGGGCCGGTCGGGAGTGCAGCCGTGCACCGCCGCCCGCTCGTCCGGCAGCGCCGGCGGCGGGCCGTGCTCGAGCTCGTCGAGCCTGCGCGCGGCCTCCTCGGCCGCTGGCCCTTCGGCGTAGCCCTTGCCCATCTCCCCATGGTACGGCGCGGGCCCGCGTAGACTCGGCGCGCGTGGCCAGGATCGAGCAGTCGGTCGAGATCGCGCGTCCTCCCGCGGAGGTGTTCGCCGTGCTCACCGACCCGGCGCGGCTGGCCGAGTGGCAGGGCACCGTCGTCGAGGCGGAGCTCGAGGGCGACGGGCCGATGCACGCGGGAGCGCGGGTGCGCGAGGTGCGCACGTTCCTCGGCAAGCGCATCGAGTCGACGGTCGAGATCCTGGAGCACGAGCCGCCGTCCCGGTTCGCACTGCGCTCCGCCGCCGGCCCGGTCGTGTTCCGGGTCGAGCAGTCGGTCGAGCCGGCGGGCGACGGGTCGCGCGTCCGCGTGCAGATGGAAGGGGAGGCGCGCGGTGTGCTCGGGCTGGGCGCACGGGTTGCCGTCAAGGCGGCCGAGCGTCAGCTCCGCACGGACCTCGAGACGCTCAAGCGGCTGCTCGAGACCCCCGCGTAGGCGACGTGCGCGCGCTCCGGGTCCCGCTCGGCACGGTCACGAGCCTGACGTTCCCGGCGCTCGCGAGCCTGCGGGAGCTGCTCGAGCCGGCCGACGCGGAGCAGGCGCCGCTGCTTCGACCGTGGCGTCGCCCCGGCCCGCCGGCAGCTGCAGGGCGATCCCCGCGGCGGCCCAGACGCAGTAGGCGAGCCAGTGGACGCCGAGTACGTCGGTCTGCAGCGCCAGCGCAAGCACGGCCGCGAACGCCGCGGTCAGCCAGGCCGTGCGCTGCCAGAGCGCGGCGAGCACGGCGAGACTCCACGCGACGAAGAGCAGCATCCCGGCCACCCCGGTCTCGACGCCGAGCTCGGTATAGGTGGACTCGCCCGCCTTCGGGGCGATACCCGTTCGCCGTGCGACGGTGCCCGCGTTGCCGAGCCCGTAGCCCTGCGGATGGCGGAACACCGTCTCGAGCCCGTCGCGCAGGTTGCGGAGGTGGCTCGCCGTCGAGGCCTCGTCGCCGGAGAGCGGGTCGCTGCTCGCGCCGGGGTGCTCGGCGGCGTTCCGGCGCAGCTGCTCGAGCTCCTGGGGGGTGTAGCTCGTCGACGGGCCGACCTGGTCGTACACGGAGACGAAGGCGAGCCCGACCGCGATCGAAGCGGCTGCCGCCGCCACCGGCCACCAGCGCCGTGTGACGAGGGCGAGCACCACCAGGCCGCCTGCCAGCGCGAGGTAGGCGGCCCGCGTGTGCGTGAACAGCAGGCCGACGTAGGCAACCGCCGCCGCTGCGAGCACCCAGGGCCGCCGTGGGCGCGCAGCGAGCAGCAGGAGCACCACGACGAGCAGATACGCGCTGGCGAGCGGGCTGAGGAACGTCGAGACGAGACGGCGGATCGGATTCTGCTCGTCCCCGGTGTTGTAGGCCCAGTTCTCCGGCAGCCCGGACAGGCCCACGTAGTCCAGCCCGAGCTGCTCCCGGTACCAGCCCGGCACGCCGGAGTCACGCCACCACTGCAGCGGCACGAGATAGGCGTCGACCAGGCCGATCAGGGCGACGGCGACCGCGGTCGCGATCGCGAGATCGAGCAGCCGCCGCGTCTGCGGCCAGGTGAGCGACAGCAGGCGGCCGAGGCCGTAAGCGGCCACGGGCAGGAGCGCGTGCCGCAGGCCGAGCAGCACGCCGCGGGTCGTCGCCTCGCCGCCGAGCCAACTCTGCGGCAGCACGGCGTAGACCACGACGACGGCGGCGTAGGCGAGCGCGAGCCGGTCGGCCAACGTGGCGAGCGGCAGGCGCCGGCTGCGCCAGAGGACGATGCCGAGCGCAAGCGCGAGGAGGGCCTCCTTCCAGGCCGCGACCACGTCGAGCACGGTCCCGCGGACGCCCCAGTCCCAGAGGACGGACAGCGCGAGGTTGTGGAGCGCCAGTCCGACCACGAATGCGGCGAGCGCCAGGCGCGGCAGCCGCTCGGTCACGTGATCGCGACGAGGGTCATGCCGAGGTTGACGACGCGCACGGGCACGGGGAACAGGTCGCGAAGCTCCCGCGGGCCCAGCAGGTGGTTGTCGATCGCCCAGGGACGCCGGGCCAGCCGGTACGCACGTGCGGCCGCCCGCTCGGGCAGCCAGTGCACGAACGGCAGCCGCGTGTGCAGCTCGATCGGAAACCACCTGTTCGGCGTCGTGACGAACGCGCGGCCGGCCACGCGCACCGCCTCTTCGACGAACCGCCGCTGCCGTTCCCGCCCGCCTACGTGCTCGATCACGGCATTCGAGAAGTAGACGCCGAACTGCCGGTCGGCGAAGGGAAGCGCGCAGGCGTCAGCCTGCACGTAGCGCACGTGCGGGTACCGCTCGGAGAAGCGCTCGCCGCCGTGGACGCCGACCGCCGTGATCCGATCGGGCCAGGGGTAGAGCTCCTCGAAGAAGTTGTGCGTCGAGCAACGGCGCTGACCGCCCTCGGTGCCGAATCCAACCTCGTCGACGCCGACGTCGAGCACGGTCGTCTCGGCGGTCGGCCCGAGCTCCTCCAGGAAGAGCCGAAGCTTGCGCCGCCGTGAGCGGAGCGAGACGGCGTCCGCGAGCTTCATCGGGGCGACGGTACCGGCCGCGTCGGCCCGCCGGGGCGCGCCGCGGCGTTCGCTCTCTCCCAGCCGCCGGAGGCGCTAGGGTCGGCGGGTGACCCCGCTCGGCAGGCAGGCGACGCGAGCGGGCGGGAGCGCCGGCCTGCGCGACACCGCGGTGCGGCATGCGTCCGCGCCCGTCGGCGGCGGCCGGGGACCGATCGACGCCGTTGTCTCTCCGGCCGGCCCCTACCGGCTGCGGCTCGTGCGGCCGGGCGGGCTCTGGCGGGCTCCGCTCCCGGGCGGCGGCGAGGCGACGGCGTGGCAGCTGTCGGACGGGCGTGTGCGCCTCCGGGCGCCGACGGAAGCGGATGCGCAGCTGGCGCGGTTCATGCTCGCGCTCGACGACGACACCACGGAGTTCCATCGCCGTTTCGCCCGCGACCGGCTGCTCGGGCCGACGGTGCGGGCACTCGTCGGCTACCGGCCTCCGAGGCTCGCGACGGTCGCGCACGCGGCGCTGCGGGCGGTCTGCGGCCAGCTGATCGAGTCCGGTCGCGCACGGGCGATCGAGCGCGCGATCCTCCGCGGCGTGGGCTCCCGTGCCCCGACCCGCAGGGAGCTCGGACGCTTCGCGCCCGCGGAGCTCTGCCGCTACGGGCTCGCGCCGCAGCGGGCGACGACGCTCGTTCGGCTCTGCCGGACAGTCGATCTCGAGCGCCTGCGCGAGCAGCCGACCGAGCGGGTCGTCGGGCGCCTCTGCCGCGAGCGCGGGATCGGCCCCTGGTCGTGCGGCGTGATCGCGCTCGAGGGGCTCGGGCGCTACGACCAGCCGCTGGTGGGCGACCTCGGGCTGATCAAGCTCGCGTCGTCGCTGACCGGCCGCTGGGTCGAGCCGTGGGAGACCGACGAGCTGCTGGCCCCGTACGCCGAGTGGAGGGGGCTCGCAGGGTGCTTCCTCCTGGCCGGCTGGGCGCGCGGGCTCGTGCCCGGCGCCTGCGCAGACACCGCCCGGCTAATGCGTGGCCGCCGGCGGCGAGCGGCCTAGACTCTCGGGGTGAGCATCGACCCGAGACGCATCGCGCTCCTCGGCGCCGGGAAGATCGGCGAGGCGCTCGTCTCGGGCCTCCTGTCGTCGGGATGGCGGGAGCCGCGCGAGATCGTCGCCACCGCGCGCCGCCCCGAGCGTCTGGCCGAGCTGCGCGAGCGGTACGGGATCCGCACGACGCTCGCCAACGCCGAGGCGGCGTCCGGGGCGGCGCTCGTCGTGATTGCGGTCAAGCCGCAGGACATCGACGCGCTGCTCGGCGACGTCGGCGGGCTGCTCTCGCCCGAGCAGACGGTGCTCTCGATCGCCGCCGCGATCCCGACCTCGACGATCGAGCGCCACCTCTCGACCGGCGTCCCCGTCGTGCGGGCGATGCCGAACACGCCCTCGACGGTGCACGAGGGGATGGCCGGCCTGTGCGCAGGCAGCCACGCCGACGACGCGCACTTGACGCTAGCGGAGGAGGCGCTCGCCCACCTCGGCGCGGTCGTCCGCGTGCCGGAGCGGTCGATGGACGCCATCACGGCGGTCTCGGGATCCGGCCCTGCTTACTTCGCGCTGCTCGCCGAGGCGATGATCGAGGCAGGCATCCTGCTCGGGCTCTCTCGCGAGATCTCGACGCAGCTGGTGGTGCAGACGATGCTGGGCACGGCCAAGCAGCTCCGTGACGAGAAGGTCCACCCCGTCGAGTTGCGCGAGATGGTCACCTCACCCGGGGGGACGACGATCGCAGCGATCCGCGAGCTCGAGTCGGCGGGCGTGCGCGCCGCGTTCCTGAACGCGATCCAGGCGGCGATGAACCGCTCGCGCGAGCTCGCGGCGGGCGAGCCCTAGCCCTCCTGCGTGCGCGCGTCGGCGCGCTGAGGGAGTGCCGCGCCGCGGGCTAGCGAGCGACAGGGTGGGGTAGCAGCGGCGAGCCGAGCTCGGCCCGAAGCCCGCGCTCACCTGCCAGCTGCTCGAGCACCAGCACCGTGTCGGCGACGGGCACGTCCTCGAGATACGCCTCGCGCTGCTCGAACGAGTCGAGCACGAGCGCGACGGCGCTCGCGTAGGCGGCTCCGTCTCCGAGCGCGAGAGCCAGGAGGGCGTCTGCAACCGGGGCTGGGAAGTCGTCCCGCCCACGGAGCCCGGCCGCGAGCTCCGACGCCGCCTCGTCCTCCCCGAGCGTCAGCCGCGCAAGGGTCGCGGCATAGCGCGCGATCGGGCTTGCCTCCGAGGCGGCGCCGGCCGCGAGCACGCGGCGTGCGTCCGCCGCAGCTCCCTCGCCGTCGGCCGCGAGCAGCCGGCAGCGAAGCGCGGCGAGGGGGCGCCCCCAACTGCCGCCGGGCGCCGCGGCCTCGCTGATCGCGTACTCGTCAGCGGCGCGCCTCAGGGCAGCTGCGCCCTCTTCGCGGCGGCCGAGCATGAGGAGCGAGAGGCCGGCGGCCCACGACGCCGACGCGACGGCTGCAAGCGCCAGGTCCGGGCGGTCGGCAGGCTCCGACACCTGGGCGCGGCGCTCCTCGTGCGCCCGCGTCGCGGCCTCGAGCCGTTCCTTCCAGTCCACGACGGCAGTATCGCGGCGGCCGCCAGGCACGACTGATCGACCAGTCAGTCAACGTCTATGCTCCGCTCGTGCCGCGGCTCCTGCGCGAGGTGGTCTTCGTCGACGGCGTCCGGACCGCGTTCGGCAAGGCGGGCCCTGGAGGCGCGTTCTGGAGGACCCGCGCCGACGACATGGCCGTGAAGGTCGTCCGCGAGCTGCTACGTCGGAACGCCGAGCTGCCGCCGGAACGGGTCGACGAGGTCGTCATGGCCGCCACGGCCCAGGTCGGGGACCAGGGGCTGACGCTCGGCCGCGACGTGGCGCTGCTCGCGGGCCTGCCGCCTACCGTCCCCGGCTTCGCCGTCGACCGCATGTGTGCGGGCGCGCTGACCGCCGTCACCGCAGGCGCCGGCGAGATCGCGATGGGCGCGGCCGACGTCGTCGTCGCCGGCGGCGTCGAGCACATGGGCCACCATCCCATGGGCGACGAGGTCGACTTCAACCCGCGCTACGTCGCCGAGCGGCTCGTCGACACCTCGGCCGTGACGATGGGCGCCACGGCGGAGAACCTCCACGACGCGCTTCCGCACCTCACACGGGCCGATGCCGACGCCTACGCGGTCGCGTCCCAGCGGAAAGCCGCAGCCGGCTGGGAGAACGGTGTGATGGCACACACGGTCGTCCCGATGAGCGTCTTCACCGACGACGGCTGGGCGCTGGCGGACCGCGACGAGTTCCTGCGCGCGGACACGACGCTGGAGGGCCTGGCAGGCCTGCGCACGCCCTTCCGCGCCGGTGGACGGGTCACCGCGGGGAACTCGGCGGGCCTCACGGACGGCGCGACGGCGTGCCTGCTGACGGCAGCCGAGACCGCCGCCGAGCTCGGCCTCGAGCCCGGCATGCGCCTGGTCACGTTCGCGTACGCCGGCGTGGACCCCGAGCTGATGGGCCTCGGCCCGATACCCGCGACGAAGCGGGCACTCGAGCAAGCCGGTGTCGGGCTGGACGACATCGGCCTGTTCGAACTCAACGAGCCGTTCGCGATCCAGGTGCTGAGCTGGTGCGACGCGTTCGGGATCGCGCCGGACGACCCCCGCCTGAACCCGTACGGCGGGGCGATAGCATGCGGGCACCCCCTGGCCGCGACGGGGGTGCGGCTGCTGGCCCAGCTCGCGCACGGATTCCGCGAGCGTCCGGAGGTCCGCTACGGCCTGACCGCGCTCTGTATAGGAATGGGTATGGGTGCCGCGATCCTCTGGGAGAACCTGCACCACGGTGGCTGAGCCGGCTACACGCTTCCACCTCCGATCGGTCGCGACCCGTGTCGGGCCGATTGCTGTTCTCACGATAGACAACGGATCGGATCACACGCAGCCGACCGTCTTCGGCAGGCATGCCCTTGCGTCGCTCCTCGAGGCGCTCGACCGGCTCGAGCGCGGCGACTGGCGCGGGCTCCTGCTGACTGGCAAGCCGTACGTGTTCGCGGCGGGAGCGGACATGGACGAGTTCCCGCACGCGACTGCCGAGCTCGCGCGCCAGGGAGGCCGCGCCGGGCACGAGGCCTTCGGTCGCATCCGAGCGCTGCCGTTCCCGACGCTCGCCGCGATCAACGGCGCAGCGCTCGGCGGTGGCGTCGAGATCGCACTGCACTGCGACTTCCGCACGATCTCGAGCGCCGTTCGGCATTTCGCCTGTCCGGAGGTGTTTCTCGGCATCGTGCCCGGCTGGGGAGGCACACAGCTTGTGCCGCGGCTCGTCGGAGCCGAGACTGCCGTGAAGTTCGTCGTCGCCAACCCGTTGCGGCAGAACCGCATGCTCACAGGGCCACAGGCCTTCGAGGCCGGCTTCGCGGACGCTGTCTCCGAGCCCGTCGAGTTCCTGGACGAGTCGCTGGCTTTCCTGGTCGATGCGATCGAGCAGGAAAGGCGCCCGGCCGCGGAGGCGGACCTCGAGGACGTCGCGGAGACCTGCCGACGCGCGCGGTCGCAGCTCGACGGGGCGCTGCACGGCGCCGCACCGGCCCCCTACCGGGCGCTCGACCTGATCGAGGGAGCAGCGTCGTGGTCGCTGGAGGAGGGGTACCGGCAGGAAGAGGACGCTCTCGCCGACCTGCTGCCCGGCCCGCAGGCTCAAGCGTCGGTGTACGCGTTCGACCTCGTCGAGCGCCGGGCCAAGCGAGGCATCGGGATACCCGACGCGGAGCCCCGGCCCGTGGCGAAGGTGGGCATTGCCGGCGCCGGTCTGATGGCGCGACAGCTCGCGTTGCTGTTCCTTCGCCGCCTCGAGGTGCCCGTCGTGCTGCGCGACCTCACCGTCGACCAGGTGGACGATGCGCGCGCCTGGATCGCGGACGAGCTGACGTCGTTGACCGCGAAGGGCCGGTACACCGAGGGCAAGGCACGGTTCCTGGCCGGGCTCGTCGGCGGTGGCACCGACGCCCGCGTCTTCGAGGGCTGCGACCTCGCGCTCGAGGCCGTCTTCGAGGAGCTCGCGGTGAAGCAGCGCGTGCTGGGCGAGCTCGAGCAAGTCGTAGCCCCGGCGGCCCTCCTCGCGACGAACACGTCCTCGTTGTCCGTCGCCGAGATGGGACGGGACCTGGAGCATCCCGAGCGCCTCGTCGGCCTCCACTTCTTCAACCCTGTCGCTCTGCTGCCCCTCGTCGAGATCGTCCGCACGGACGCCACGGACGACGTCGCGCTCGCCACGGCGGCCGACATCGTGCGCCGGCTCGGCAAGCGCGGCGTGCTGGTCGCAGACGCGCCGGCATTCGTGGTCAACCGCGTCCTGACTCGGATGACGACGGTCCTGATGGACGCCCTCGAGCACGGCAACACCGTCGACGAGACCGACGAGGCCGTGCTCCGGCTGGGCCTGCCGATGGCACCGTCGGTTCTCCTCCAGATGGTCGGCCCGCGTGTTGCCAACCACGTCCTCGAGACGCTCCACGCCAGCTATCCGGACCGGTTTCCGCTCTTCGAGACGCTCAGGAACTTCGCCGAGGGCAGCGAGGAGATCGCCGTGCGAGACCACAACCCGCGCACGGTCGATGACATCCACGCTGCCGTCCTCGAGGCAATGGCGGACGAGGTGCGCCACCTGCTCGACGAGGGCGTCGTCGGCTCCGCGAAGGACGTCGACACCTGCCTCATCCTCGGCGCCGGCTACCCCTTCTTCCTCGGTGGGATCACCAAGCACCTCGACCAGACAGGGGTCTCGGAGCGCGTGGTCGGCAGCGCCCTCGCCGACTACGGCAGCGTGCGCGCGTCCGCGCCCGCGTAGCCGAATACACCCCCCGTTACACCACGGGGCCGATGGTTCCCTCGATCGAGTGACAGTAGCCTCGGCGCCATGGTGAACTCGACCATCGAGAGGCGATCCTCGATCACGCCCCGGCAACGGCAGGTCGTGGCGTTGATCGCAGCCGGATGCTCGAACGACGAGGTCGGCGCGCGACTCGGGATCTCACCACGCACCGCGAAGGCCCATTCGGACGTTCTGCGGCAGAAGCTCGGCGTGTCCCGGCGCCGACAGATCCCGATCGCGTTCCGCGCCCTCACGGGTGAGGACCCTCTCTCAGAGAGCCTCGGCCCGCCTCTCGGCGTGTCGAGGGCCTGACGGCCGGCGCCCGCGGCGGTGCCCCCGCCGCCGCGGGCGCCGAACTTGCCCTCGGCCCTTGGGGGAAGCGGTGAAGTAGGGTCGACTGGTATCGAATCGGGGGGCGGTGGACGGAGCAAGCGAGAAGAGCACTCCGCGCCGGCGGCGTATCGTCGATCGACCACGCTTGACGTCGGCTCTCGACGGGTCGACCGCAACGATCCGCCTGCTGATCGCGTCGGCGGGGTGGGGAAAGACCACCCTGGCGGAGCAGTGGGCGGCCACGCCCGGCCGACGAACCGCCTGGTATCGCGTTCGGGACGCGTCCGCCGACGTCGCCGTGCTGGCCGTCGACCTCGCCGAAGCGGCGTCGCTCGTCGTCCCTCATTGCGACCGCCGGCTGCGTGAGCGGCTGGGCGCGTCGTCGCGCCCGAGCGACGAGGCGGAAGTGCTGGCCGGCCTGCTCGCACAGGACCTGGCCGGCTGGCCGGCCGACGCGTGGCTGGTGCTCGACGACTACCACCTGCTGGACGGCTCGGCCGAGGCCGTTCTGTTCCTCGAGACCCTCTTCGCAGCCGCGCCGTTGAACGTCCTGATCGCCAGCCGCCGGCGTCCAGCGTGGGTGACCACGCGCCACGTCCTGTACGGGGAGATCTTCGAGCTCGGCCAGTCGGCGCTCGCGATGAGCCGGGAGGAAGCGGAGGAGGTGCTGGCCGACTGGAGACGGGAGCAGGCATCAGGGCTGATCGCGCTCGCCGAGGGCTGGCCGGCCCTGATCGGGCTGGCCGGTGTGGTGCCTCTGCCGTCCGATCCCGGAAGCGACGTCCCCGACGAGCTGTACACGTTCTTCGCGGAGGAGGTCTTCCAGGCGCTCGAGCCGGACGTCCGGTCGGGGCTCGGCCTGGTCGCGGTGGCACCTTCCCTCGACCGGGAACTTGCACGGGCGTTGCTCGGACAGGCACGCGCCGAACGCGTCCTCGAACAGGCAATCACGACCGGCATCATCGACGAACGTCCGAGCGGCCTCGACCTGCACCCTCTGGCGAGGCAGTTCCTCGACTTGCGAACGGCGGTCGAGCTCGCCGGCGAGCGCGCGTCCGCCATCGCGCGCTGCCGTGACATCTACCGTCAGCGCCGCGACTGGGACGCCGTGTTCACCCTCGTGCGACGCCACGGGCTCGAGGAGGAGCTGGAAGGGCTGCTGGAGGAGGCGCTCGACGAGCTGATCGGAGCTGCCCGACTGACGACGGTCGAGACCTGGGTGGATCGCGCCGAGCGGCGCGGCTTCGACGCTCCGGTGTTCCGCCTGGCGCGCGCCGAGCTGAACCTGCGGCAGGGGAACCACCTCGCCGCTCAGACGCTCGCCGAAGCAGTGGCGAGCGAGGTCCCGGAGGCGCATCCACTCCGCTTCCGTGCGCTCATGACTGCGGCGGAGGCAGCACACGTGGCTGCAAAGGAGGAAAGCGCACTTGCCCTGTTCCGATACGCGGAGGAGAACGCTCAGACACCTTCCGAAGAACGCGAAGCGCTCTGGGGTCAACTCATGTGCATGACTGAGCTTGAGCTCGACGATGCGTCGAAGGTGCTAAGTGATCTCGCCTCGGGCGTACCAAGTCATGACGCGAGGGAGCTACTGCGTGAGTCCGGAAGACGTCTTGGCCTCGAACTGAAGCTTGGCTCGCTCGAAAGTCTCGACGAAGCGCGGGAACGCGCTCAGCTGCTCGCGCACGTGAAGGATGCTGTGGTCAGAGCCTCGTTCCGGTGCGTATTCTCTATTGCGCTAACCCTCGACGCTGACTATGAGCTGGCTGCTTATGTAGCGGAAGAAATGATCGCCGACGCCGAAGAACATCGACTCGACTTCGCATTGCCCTATGGCTATGCCGCTGCCGCAGGAGCATCGGCCGGTCGAAAGCGGTATGTAGACGCGCATGAGGCGCTTGAGCTCGGACTCTCAATGAGTCGGCGTATGAGTAACTTTCACGCCGAGGACAATGCACGGGCGTTGCAGATTCGAGTCTTGACCCAGCAAGGGCGCCATCTGGATGCGTGCGCTGTCGAGCCACGCTCACCGAAACGGCAATTGCGTTCGCTTCGCGGCGAGCTGTTCGCGTCACGCGCATTGGCTCTGGCATGCGTTGGTCGCTTAGAGGAGGCGGTGGAATGCGTGCGAGCCGTCCGCGGCACGACGGGTGCAATCGAGACTCGGGTGCTTGTCCAAGCGGTCGAGGCGATCGTCGCGATTCGCAACGGCAAGAAGGACGCTCTGGCCGAGGCGGAGCTCCTCTTGGAGGAGACGATCGCCAGCGGCGGAGTAGATCTTCTAGCGACGAGTTACCGGGCCAGTCCCGAACTGCTCGCGGTTCTTCTCGGCGCACTCTCTACGCGGGAGAGGACTTGGAGTCTGCTTATTAGGGCGGGTGACGCAGGCATTGCTTCGGCTGCTGGTTACTCCTCACCTCAAGAGGGTGATCCACTTGCGAGTCTCTCCAAGAGAGAGCGCGAAATCTACGACCTTCTCTGCCAGGGTCTGTCAAACAAACAGATCGCGGGCTGTCTCTTCATCAGCGAGGCGACTGTCAAGGCGCATGCGCATCATGTGTACGACAAGCTCGGGATCCGCTCGCGCAAGGCGCTTGCTCTGGAGGCGGCCCGGAGGCGTTCTCGCTATGCCGCGCCGGCAACAACCGATGGGTACGTCTCCTCCGGCCGAGCTCCATCGGCGCCTTCGGGCTGAGTGAAGAACCGGAAATCGGAGCGCCTCGCCATGCGATAGTCCTCGGCTGCTCCCGC
>DASTPC010000220.1:0-8060 GCA_035720085.1 Gaiellaceae bacterium
CCCGTGCCTGCGAGCCGGGCGGCGCACCGGCGAGGATCACTCCGTTCGGTAACGGGGATCGTGCGCGGCTGCGAGCTTCAAGAGGAGGCTCTGCAGCGTCTTCCGCTCCTCGCCGCTCAGCGGTGCGAGCAGCTCCGAGTCGACGTCGCGGACGATCCCGCGCAACCGGGTGAGCTCGCGCTCGCCGGCACCGGTCAGCGTGACGACGTGGCGTCGCCGGTCGGTCGTGTCGCGGCGGCGCTCGATCAGCCCGTCGCGCTCGAGCTCGTCGAGGAGGCCGACGAGGTAGCTGCGGTCGTAGCGGAGCGCGTCGGCGATCGCCGCCTGGGCGGTGCAGGCGCCCTGGCTCAGGAGGGCGAGCACGGGGTACGCGAACGGCACGACGCCCGCCTCCTCGAACGCCGCGCCGGTCTTCTCCTTGGCGATCATCCCGACCCGCTTCGCGAGGACGGAAGGGCTCCGAGTGAACTCCTGCGGAACGCTCGCGGCGGCCTGCGCCGGCTCGGGCTTCGTCAGCTCGACCATGACGACAGTTTAGCCTGTCCGATCATCGTGACGTATGTATAGTAGATCTAATCCACGATCAAAGGAGTCCATAGATTTCTCGCTCCATCTCATCTCACCGCTGGGCGGCGCTGGCGTTGATCGTCGTGGCGCAGTTCATGGTCGTGCTCGACCTCTCGATCGTCAACGTCGCGCTCCCCACGATCAAGACGGATCTCGGCTTCTCCGAATCGGGCCTCCAGTGGGTGATCACCGCCTACGCGATCGTCTTCGGCGGCCTGCTGCTCCTCGGCGGCCGCCTCGGCGACCTCTACGGGCGCCGTCGCATGTTCGTGCTCGGGCTGCTCGTGTTCGCGGTCGGGTCGGCGTTGGCCGCAGTCGCGTGGTCGTCCGCGTGGTTGATCGCCTTCCGGGCGCTTCAGGGCGCGGGCGGCGCGCTGTTCGCCCCGGCCGGGCTCTCGCTGCTGATGACGACTTTCGCCGACGGGCGCGACCGCAGCATCGCAGTCGGCGCCTGGGGCGCCGCGTCGGGCAGCGGCGGCGCGGCCGGCGTGCTGCTCGGCGGCGTCCTCACCTCCTATCTGAGCTGGCCCTGGATCTTCCTCGTCAACGTGCCGGTGGGCCTGGCAGTCGCGGCGCTCGCGCCGCGGTTCATCTCGACGCCCGAGCGCGCGCCGGCGAGGCGGCATTTCGACGTCGCCGGGGCGGCCTCGGTGACGGCCTCGCTGATGCTGCTCGTCTACGCGCTGACCTATGCCGTCGACTATGGATGGAGCGATCCGGTCACGTTCGGCCTGCTCGCCCTCTCGGCGACGCTGCTCGCAGCCTTCCTGTCGATCGAGCGCCGGGCCGCGTCGCCCCTCATGCCGCTCTCGATCTTCCGCGTGCGCACGCTCGCGGCGGGGAACGCGATCACCGTCGTCCTGGCGTCGGTCGGCTTCTCGAGCTTCTTCGTGCTGGCGCTGTACCTCCAGCAGGTCGCGCACTACTCGGCCGCCCAGGCCGGCCTCGCCTTCACGGCGATCGCGCTTCCGATCGCGATCCTCTCGAACGCCGCCGGGCCGCTCGTAGGGCGGTTCGGCGCTCGGCCCGTGCTGGCCCTCGGGCTGTTACTGGTAGCCGCCTCGCAGGGATACCTCCTGCGGCTGCCGGCCGAGAGCACGTACCTCGTCGACCTGCTGCCCGCATTCCTGCTCCTGGGCATCGGGATGGCGCTCTCGTGGGTGCCCGTGACGATCGCGTCCCTCGCCGGTGTTGCGCCGGCCGACTCCGGCGTCGCTTCCGGCATCTCCAACACGGCCCGCCAGGTGGGTGGCGCCGTCGGGCTCGCGCTCGTCAGCACGCTGGCGGCCGCGTACGGAGGCGCCGGCGCCTCGGGCCTGACGCACGGCTTCCACATCGCGTTCGGCGCGCTGCTCGTGCTGTCGCTGGCCGCAGTCGCCGTGACTGTGCTGTTCCTCGTCCCGCGCCGCCCCCCGGCCGGCGCCGACGAGGCCGCCCCCGAGGCGCAGGAGGTGCTCGCGGAGGCCGCATAGGGCGGTCGCTCCGGCGGGCCGTCGTCACCGAGGCGAGCGCCGAGCGTGCGCCACGTCGTACGCTCGGCCCAGCCGGCAGACCGCGAGGACGGAGGTGAGCCGTGGTGACGAAGTCCAACGAGGTGACGGTCGAGACGCTCGAGCGGCTGGTGGAGGCGTTCAACGCGCACGACCTCGACGCGGTGATGAGCTTCTTCGCCGACGAGTGCGTGCTCGAGCTGCCCCGCGGCCCGGACCCATGGGGACGACGGCTCGAGGGGCGAGAGCGGGTTCGCGAGGGGCTCGCGTCGCGCTTCGCCGGGATTCCCGACGTCCACTACGGCGACGACCGTCACTGGGTCGCCGGCGATCGCGGCTGCTCGGAGTGGCTCTTGACCGGTACGACCGCGCAGGGCGAGCGGATCGAGGTGCGCGGCTGCGACCTGTTCGAGCTCAGCGGCGACAGGATCGTCCGCAAGGACTCCTACTGGAAGATCGTCGAGGCGTAGTCCCCCACCACTCCGCCGAAACGACTGTGGGCCGCCTCTCGGGCGGCCCACAGTCGCAGATGCTCGCTACGAGCAGCCGGTGTTCGTGCCGCAGTCGCGGCACGTGTAGCACGAGCCCGTCCGCACCATGCGGCCGCCGCAGCGGGCGCACTCGACCGCGTCCTCCCACTGGTTGAAGAGCGCCGTCTGGCCCGGAGGCGCGGCCTCCGGGGCGGACCCGGACGGCGGCGGAGCAACGCCCGCGGTGTACTGCGCGGCCAGGCGTGCCTTCACCTCCGCGGTCAGGATCCCGGCCTCCTCCTGCTGCTCGGCGGTGAGGAACTTCTTGCCGAACCAGCGGAAGATGTAGTCGACGATCGACTTGGCGTTGCGGATGTCCTCGTCGTTCGTCAGGCCGGAGGGCTCGAAGCGCAGATGCGACAGCTTCGAGACGTAGACCTCGGGCGGGACGCCGTACTGGAGACCCATCGAGACGGCGATCATCAGCGAGTTCATCAGGCCGGCCATCGTGGTGCCGTCCTTCGCGATGTCGACGAAGATGTCGCCGGGCGTGCCGTCGTCGTAGAGGCCGACGTGGATGTAGCCCTCGTACTCGCCGACGCGGAACTTGCGGCCCACCTCGACCCGGTCCTCGGGCAGCCGCCGGCGCTGCGGCTTCGCGCCGAGCGCGGCCGGCGCGAGTGCGCCGATCGTGGTCGCTCCCGGCTCGGCCTTGTCCTTCGAGCCGGTCAGCGGCTGGGCGACCTTGCAGTTGTCGCGGTAGATCGCGATCGCCTTGACGCCGAGCTGCCACGCCTCGACGACCAGCTGCGCGACCTCGTCGACCGACGTCTGCTCGGGCAGGTTCACCGTCTTCGAGATCGCCCCGGAGATGAACGGCTGGACTGCGCCCATCATCTTCACGTGGCCCATGTAGTGGATCGCGCGCTCCCCGATCGCGCAGTCGAACACCGGGTAGTGCTCGGCCTTGACGTACGGCGCGCCCACGACGGTGTTCCGCTCGTCGATGAAGGCGACGATCTCCTCGATCTCGCGCGGCGCGTAGCCGAGCTTCTCCAGGGCCATCGGCACCGTCTTGTTGACGATCGTGATCTCGCCGCCGCCGACGAGCTTCTTCGACTTCACGAGCGAGAAGTCGGGCTCCACGCCGGTCGTGTCGCAGTCCATCATGAAGCTGATCGTCCCGGTCGGCGCGAGCACCGTCGCCTGCGCGTTGCGGAAGCCGGCGGCCTCGCCGATCTCGAGCGCCTCGTCCCAGGCGCGGCGCGCCGCAGCCAGCAGGTCGCCCGGCACCGCCTGCGCATGGTCGATGTTCCCGACCGACGCGCGGTGCTTCGCGATCACGCCGAGCATCGCCGCCGCGTTCGGCCGGTAGCCGGCGAACGGGCCCATCCGCTTCGCGACCTCGGCCGACTTGCGGTACCCGCGGCCGGTCATCAGTGCCGTGATCGCGGCCGCGTACGCCCGGCCCTCGTCCGAGTCGTACGGCAGGCCGTCGGCCATCAGCAGGGCGCCGAGGTTGGCGTAGCCGAGCCCGAGCTGGCGGTAGTCGACGGCGTTGCGGCCGATCTCCGGCGTCGGGTAGGACGAGTAGCCGACGAGGATCTCCTGCGCCAGGAACAGCACGTCGACCGCGTGCTCGAAGCCCTCGACGTCGAACGAGCCGTCCTCGCGGCGGAACTTCATCAGGTTCAGCGAGGCGAGATTGCACGCGCTGTCGTCGATCGACATGTACTCCGAGCACGGGTTGGAGGCGTTGATCCGCCCCGTGTTCGGCAACGTGTGCCAGGAGTTGATCGTCGTGTCGTACTGGACGCCCGGGTCGGCGCACTCCCACGCGGCCGCCGCGATGTCCTTCATCAGCTTCCGCGCCTCGACCGTCTGGACGACGGTGCCGTCGGTGCGCGCGGTGAGGCTCCACTCCTTGCCCTCGACGACGGACTCCATGAACGCGTCGGTGACGCGCACCGAGTTGTTCGCGTTCTGGTACTGGATCGAGGACCAGTCGGGCGAGTCGAGCGACATGTCGTAGCCCGCCTGCTCGAGCACGCGCGCCTTGCGCTCCTCGCGCGCCTTGCACCAGATGAACTCCTCGACGTCGGGGTGGTCGACGTCGAGCACGACCATCTTGGCTGCGCGCCGGGTCTTGCCGCCCGACTTGATCGTGCCGGCCGACGCGTCGGCGCCGCGCATGAACGAGACCGGGCCGGAGGCGTAGCCGCCCTTCGAGAGCTGCTCCTTGGAGGAGCGCAGCCGGGAGAGGTTGACGCCGGAGCCGGAGCCGCCGCGGAAGATGATCCCCTCGCGCCGGATCCAGTCGAGGATCGACTCCAGCGAGTCGTCGATCGAGAGGATGAAGCACGCCGAGCACTGCGGGCGCTCCTCGAAGCCGACGTTGAACCAGACGGGCGAGTTGAACGACGCGATCTGGTTGACCAGGATCGCCTTCAGCTCCGCCTCGAAGGTCTCGGCCTCCTCGTCGCCGGCGAAGTAGCCGCCCTGACGGCCCCAGCCGGTGACCGTGTCGACGATCCGGCCGATCATCTGCTTCACCGAGCGCTCGCGCTCCGGCGAGGCGAGCCGGCCGCGGAAGTACTTCTGCGCGACGATGTTCGTCGCCGTCTGCGACCAGAACTTGGGGAATTCGACGTCGCGCTGCTCGAACGCGGGGCCGTCGCGGCCGGGGATCAGCGCGTCGCGCTGCTCCCACTCGATCTCGTCGAACGGGTCGCGGCCCGGGATCGTGAAGTGGCGGCCGGGCGTGACGTGCGCGTCCGCGTCGACGACGACGTTCGCGCTCTCCTCGACCTGCGCCTCAGGTGCCTGCGTCGCTTCCTTCGCCGTAGCCATGTGCTCCTCCCGAGCCGTCGTCAAGTGCTTCTCCCCGCACGGGCGGCCAGTGCGCGTCCGGTGAGCGGACCGGGCATGCTAGGAGGCGAGTCGGACGGTACCGGCGACGGCCGAAATCCCTGCAAAAAGCCGAAATCCTCCCCCACTGGCACATTGTAGTCGCCAGGGGGTGCACGCGGTAGGCCGCGCGCGCGAGCGCTACGCCGCGGCGGGAGGCTCGCCGCCGTCGCCGCCGCGCGACTGCAGGCGGCGGGTGACGTAGCCGGCCGAGCCGGCGGCGAGAAGCAGCAGCGCGAGGCCGCCGAGCACGATCAGCGGCATCGGGACCGAGGAGGCACCCGCGGAATCCACCGGCGCGCCTGCCTCGGTCTGCGTCCCCGTGTCCACCGGCTCCGGCTCGGGCGCCGTCGTGGTCGGGGTCGGCGGCGGAGCAGGCGGCGGGTTGGCGGAAGTGGTCGGCGGCGGCGGGCTGGCCGGCGGCGCGGGCGCCGGGGAAGGCGACGGTGCCGGCGAGGGTGCCGGCGGCGGGGGAGGGGCGTCGCCCGGGTCGGACTTGCCGCGCGTCGCGTACTGGAGCGCGCGGCGGATGTCCTCCTCGGCGCTCGAGTAGTCGCGGGCGTCGCCCGGCAGGCTCTTGATCGCCTCGCGATAGCAGTGCAGCGGGTAGAGGTTGTCGACGCGGCCGTTGTCGAACCAGTCGTCGACGACGCGCTTCGCGCACGCGCTTGCGGCGGCGGCGGGCGCCGGGGCGGAGGCGTTGGCGACGAGGCCGAGGGCGACGAGCGCGAGCAGCGCCGCAGCGGCGCGGAGGGGATTGAGGGTCGAAGCGGCTCTCACGACGTACGACAAGGCGGCCCGGTCACGGGCGAATCATGACCAGTGTCCCGGCTGGCGTTGTGCTCAGGGTGTGGTAGGCGTAAACGAATTGTAAGACGGATCCCCCGACGGCCAGCCTCCCGCAGACGGCCGCCGACCAGGCAATGCTAGCGTTGGCCGCCGATGCCCGCCGCACCCAGCACCGCCGCGGACCGGCGGCTGGGCGCCGAGTGGGTCGTGGCGGCCGCGGTCGCTCTCCTCCTCGCCGGGGCCGTCTTCTTCGGCGGCGGTTCCGGCTCGGGGTCGGTTCCGGCGCTGGGGATCGCCGTCGCCGCGTTCGCCGTCGGTGCGCTCGGGGCAGCCGCGCTCCGCCTGGTCGCGCTGCCGCTGCCCGACCGCGCGGCGACCGTCGGCCTGCTGGCCGTCGCGGGCCTGGTCGTCTGGACCGGGCTGACGATGGTCTGGTCGATCGCGGGCGACCGCTCGTGGGCCGCCTTCGACAAGGGGCTCGTGGAGGCGGGCTACCTGCTGGCAGGGCTCGTGCTCGGCGTGCTCGGCACGCGCACCGCGCGCACGGCCGCGCTCGTGCTCGCGGCCGTGCTGGGCGCGGCGCTCGTCTGGGCGCTGCTCGGCAAGGCGATCCCCGGCCTCTACCCCGACGGCGACCGCGTCGCGCGGCTGCGCAGCCCGGTCGACTATCCGAACGGGCTCGCGCTCCTGGCCGACGGCGCGCTGGCGCTCGGCCTCTGGCTGGGAACGGGCGTGTCGGACCGGCGGGCGAGGCGTGTCGCGGGGGCGCTGCTCGTCTATGTCGCCGGGCTGGCGCTCGTGCTGACCGCCTCGCGGGCCGGAGTCCTGGGGGCGATCCTGGCAGTCGGGCTGTGGCTGGCGCTCTCGCCGAAGCGCGTCGAGGGCCTGGCCCTGGGGCTTGCCGCGCTCGTTCCCGCCGCCGCCGTCGGTGCGTGGGCGAGCACGCGCGCCGGGCTCGTCGACGACGCCGTCGGCCGGGCGGTGCGCGTCGACGACGCGCCGCTCTTCGCCGTCGCGGCTCTTGCCGGCGCCGCGCTGGCCGTCGGCGTTGCGATCGCGCTCGAGCGGCTGGCGCTCACACGCGAGCGGCGTCGCGCGGTGGGTCGCGCCGCCGTGGCCGGGGCGGCGCTCGGCGGGGTCGCGGCGCTCGCCGCGCTCGCGCTTGCAGTCGGCAACCCGGCCGCCTGGGCCTGGGACGAGTTCGCCGGCGGCTCGGAGGACGTCAACAGCCCCGGCCGCTTCACGAGCCTCAGCTCCAACCACCGCTCCGCCTGGTGGGGCGAGGCCTGGCAGGTCTTCGAGGCGCACCGGCTGGCCGGCGCCGGCGCCGGCACGTTCGCGATCGCCCGCCTGCGCTACCGCGACGACGCGACCGCCGTCACGCAGCCGCACAGCGTCCCGCTGCAGCTCCTCTCCGGCACCGGGCTCGTCGGCCTCGCGCTCGGCCTGGCGGCCGTTGCGGCGCTTGCGCTCGCCGGCGTCCGCTCCGTGCAACGGCTCGAGGGAGGCGAGCTCGCCGCGGCCCATGCGCTCGTCGCGCTCCCCGCCGTCTGGCTGCTGCACGCGCTCGTCGACTACGACCTGGACTTCCTCGCGGTCACGGCGCCCGCGCTCCTCGCGACGGGCGCGCTTGCCGCCGCCGCCCGCCCGCCGGCGCGCGCCCCCGGCTGGCCGCTGGTCGCTGCCGCCGGGGCAGCAGCCCTGCTCACGGTCGGCTCCGTGGTGTCCCCCGAGCTCTCCTCGCGGGCGCTCGACGACTCCCTGCTCGCCCTCGACGAGGGCCGCCCGGACCGGGCGGCCGACGACGCCCGCCGCGCCGAGTCGCTCAACCCGCTCG
>DASTPC010000221.1:0-7315 GCA_035720085.1 Gaiellaceae bacterium
ATGTCCCCCGGCGTGTCCGCCGGATCGACGCTGGCCGAGGCCGCGTCGTCGGGCGAGCTCACCCCGGACAGCTCGCCGTCGATGTCGAGGCCCCGGGCCGAGTCGGCGAGCTCCTCGGGAGGGAGGACCATGATCGCGAGCGCCGCCGGGTCGACGTCCTCGAGGCTTTCGTCCCCGCCGCCGCTGCAGCCCGTCGCCAGCGCGAGCGCGCACGCGGCCAGGAGGGCGAGCGTGCGCGGCCGGGCGGACGGCCCCATGCACACAGGCTACGCGCTCGGGCGGCGCCCGCCTTGCGAACATACGTTCGGCCGGTAGACTTGATCCCCTATGCCCGCCGAAGAGCTCGTCGTCCACGGCGCCCGCGAGCACAACCTGAAGGACGTGACCGTCCGCCTACCGCGGAACGCGCTCATCTGCGTGACTGGGCTGTCGGGGTCGGGCAAGTCCTCGCTTGCGTTCGACACGATCTACGCCGAGGGCCAGCGTCGCTACGTCGAGTCGCTGAGCGCGTACGCGCGCCAGTTCCTGCAGATGATGGAGAAGCCCGACGTCGACTCGATCGACGGGCTCTCGCCGGCGATCTCGATCGACCAGAAGACGACCTCGCGCAACCCGCGCTCGACGGTCGGCACGGTGACGGAGATCTACGACTACCTGCGGCTCCTGTACGCGCGCGTCGGCCGCCCGCACTGCCCGATCTGCGGCCGCCCGATCGCCGGCCAGAGCCTCGACCAGATCGTGGAGCAGATCCTCGCGCTGCCCGAGGGGACGCGCTTCACCGTCAACGCGCCGGTCGTCCGCGACCGCAAGGGCGAGTTCCGGGAGGTGTTCGACGACCTCCGGCAGGACGGCTTCACGCGGGTGAAGGTGGACGGCGAGCAGCGGCTGCTCGAGGACCCGATCGACCTGGACAAGAAGCTCAAGCACTCCGTCGACGTCGTCGTCGACCGGCTCGTGCTCAAGCCCGACCTGCGGCAGCGCCTCACGCAGAGCGTGGAGACGGCCACCGCCCTCGCGGAGGGTCTCGTCGTCGTCGACCTCGTCGACGAGGGCAACGAGCTGCTCTTCTCCGAGAACTTCGCCTGCCCGGAGCACGGGACGTCGCTGCCCGAGCTCGAGCCGCGCATCTTCTCCTTCAACTCGCCGCACGGCGCCTGCCCGCGCTGCACCGGCCTCGGTGCCCAGCTCGAGATCGATCCGGACCTGCTCGTGCCGGACACGTCGATCTCGCTCGCGGAGGGCGCGCTCGTGCCGTGGTCGGTCGGCAACGGCGGCTTCTACGAGGGCATCGTGCAGGCGATCTGCGACCGCTACGAGATCGACCCGGACACGCCCTGGCGCGAGCTGACGCCCGAGCAGCAGGACCTGTTCCTGCACGGCACGAAGGGCGACCGGCTGTACGTCACGTATCGCAACCGGATGGGCCGCAAGCGCCAGTACGCGATGGCGTTCGAGGGCCTCGTCAAGTCGCTCGAGCGCCGCTACCGCGAGACCGACTCGAGCCAGCAGCGGGAGCGGATCGAGGAGTACATGAGCTTCCGGCCCTGCCCGCAGTGCGGCGGCGCCCGGCTCAAGCCGGAGGTGCTGGCGGTCACCGTCGGGGACCGGTCGATCCACGACTTCACGCGCCAGTCGGTGACGGCGGCGTTGCGCTTCCTCGACGAGCTCCGGCTGACCCCGACCGAGGAGCTGATCGGGCGGCGGATCGTGAAGGAGATCCGCGAGCGGCTGACGTTCCTCGCCGACGTCGGCGTCGGCTACCTCCAGCTCGACCGGGCGGCGAAGACGCTCTCGGGCGGCGAGGCGCAGCGGCTCCGGCTCGCGACGCAGATCGGCTCCCAGCTGGTGGGGGTGCTGTACATCCTCGACGAGCCGTCGATCGGGCTCCACCAGCGCGACAACGACCGCCTGATCGCGACGCTCGAGCGGCTGCGCGAGCTCGGCAACACCGTGCTCGTGGTCGAGCACGACGAGCAGATGATGCGCACCGCCGACTGGCTGGTGGACATGGGCCCCGGGGCGGGCGAGCACGGCGGCCACGTCGTCGCCGAGGGGCCGGCGACGCAGGTGCAGAAGGTGTCCGGCTCGGTCACCGGGCAGTTCCTTGCCGGCACGCGCCGGATCGCGGTGCCGCCGCGGCGCACCGAGGACCGCGGCGTCTTCACCGTGCGCGGGGCGGCGCAGCACAACCTGAAGGGGATCGACGTCGAGTTCCCGGTCGGGAAGCTCGTCTGCGTGACGGGCGTCTCGGGCTCCGGCAAGTCGACGCTCGTGAACGAGATCGTCTACAAGGCGCTCGCCAACCGGCTCAACCGGATGCGCGTGAAGCCGGGCGAGCACGAGGCGGTCGAGGGGATCGACTGCTTCGACAAGGTGATCGACATCGACCAGACGCCGATCGGGCGGACGCCGCGGTCGAACCCGGCCACGTACACCGACCTGTTCACGCACGTGCGCGAGCTGTACTCGCTGACCCCGGAGGCCAAGGTGCGCGGGTACAAGCCCGGCCGCTTCTCGTTCAACGTCCGCGGGGGCCGCTGCGAGACGTGCAAGGGCGACGGGACGATCAAGATCGAGATGCACTTCCTGCCCGACGTCTACGTGCCCTGCGAGACCTGCCACGGGCGCCGCTACAACAAGGAGACGCTCGAGGTGCGCTTCAAGGGCAAGTCGATCGCCGACGTGCTCGAGATGTCCGTCGAGGAGGCGCTTCAGTTCTTCGCCAAGATCCCGAAGATCCGGCGGCGGCTCCAGACGCTCCACGACGTCGGCCTCGACTACGTCAAGCTCGGCCAGCCGGCGACCACCCTCTCCGGCGGCGAGGCGCAGCGCGTCAAGCTCGCCGCCGAGCTCTCCAAGGTGGCGACCGGGCGGACGCTCTACATCCTGGACGAGCCGACCACGGGACTCCACTTCGCGGACATCGAGAAGCTGCTCGAGGTGCTCCAGCGCCTCGTCGACGCGGGCAACACCGTGCTCGTGATCGAGCACAACCTCGACGTGATCAAGCAGGCCGACTGGGTGATCGACCTCGGGCCCGAGGGCGGCGAGGCGGGCGGCGAGCTGATCGCGGCCGGGACGCCGGAGCAGGTCGCAGAGGTGGACGGGTCGTACACCGGCCGCTTCCTCTGCCAGGTGCTGGCGCAGCCGGCCGCCGCGGCCGCCTGAGAACTCGTTTCGACATGAAGCCTTGTGCGCCGGAGCGCACCGGTCGGCACGCTGCTTCGTCCTCGGTCGCCCCGACATGTCGCATGTCGGGGCTGCCTGCGTCCTCGCATCGCAGTCGACCGGCGCGCCCCGCCGCCGAAGCGTCGTCCCGAAACGAGTTCTGATCCCTCGAACGGGCGGGCCGTTCACCCCGACGGGGGATCGTGGCCGCCCGACCCCGCGAGGATCGTCAGTCGACTGCGGCGGCGCGACGGTCTCGCGCCCGGGAGGGAAGACAACTGGCGGCGAACGAACAGAGCGGTCCAGCGACCGTCAGCGGACGGTCGGTGGGAGGGATGCAGACGCGGGGGCGGACGGCCGAGCGGGTCGTCCGTCCCGCCCTCGTCGTCGCGCTGGCGGTGGCCGTCGTGGCCGGCTTCCAGCAGTCGCTCTTCGGCCATCTGCCGGACGCGCTCGAGCCCGGCCTCGCGCCGATCTGGGTGCTCGCGCTCGTGTTCCTCGGCGCCGAGCTCTACGTCGTCCATGCCGAGTCGCGGACGGAGCTGATCGCGCTCACGCCGCACGACGCCGGGATCGTGCTCGGCCTCTTCCTGGTCGCGCCCTCCGAGCTCCTCTTCGCCCAGCTCGCAGGCGCCGCCGTGGCCCTGCTCGCGCTTCGCCACGGCCGGCCGCGGCTCGTCGTCACGCGGCTGGCGTCGCTCGCGCTCGGCACCACCGTCGCGGTGCTCGTGTTCACCTCGATCTCGCGGCTCGGCGACCCGGCCGGCCCGCTCGGGTGGGTGGCTGCGCTGGCGGCGGCCGTCACCGGCACCGTCGTGGCGACGCTGGCGAGCGCGGCCGCGGGCGACGCGCTGCCGGCCCGGGAGCGGCTGCGGACGGCGCTGGCGCTCGCCGCGGCGGGCTCGGTGGCGGCGTCCAGCATCGCCCTGGCCGCGATCGCACTCGCGCGCAACGGCGACGTGGCCGCGATCCTGCTGCTCGTCCCGTTCGTCTCCTGCGCCGTCGCGCTGCGCGCGTACTCGTCGGAACGACGCCGGCTCGAGCACATGCGGGCGCTCTACCACTCGATGCGCTCCGTCCAGCGGGCGCCGGGGCTCGAGACCGGCGTCGCCGAGCTGCTCGCCGAGACCCGGCGGCTGCTCGAGGCGGAACTGGCAATGGTGATCCTGCTGCCGTCCGACCCGGCCGCGGCGCCGCTAGTGGCGACAGCGACCGCGCGGGGCGAGCAGGAGCTCCACGCCGCGTACCTCGCGCCGGTCCTCGACGGCGCGGTGCGGCTCGTGCTGGGGTCCGGGAGCCTGCTCGTCCTCGCCGACCGCGAGCCGGCCGAGCTGCGTGGCCTGCTCGCCGAGCTGGCCACGAAGGACGCCCTGCTGGTGCGCCTGAGCGGCGACTCCGGCGCCCGGGGCGTGCTGCTCGTCGGCGGCAGCGGCAGCGTCCCGGAGTTCACCGAGGACGACCTCCGCCTGCTCGAAACCTACGCCGGCCACGCCGGCGTCCTGATCGAGAACGACCGGCTCGAGCAGTCCCTGACCGAGGTGACGGAGCTGAAGGAGCAGCTCCGCCACCAGGCCTACCACGACGCGCTCACCGGACTGCCGAACCGCGTCCTCTTCGCCGAGCGGGTCGCGCGTGCGATCCGGCCGGGGGAGGAGGCGACGGCGGCGGTGCTCTTCCTCGACCTCGACGACTTCAAGACGATCAACGACAGCCTCGGCCATCACGTCGGGGATGCGCTGCTCGTGGCCGTGGCCAGGCGCGTCGAGGCCGCCGTCCGCCCCGGCGACGTCCCGGCACGCCTCGGCGGCGACGAGTTCGCGGTGCTCGCGCGCGTGGTCGTCACCGAGGAAGCGGAGCGGATCGCGGATCGGCTCGTGCGCGCGCTCGAGGAGCCGTTCGTGATCGAGGACCGGGAGATCTCGGTGCACACGAGCGTCGGCATCGCCTTCGGCGAGCCCGGCTCGGCGCTCGCCGACGAGCTCCTGCGCAACGCCGACGTCGCCATGTACGACGCCAAGCGGGGCGGCAAGCGCCGCTACACGAGCTACGAGCCGGAGATGCATCTGCGCGTGCGCGAGCGGCAGGAGCTCGGCGCGGCGATCGAGCGGGCGGTCGCGCGGGGCGAGATCGGCGTCCACTACCAGCCGATCGTCGACCTCTCCACCCGGCGCGTCGTCGCGCTGGAGGCGCTCGCGCGCTGGGACCGCCGCGAGCACGGCCTGCTGGCGCCGACGAGCTTCGTCCCGCTCGCCGACGAGCTCGGGATCATGCTCGAGATCGGCCGGACGGTGCTGCGCGAGTCGTGCCGGCAGGCGCGGGCGTGGCAGGTCTCGTTCCCCGGCCACGAGGACCTCACCCTCACCGTCAACCTCGCGCCGAGCGAGCTGCACAACCCCCAGCTGGCGACCGAGGTCGCGACGATCCTGCTCGAGACCGGCTTCGCGCCCGACCGGCTCGTGCTGGAGATCACCGAGAGCGGCGTCATGCGCAGCCCCGAGGAGGCGCTGCGGACGATGCTGGAGCTGCGGGAGCTCGGCGTCACGCTCGCCCTCGACGACTTCGGCACGGGCCACTCGTCGCTGGCGCACCTGCGGGAGTTCCCGATCGACACGCTCAAGATCGCGCGGCCGTTCGTCGCCGGCCTGCCCGACGGCGAGCTCGACGGCGTGTTCGTCGACGCGATCGTGCGGCTGGCGACGTCGCTCGGGCTCGAGGTCGTCGCCGAGGGGATCGAGTCGGCCGGGCAGGCGGACGCGGTCGCGGCGCTCGGCTGCACCCACGGCCAGGGCTTCTACTTCGGCGAGCCGCTCGGCGAGCTGGGCGTCTCCGCGTACCTCGGCTCGCGGACGCTGCCGGTGATCCTCTCGCACCCGCTCTCGCACGTGGCCTAGGCCCCGCTACGCTCATGCCATGGAGGGCGCCGAGCGCGAGTGGTGGCGCCGTCTCCCGCGCGTCCTGACGGCCCCCCGCGAGGTGTTCGCGGCCCTGCGCAACGACGATCCCGACGACGTCGTCGCCCGGCAGGAGCCGGTGCTGCTGCTGGTGCTGCTCGTCGGCATGGCCGGCGTCGTGATGAGCCCGCGCTGGAGTACGCTGCTGGACGAGCCGGACGTGGACGGCTGGCTGATCGTCGCCGTGCTGACCTTCATCGCCGGCGGCCTCTACGGCGCGGTCGGCTACTTCCTCGTCGGCGGCGCGCTCCACCTCGGCGCCCGCGGGATGGGCGCGGAGGGGCGATTCCGGCTCGCCCGCCACGTGCTCGCCTTCGCCTGCGTGCCGCTCGCGCTCGCGTTCGTCGCCGTCCTGCCGCTCAGGCTGCTCGCCTTCGGCGGCGACACGTTCCGCAGCGGCGGCTCGGACGACGGGGTGCTCGGAGGTCTCGTCCTCGCGCTGCAGCTCGGGCTGCTCGCCTGGACGCTCGCGCTTCTGCTGGTCGGCGTGCGCGTCGTCTACGGCTGGACGTGGCTGCGTGCCGCCGGCGCGCTGGCGCTGCTGGCGCTCTTCCTGGCCGCGTTCGTCGCGCTGCCGTCGGCCTTCTGACGCTCAGGAGCGGGCCCGCTCCGCGAGCGACGCCTCGAACTCGGCGAGCTCCTCCGCCGGCATCGCGTACGTGTGCACCCCCTCCGGGAATCGGTGCGCGCGGACGTCGGCGACGTAGCGCTCGAGCGCGCGGCGGATCTCGTCGCCGAGCTCGGCGTAGCGCTTCACGAACCGCGGCGCCCGGCCCTCGTAGAGCCCGAGCAGGTCGTGCCACACGAGCACCTGGCCGTCGGTGCCGCCGCCGGCGCCGATCCCGATCGTGGGGATCTCCAGCGACCTCGTGACGCGCTCGGCGACCGGCGCCGGCACCGCCTCGAGCACGAGCGAGAAGCAGCCGGCGGCCTGCAGGGCGAGCGCGTCGTCGTACAGGCGGCGCGCCTTCACGGCCGTCCGCCCCTGCGCCTTGAAGCCGCCGAGCGCGGTCGCCGACTGCGGCGTCAGGCCGATATGGCCCATCACCGGGATCCCGGCGTCGACGATCGCCGCAGCCCGCGAGAGCATCCGCCCCGCACCTTCGAGCTTGACGGCGTCCGCGCCCGCCTCCTTGACGAAGCGGATCGCGTTCGCGACCGCCTCCTCGTCGGAGACCTGGAACGAGCCGAAGGGC
>DASTPC010000222.1:0-4807 GCA_035720085.1 Gaiellaceae bacterium
CGCACTACCTCTCGACGTTCTGGGAGCCGCTCAACCGCAACCCGTGGGACATCGCCGTCGGCGCGCTCGTGATCGTCGTCCTCGTCGCCCTGAACGTGGTCGGCGTGCAGGAGGCGGCGCGGCTGTCGATCACGCTCGCGGTGATCGACTTCGCGACCCAGGTGCTGCTCGTGATCCTGGGCTTCGCGCTGGTCTTCAGCCCGGAGACGCTGACCGAGAACGTCCACTGGGGCGTCGCGCCGACGTGGTCCGACCTCGCCGTCGCGATTCCGGTCGCGATGCTCGCGTACACGGGAGTGGAGACCGTCTCCAACCTGGCCGAGGAGGCGCGCGACCCTGTGCGGACGGTGCCGAACGCGTACAAGCTCGTTGCCGGTGCGGTCTTCGCGATCTACTTCACGCTGCCCCTGGTGGCGCTCTCGGCGATGCCCGTGGAGCGGATCGACGGCGAGCTCACCACCCGGCTCGCGCTGCCGCCGGAGGAGGGGGGCTACGCCAACGATCCGATTCTCGGCCTCGTCGAGAACATCGGCCTCGAGGGCTGGACGCTGCACGCCCTCGAGATCTACGTCGGCCTGCTGGCCGCGACGATCCTCCTGATCGCCACCAACGCGGGGGTGATCGGCGCCTCGCGGATCACGTACTCGATGGCCTCCTACCGGCAGCTGCCCGAGGTGTTCAGGCGGCTCCACCCGCGCTACAAGACCCCGTGGCTCTCGCTGGTGATCTTCGCCGGCATCGCACCCGTGCTGGTGATCCTGCCGGGGGACGTCAACTTCGTCGGCACGCTCTACTCGCTCGGCGCGACGCTCTCCTTCACGGTCGCGCACGCCTCGATCGTCAGGCTGCGCATGGCGCGGGGCGACGAGGAGCTCCTCTACCGCGCCCGGCCGAACCTGACGCTCCGCGGGGTCGACTGGCCGCTGTTCGCGATCGTCGGCGGGGTCGCCACCGGGGCGTCGTTCCTCGTGCTCGTCGCGCAGAACCCGGCGACCCGGTGGGTCGGTCTGGGCTGGCTCGCGTTCGGGCTCGCCGGCTACGTCGTGTACCGGCGCCGCTTCGTCGACGCGCCGGTACGGGCGACGGTGAAGGCGCCGCCGGCGTTCGGCGCCGCGCTCGCGCTCGAGTACCGGCGGCTGCTCGTGCCCGTGATCGCCGGGCAGCCGTCCGACGACGCGCTCGACGTCGCGTGCACGCTGGCGGCGGAGCGGGGAGCCCGGATCGTCGCGCTGAACGTGCTCGAGGTGCCGCTCGACCGGCAGCTCAACGTCGAGGAGCCCGAACGCGAGCGACAGGCGAACGCCGAGCTGGACGAGGCCGTCGCGATCGGCGAGTCGTACGGCGTCTCGGTCGTCGACAGGCTCGTACGCGCCCGCGACGCCGGCACCGCGATCGTCGCGGAAGCCCGTGCCCGCAACGCGGAGATCATCGTCCTGGGCGCCCCTCGTCGGCGTCTGGGCAGGCGCGAGCGCGCCGTGTTCGGGCGGACCGTCGACTACGTGCTGCGGCACGCGCCCTGCCGCGTGCTCGTCACCTCCGCGGCGGCCGAGGTGGCTGCGTGAGCTGGTACCGCCGCGCCGTCTTCGTCTTCGGGGCGCTCTTTGTCGCGATCGGCGTCGCGCTGCTCGCGGTCACGGCGGCGGCCGGGGGCGGCGTCGTCGGCTTCGTGCTCGGCGGGCTGTTCGTCGCGCTCGGGATCGCGCGGATCACGCTCGAGCGGCGGCGGGGGCGCTAGTGCCCCTTCAGGCAATGCCCTCCACGTCCCTCGCGCGCGATGAGCGGCGCCATGCGTCGTCCTCGGTCGCCCCGATACCTGCTGGTATTGAGGCTCCCTGCGTCCCAGCCTGGCTTGCTCCTCACACGCGAGGAACGAGGCAGCACTACCTGAAGGGGCACTAGCCGTGGCGCGCAAGCTTCGCGGGTTCGAGCGCGTCCTCGACGCCCCCGCGCTGTTCGCGGTCGCCTACTCCGAGATCGGCTCGTCGATCTACTTCGCCCTCGGCATCATCGCCGCGCAGGCGCTCGGGCTGACACCGGTCGTCCTGCTCCTCTCGGGCGGGCTGTTCCTGCTCGTCTCGCTCTCGTACGCAGAGGGCACGGCTGCGATCCAGGAGCGGGGCGGCGCGGCGACGTTTGTGCGACGCGCCTTCAATGACCCGCTCGGATTCGCCACCGGCTGGGCGCTCCTCCTCGACTACCTGATCGTGATGGCGCTCTCGGCGCTCTTCCTGCCGCACTACCTCGGCACGGCCCTCGACGCGCCCGGGCTGACCGAGAGCCCCTGGGACGTCGTGATCGCGATCCTGGTGCTGAGCGGCATCGCCGCGGTGCGGCTCGTGCGTCACTCGCGCCTGCACACGGGCGCGCTCGCGATCGCGCTCCTCGACATCGTCGTGCAGGCGATGCTCGTGGCGTTCGGCGTGGCGCTGCTGTTCTCCGCCGACACGCTGGTGGACGGGCTCGACTTCGCCGCCGGGCAGGGCTGGCACGAGCTCGCCTTCGCCCTGCCGCTCGCGATGCTGGCCTACACCGGCCTCGAGACCGTCGCCAACCTGGCCACCGAGGCGCGCGAGCCGGGGCGGACGCTGCCCCGCTCGCTGTTCTCCGCCATCGGGCTCGTCGTGCTCGTCACCGTCGCGATCGCCACGATCGGCGTCACGGCGTACCCGGCCGAGGACGGGACGACGGACCTCGCCGAGGACTGGCTCGAGGCTCCGATCGCCGGGATCGTCGCCGCGCTGGACGCACAGCTGCCGGACGGCCTCGGCGACGCGCTCCGCGTCGTCGTCGGCGTCTCCGGTGCGCTGATCCTGCTCGCGGCGGCCACCACGTCCGCCTCGGGCTGCGCGCGGCTGCTCCACGCCATGGGCGAGCACGCGCAGCTGCCGCACGTCTTCGGCCGGCTCGAGCGGCGGACGCTCGTCTCGCGGCCGGCGATCGCTGCGACCGCGCTGACCTCGATCGCGATCGTCGTCGCGGTCGCCCTGCTGGCCGACGACGACGTCGAGTTCCTCGCCAGCCTCTACTCGTTCGGCGTCCTGCTCGCGTTCACGGCGGCGCAGCTCGCGGTCATCCGGCTGCGCTTCCGCGAGCCGCAGCTCGAGCGGCCGTTCCGCGCCCGGCCGGAGGTCCGGATCCGCGGCGTCGCGCTGCCACTGCCCGCGCTCGTCGGCGCCCCCCTGACGGCGATCGCGCTCGGCCTCGCCCTCGCCACCCACCAGGGCGCGCGGTACGCCGGCCCGGCCTGGCTCGTCGTCGGCCTGGCCCTCTACCTGATCACGCGCCTGACGACCAGCCGGGCCGCGCTGCTCGGCGCCGTCGAGGCGCGGGAGCTGCCGCCGGGGGCGCGCTTCGGGCGCGTCCTCGTGCCGATGAAGCTCGGCGACATCGGCGAGGAGATGGTTGCGACCGCGATCGCGCTCGCGAAGGAGCGGGGCGCGAGCGTCGAGGCGCTGTACGTGCTCGCCGTCCCGCGCTCCCTGCCGCTCGACGCGCCGCTGCCGGCCGACGTCGAGGCCCGCGCCCGCGCCTCGCTCGAGGAGGCCCGGGCCCTCGGCGAGGACAACGACGTCGTCGTGTCGACGGCCGAGGTGCGCGCGCGCTCGATCGGCCACGCGATCGTCGACGAGGCCGGCCGGCGCGACGTCGACCTGATCGTGCTGGGCTCGTCTCCCCGCTGGCGGCGCCAGTCTCGGTTCTTCTCCCCGACGGTCGACCACGTGCTCCGGCACGCGCCCTGTGAGGTGCTCGTGGTCGCCTTCCCCGAGGGGATCTTCGACGACGGCCGGACTCCCTGACCCTGGTGTGCTCGTCTACGCTGCGCCGGTGAAAGCGGTGGTGATCGGCTGCGGCCGGGTGGGCTCCGCCGTCGCGGTACAGCTCGCCCGGGAGGGGTGGGACGTGAGCTGCGTCGACGAGCAGGAGGAGGCGCTCGCCCGCCTCGGATCGGACTGGCGCGGCGGCTTCGTCGTCGGCCACGGCCTCGACACGGAGATCCTCCGCCGCGCAGGCGCCGAGGAGGCGGACGCGGTGGTCGTCGCAACGGACGGCGACAACACGAACATCGTGATCGGCCAGATCGCCCAGCGGCGCTACGGCGTCGGCTGCGTGGTCGTGCGCGTCCTCGATCCGGCGCGCGCCGACTTCTACGCGCGCCGCGGGCTGCGCACGGTCTGCCCGACGCAGACAGCGATCTCCGTCCTCACCGACGCCGTCCGGGCGAGCGACGTCCGGCCGCTGGAGCCCACCGGTGCCGCGTAAGAAGGGCCCGACGTTCGCGATCGTCGCCGGCGGCGGCAAGGTCGGCGCGAACGTGACCCGGTCGCTCCTCGACATGGGGCACGAGGTGACCCTGATCGAGCAGCGCCGCGAGCGGTTCGAGCTGCTCGAGGAGGAGTTCGGCCACGTTCCGGTGCTGGGCGACGCGACCGAGATCTTCGTGCTCGAGCGCGCCGGCATTGCGCGCCCCCCGGACCTGGTCCTGGCCGTCACGGGCGACGACGAGGACAACCTCGTCATCTCGCAGATCGCCCGCGAGGGCTACGAGGTCCCCAAGGTGATCGCGCGGGTCAACGACCCGCGGAACCAGCAGCACTTCGACCTGCTCGGGATCACCCAGACCGTCTGCGCGACGTCGGGGATCCTCGGCCTCGTCGAGCACGAGATCCCCGAGCACGGGCTCGTGCGGCTGCTCGAGCTGCGGCGCGAGGGACTCGAGGTGGTGGAGGTGCAGATCGATGCGGACTCGCCGTCCGCCGGCAAGCGCGTCGCCGGCCTCCAGCTGCCGGAGGGCTCGCGGCTGATCTCG
>DASTPC010000223.1:0-4396 GCA_035720085.1 Gaiellaceae bacterium
CTCGTGCTCATCGCGGGCATCGCACTCCTCTTCACGCGTCGCTACCCGCCGGGGGTCTTCGACTTCGTCACCGGGCTCGACCGCTGGGTCGCGCGCGTCGGCGCGTACGTCCTGCTCATGCGCGACGAGTACCCGCCGTTCCGCCTCGACCAGGGCGGCGCGGACGGCTCGGCGCCGCCCGCGCCCGAGGCGCCGGCAGGGACGGGGGCGCTCGGCGTCGTCGGCGTGCCGGAGGCGCCGCTACCCGAGCCGCCGGTCGCCGCGACGGGCGGCCGCGGGACCGCGGGCCGCGTCGTCCTCCTCCTCGTCGGCGTCCTCGTCGGGATCATCGCCTTCGGCCTGCTCGCCGGGGGTTGCGCCCTTGTCGCGGTCGACCAGACGCAGCGAGACGACGACGGCTTCCTCATGTCCCCGAGCCGGGACTTCTCGTCGCCGACCTACGCGATCGTGTCCGAGAGCGCCGACCTCGACACGGACGGCGCGGAGTGGGCGCTCGACGCGTTCCTCGGCACGGTCCGCATCACGAGCGACAGCGGCGAGCGGCCGGTCTTCGTCGGTATCGGCCCCGCCGAGGACGTGGAGCGGTACCTCGACGGGGTCGAGCACGACGTCGTCACCGATCTCGATTCGACGGGTGATCCGGAGTACCGTCGCGTCCCGGGCGGCGCGCCCGCCGATCCTCCCTCCCGCGCGCTCGGTGCCGAGACACTCCGTCAGACGTTCTGGGCCAACTCGTTCGTCATGTCCGGGGAGGGCTCGCTCGACTGGGAGCCCGAGGACGGCGACTGGCGCATCGTCCTGATGAACCTCGACGCGTCACGTGGCGTGTCGTCGGAGCTGAGCATCGGCGCCGAGCTCGACAGCGTGCTCTGGGTCGGCATCGGCATGCTCGTCGTCGGAGCGGTGCTCGCCGCCCTGGCGGCGCTCGCGATCACCGCGGGCGCGCGACGTCGCGCAGGCTGACCGTACTCGAGATCCCACGGCCGCCCCGCGCAGGGGGTTGTCCTGGGGGGAGGCGGGGCGGCCGCAGGCATTGCCGGGAGGCACGAGACTGACCGCCCGGTCAACTCAAGGGTACTCCGTCGTCTTCGGGTCGGACAACCCCTCGACGACATCTCTGTCAGGCCGCGCCGGCCGCCGGTGCAGGAAAGGGGCCGGGCGTCCGAGGGGAGGGGAGCCCGGCCCCCCGTGCTTCTCTTCGAACGCCGGCCGCGAGTCCCTCCCCGTCGTCACGAAGCGAGGGCGCTCCGCTGGGACGGGAGAGAGGTGGCGGAGCGCCCTCACCACGAGTGTGCCACCTGGGCGAGGCCTTACGCTGGTGGCATGACGCTCGTTCGCCTGGGAGCGCTGCTCGCCGTCGCGCTCGCGGCGCATGTGCTGGCCGCGGCGGGCGCGGCGGCTACAGGTGAGCCGGGCCTGCTCGACCGGTACGCGCCGGTGCTCGTCCTGCACCCGGCCGAGCAGTTCGCCCCGGTCCCCGTCGAGGGCTTCATCGCCGACTCCGACCTCCTGGCACGCGCGCCCGACGGCTCGTGGCAGCCGTTCGCCGGCCCGCTCGCGCTCGCGCCGCGCGCGTCTCGCCTCGACCAGCGTGCCTGCAAGGCGGTCGATGGCCCGGCCGCGCTCGAGTGCTATGCGAGCGCCGAGGCGGCGCACGGGGCACCTGCGATCGTCTACGGCGCCGTGTTCCGCTCGAAGGCGCGGATCGCGCTCCAGTACTGGCTCTTCTTCCCCGCGAACGTCTGGTCACCAACCGTTCCGGCCGGTGGCGCCTGGCAGTCGCACGAAGGGGACTGGGAGGCGGCCACGGTGCTGCTCGACGCGGCCGGACGGCCGCTCACCGTGGGTCTCTCGCGGCACTGCGGCGGCGTCACGCGGCCCTGGGCGAAGGCGCCGAAGCGGGGCGGCCGGCCGCTGGCGTACGTCTCGCTCGGTTCGCACGCGCTGGGCTTCCGCACGGGCGTGGAGCCGCAGGAGCGCCGCTGCTGGCCGCGCGAGGCGTTGTCTATCTTCGACGCGTTTCGCCAGCAGCTCGTCGACCATGCCGCCCGCGGCCGCGTCGTCCGCCCCGGGGTCGTCCGTGTGACCGCCACGGCGCCGGCGTGGATGCGCTTTCCCGGCACGTGGGGCGAGGACCAGTACGTCGCCTTCCCGAACAACGCGCCGTTCCGCTTCGGCGCCGGGCCGCAGGGGCCGGCGTTCCACACGCTCTGGCAGCGGCCGTTCGCGACGCCGCTCGGCTGGCGGCGGGACTAGCCGGGCCGCTGCGCCCACGGGCCGACGCCGCCCACGCGCTCGACGGCGATCCGCATCACGACACCCGGCGGCGGGCTCTCCATGCGGGGGAAGACGACGTCGGGACCGAGATACGTGTGCGCGAGGCGCTGGAGCAGCTCCGCCGCCCCGCCCTCGGTGAGCCGGGCGCGGCCGTGGACGACGAGGTACTCCTTGAGGCCCCACTCGTTGACCACCGTCCCCTCGAGAGACAGCGACACCCGCGGGTCGCGGCGCACGTTCCGGAGCTTGCGCTGAGCCGTGTTCAGGTGGCCGCTGACGATCTCGTCGCTCTCGACGCCCACCCAGACGCACGTGACCTGAGGGCTGCCGTCGGGATCGAGCGTGACCAGGTGGGCGAGCGCTTCGGACTCGATCAGCGCGCGCGCCTCGGCGGGCAGTGTGCCCATGGCCGTACTCCTCTGGGTGGCTGTCGGCCCATTCTTGCCGCTCCGCCGTGACATGTCAGACTGTCGGCATGTCGGTCGGCCGCTCGGACTTCGTCGCGATCATGAGCGCGTTCCCGACGGGTGTGGCGATCGTGACGACGCTCGAGCCCGACGGCACCCCACGGGGGCTGACGACGAACGCGGTCACGAGCGTCTCCGCGGCGCCCCCGATCCTGCTCGTCTGCGTGGCCCGCGACTCCCGCACGCTGCCGGCACTCCTGCACACGAAGCGCTTCGTCGTCAACTTCATGCGCGACGACTGCGCGGACGTCTGCACGCTGTTCGCGTCGAAGGCCGACGACAAGTTCGCCCAGGTCGCGTGGACGCCCGGCCTCGGCGGCGTGCCGGTGCTGCACGAAGGTGCGATCGCGCACGCGGAGTGCACGACGCTCGAGAAGCTCGAGATCGGCGACCACGTGGTCGTGACGGGGCTCGTGGAAGACGGCTCCCCGCCGGATCCCGCTCAGGTCCCGATCGTCTACTTCCGCAAGTCGTACGCGAGCGCCCCGGAGCCGGCGTAGAGCAGGAACCGGGCGCGCCGGCGCGAAGGACCGTGATCCGTGCGTGGAGGGGTGGTCATCGCGGCCGTGCTCGCGGCGCTCGTCGTCGTGCCCGTCGCCGGGGCGGCGTCCCCACGCGTCGCCGCCGTCCAGGTCGCGCTGCGAGCGCGCGGGCTCTACCCGGGCCCGGTCGACGGCATCGCCGGGCCGCTGACCCGCACGGCCCTCGTGCGCTTCCAGTCCCGGCGCGGTCTCCTGCAGGACGGGAGGGTCGGCCCGCGGACGCGGCAGGCACTCGGCGTGCTCGGCAGGCCGCTGCTCGGGCGACGCGAGCTGTGGGTCGGGCGCGTCGGCTGGGACGTCTCCTCGCTCGAATTCCGGCTGCGCCGGTTCGGCCTCGCCGCGGCCGCCGTGGACGGGCGCTTCGACGGCCGCACGCGCGTGGCGCTTCGGCGCTTCCAGCGCGCCCGGGGGCTCGCCGCCGACGGGATCGCCGGCACGCTGACGTACCGGGCACTGCTGGGCGGCACGCCGGCGGCCTCGCGCCCGGTGCACGTCGTCCAGCCGGGGGAGAGCTTCTTCGCGATCGCGCAGCGCTACCGCGTCAGCCCCTGGCGCCTGGCGAACGAGAACGGCTACCGGCTCGACGGCGTGATCGTCCCGGGCGTTCGCCTGCGGCTCCCCGTCGGCGCGTCGACCGTGCGCCTGCCCGAGGACCGGGACGCGGTGCGCGCCTCGCTCGACCGCTGGGCGGGTGTCTACGGCGTCGACCCGCAGCTCGCGCGCGCGCTTGCGTGGATGGAGTCCGGCTTCCAGAACCACGTCGTCTCCTCGGTGGGCGCGCGCGGCGTGATGCAGCTGCTGCCCGAGACGTGGGACTTCG
This sequence comes from Gaiellaceae bacterium, assembly GCA_035720085.1. Classification (GTDB taxonomy): domain Bacteria; phylum Actinomycetota; class Thermoleophilia; order Gaiellales; family Gaiellaceae; genus Gaiella. The sequence continues at coordinate 4,107 of DASTPC010000223.1, forward strand.
TCGAGACCGTGCTGCTCGGCGAGCAGGTGCCGGACACGGCGGACGGGAACGTCCGCGTTGGCGTCCGCTACCTCCGCTGGCAGCTCGACCACTTCGGCGGCGACGTGCGCCTCGCGCTGGCCGGCTGGTACCAGGGGGCGCGGGCCGTGCGCGAGGTCGGCCTGTACGACGACACGCAGGAGTTCGTCCGCATCGTGCTCGCCCTCTACGGCACGGTCTGATCCTCGTCGAGCGCGGTCGCGGCCGCGTCCCAGAGGTCGAGCGCGCGGCCGCGTTCGCGACCCTCGACG
>DASTPC010000224.1:0-18433 GCA_035720085.1 Gaiellaceae bacterium
GGCTTGTCGGGGACAGGCTGCGCGGGCGGCGGCGCCGCCGGTGGTGCCGCGGGCGGGGCGGGCGGCGGAGCCGCGGGCGGGGCAGGCGGAGCCGCGGGCGGAGCAGGCGGAGTTGCCGGTGGAGCCGGCGGCGCGGGTGGCGAGGCCGGAGGCTCGGGAGGGGCCGGAGGCGCGGGCGGCTCGGAGCCCGGGGGCGCGGGCCCGACGGGAGGAGCGGGAGGAGCCGGGGGGGGCGGGTTGGTGGGCATCTCGCCGCGCGAGCCGCGGCCGGGGGCGAGAACGTCGGCTGCCGAGTCGGCGGCACCGCCACGGCCCGGTGCGCCGGCGCCGTGCACGACCTCCGGCTCGGCCGGGGCAGCCGGCGCAGGCTGCCCGGAGGGAGGCGGGCCGCTGCCGGCCGCACCCGGCAGGACGGGGGCATCGAGCTGCTCCGCGCTCGCTTCGGGGGCGAGCGCCGAGATGGGCGTGGCTGCCGGCCAACTCGACGTCGGGGCGAAGAAGGAGGCTTCGCCTCCGGCCTCGGCGAACGGCCCAGCGGAGGGGCCCGTCCAAGGAGGAGCGTCGAGCTCGGGCAGCCGCGCGCCGTCCCCGGCGCCGCCGAGGACCTGCGTCGCAATGCGGTCGACCGCCGAGGGTGGCGCGGCGAGCGCCGACAGTGCGACGGCGGGCACGAGCAGCCCGACCCCGACGGCCGCGGCCACGCCTTGCCATCCCTGAGCCAGGGACGCAGCCGCCCGCCCGAGCGGCCCCGCCACGGGCTCGTCGATTCGCCGCATCTGTCTCTCCTCCCGCCGAGCGGTGCGCCGTCGAGGAACGGATCTGACGGTAGGTGCATCCGGCCGAGCCTCCCTCCCCCGTCGCGGGGATCCGGATCCCTCGTTCGAGGGGAGGTGCCGCGGTCGCGATCAGGTGCTCGCGGGCGGCCGCGCCGTCTGGGCGAGCCCGATCCCGAGCAGCACGACGAGTCCGCCCACCACCTGCATCGCCGCCAGCGTCTCGTCCAGCCAGAGGTAGGCGGCGAGCGCGGCCAGAGGCGGCTCCGCCGTCGCGGCGACGCCCACGATCGTGGCGGGCAGGTGTCGGAGCGCGCCGATGGAGAGCGCGAACGGCACGATCGTGCCGGGGCCGATCATCCAGAGCGCGAGCAGCCAGACGGGCAGGCTGACATCGGCGAGGTTGCCGAACAGCGAGGTCGGCTCCGTGAGCGCGCCGAACGGGAAGCTCCACCACGGCTGGACCGCGGCCCAGAAGAGCGCCGCCACGAGAAACGCGAGGCAGACGAGCGAGAGCGGGTCGCGCAGGCCGACGCCGTGCTCGCCGACCACGAAGTAGATCGCGAGCGAGACCGACGCAAGCAGTGCCGCCGCGACCCCGACGCCGTCGAGCGTGAGGCCGAGCCACGCCTGGGAGACGAGCGTGAGGCCGACGAGCGTCAGGGCGAGGGCCGCCCACACCCGCCGCCGGACGCGCTCGTGGCGGCCGAAGCGCGCCCAGAGCGCCACCAGCACGGGCGCCGTGAACTGGAGCAGCAGCGCGATCCCCACCGGCAGGCGCTCGATCGCCACGAAGTACGACCACTGGACGAGCGCGAAGCCGCAGATCCCGTAGAAGACGAGCAGGGGCAGCTCCTCGCGCGAGACCCGGAGCCGGGAGGGCGCGAACGCGAGCAGCACCACGGCGAGACCGAGGAAGGCACCCGTCGAGCGCAGCTCGGTGAGGCGCTTCGGGTCGATCTCGCCGCCGGCCAGGATCACCTTCGAGACCACGCCGTTGATCGCGAACAGGGCGGCCGCGACCAGCACCATCGCGTAGCCGAGCCGGTGCCGCCGTCCCGCCGGCGCCCGCGCGCCGGGCAGGACCTCGACGATCTCGGCCACGCGTCGAGGCTATACGCTCACCGTCGCCCCGCCGTGCGAGTAGCGCTCTTCGTCACCTGTCTCGCGGACACGCTCCTTCCGGAGTCCGGCAAGGCGACGGTGACCGTGCTCGAGCGCCTCGGCGTGGACGTCGACTTCCCGCGCGAGCAGACCTGCTGCGGGCAGCTCCACCTGAACGCCGGCTACGTCGAGGAGGCGCGCACGCTCGCGCGCCGGTTCGCCGAGGTGTTCCACGGCTACGACGCGGTCGTGTCCCCGTCGGGCTCGTGCGTCGGCCACGTCCGTACGCACCTCGCCGAGCTCGGCGCGGACGCGGCCCTTCCCGAACGCGTGTGGGAGCTGTCGCAGTTCCTCACCGGCGAGCTAGGCGTCGTCGACGTCGGCTCCCGCTTCGCGGGCTCGGTCACCTATCACCCGACCTGCCACTCGCTGCGCGTGCTGCGCGTCGGGGACGGGCCGGAGAGGCTGCTCGGCGCCGTTCCCGGGCTCGAGCTGGCGCCGCTGCCCGCGGCGGAGGAGTGCTGCGGCTTCGGCGGCACCTTCGCGGTCAAGAACGCGGCCGTCTCGGGCGCGATGCTGGAGGAGAAGCTCGCAAACGTCGCCGCGTCCGGGGCGGGCGCGGTCTGTGCCTGCGACGCGTCGTGCCTGCTGCACATCGGCGGCGGGCTCCGCCGGCGGCGCTCGCCCGTGCGTTCGCTCCACCTCGCGGAGATCCTCGCGGCGTGAGCCAGGCGGCCCGCTCGGCGCCGTCCGAGCCCTTCCCGGTGGCCGCGCGCGCGGCGCTCGGCGACGCGCAGACGCGGGCCAACCTCGCCCGTGCGACGACGACGATCCGGGCGCGACGCGCGGCCGTCGTCGCCGAGGTGGACGACTGGGAGGAGTTGCGCGCGGCAGGTGCGGCGCTCCGCGACGACGCGCTGGGCCGGCTCGACGACGTGCTCCTGGAGCTGGAAGCGTCGGTCGAGCGTGCGGGTGGAGTCGTCCACTGGGCGCGCGACGCAGCCGAGGCGAACGCCGTCGTGGTGGAGATCGTGCAAGACGCCGGGGCTGCGGAGGTCGTGAAGGTGAAGTCGCTGACCACCGACGAGATCGGGCTCAACGACGCGCTCGCGGCGGCCGGCATCAGCCCGCTCGAGACCGACCTCGCCGAGCTGATCGTCCAGCTCGCGGGCGAGCGGCCGTCGCACCTGCTCGTCCCGGCGATCCACAAGAACCGCGTCGAGATCCGCGACCTCTTCCGCGAGCGGCTCGGACGACCCGACCTGACCGACGACCCCTTCGAGCTCGCCGAGGCGGCGCGCGTACACCTGCGCGCCGCCTTCCTCCGTGCGCGCGTGGCGATCTCGGGCGCGAACTTCGCCGTCGCCGAGACCGGCACGGTCGGCGTCGTCGAGTCGGAGGGGAACGGGCGGATGTGCACGACGCTCCCGGAGGTGCTCGTGACGGTGATGGGGATCGAGAAGGCGATCGCCCGCTGGCGCGACCTCGAGGTGCTCCTGCAGCTGCTGCCGCGCTCCTCGACCGGCGAGCGCATGAATCCGTACACGTCGCTCTGGAGCGGCGTCCGGGCCGGCGACGGCCCGCGCGCGTTCCATCTCGTCCTCCTCGACGGCGGGCGTACGCGCGCGCTCGCCGACCCGGAGGGCAGGCCGGCGCTCCGCTGCATCCGCTGCAGCGCGTGCCTCAACGTCTGCCCGGTGTACCGCCAGACCGGCGGCCACGCCTACCACACGGTCTACGCCGGCCCGATCGGGGCGATCCTCGCCCCCCAGCTCGCCGGCGAGCGCGGGCAGCCGGGATCGCTTCCGTTCGCGTCGTCGCTCTGCGGCGCGTGCGCCGACGTGTGCCCGGTGCGGATCGACATCCCGCGGATCCTGGTCCACGAGCGCGCGAAGGTGGTAGGCGCGGAGTCGCAGGGCCTCGAGGGGCTGGCGCTCCGGCGTCTCGGCCGCGTCTTCGCGTCGCGGTCGCGCTACGAGCGGGCGCAGCGGCTCGCCCGCGCGCTGCAGCGACCGGCGGTCCGCGACGGTCACGTGCGCTGGTTCGCCGGGCCGCTCGCCGGCTGGGGCGCCGAGCGCGACCTGCCCGGCGTGCCGCCGCAGACCTTCCGCGAGTGGTGGGAGGCGCGTGAGCGAGGCGCGTGAAGAGGTACTTGCGCGCATCCGCGCCGCGCTCGGGCCCGGGCGGGCGCAGCCGGAGGTGCCGCGCGAGTACCGGACGGCGGGCTCGCGCTCCCGGGAGGAGGTGCTCCGCCTGTTCGCCGAGCGGGTCGCCGACTACCGGGCTGCGGTCGACGTGACCGACGACCCGGCCGGCGCTGTCGAGCGCGCGCTGGCGGGTGTGGGGGCGCGGCGGGTGGTGGTGCCGCACGACCTGCCGCCCCACCTGCGGCCCGGCGGCGTCGAGACCGTCGTCGACGAGGGCCTGTCCCCGGACGACCTCGACGCGCTCGACGGCGTCGTCACGACCTGCGCGGCGGCGTGCGCGGAGACGGGCTCGATCGCCCTCGACGGCGGGCCGGGGCAGGGTCGGCGCGCGCTCAGCCTCGTTCCCGACCTGCATGTCTGCGTCGTCCGCGCCGAGCAGGTCGTCGAGACGGTGCCCGAGCTGGTCGCGCGCCTCGAGCCGTCCGCGCGCGCCGGCCGCCCGGTCGTGATCGTTTCCGGCCCGTCGGCGACTTCGGACATCGAGCTCCAGCGGGTGGAGGGCGTGCACGGCCCGCGTCGGTTGGTCGTCGTGCTTGCCGCCCGATGCGGTGTCTAGAATGACAACATGGAGAAGCGCTGCAACCGCTGCGAGAGGGACCTGCCGCTCGACGGGTTCCATCGGCGCGGCGGCATCCAGCAATCCTGGTGCAAGGACTGCCGAAGGACGTACGATGCGGAATACTGGCGTCGGACACGTGTCGCCCGCATCGAGCTCCGCAAGGAGCGTCGGGCCGAGTTGGCCGAGTGGCACCGGCGCCTCAAGGATGGTCGGCCCTGCGTCGATTGCGGCCGAGTGTTCCACCACGCGGCGATGCAGTGGGATCACCTTCCCGGATTCGATAAGCGACGGGAAGTCAGCACGCTCGTCCGGCGCGGTTTTCGTCGCGACACCATCCTGGACGAGATCGCGAAGTGCGAGCTCGTCTGTGCTAACTGTCATGCTGTACGTACGTTCGAGCGGCGGGGTGTAGCTCAGCCTGGTTAGAGCGCTGCGTTTGGGACGCAGAGGTTTCGTCGGTTCGAATCCGACCACCCCGACTTGAGGTTTCTCTCCGGCGTCGGCGCCGCGGTCGTCGTCGCGCTTATCCTCGTCGGCGCGGCCGGTGGCTCAAGCGCTGAGCCAGGCGGCGAGCGAGTGTTCCGAGCGTCTGTCAGCTCTATCCCCGCCGCGCTCGCGAAGCGGATGACCGGCGTCTCGTGGCGGCCCGGGTGCCCGGTGCCGCTACGCGACCTTCGCCTCCTCACGCTGCGCCACTGGGGCTTCGACGGCGCCGTCCGCACCGGCCGGCTGGTCGTGCACCGGGAGGTCGCGCGCGAGGTGGTCGGCGTCTTCCGACAGCTGTACGAGGCGCGCTTCCCGATCCGCCGGATGCGGCTCGTCGACGCGTACGGGGCCGACGACTTCAGCTCGATCGAGGCCGACAACACCTCCGCGTTCAACTGCCGCCCGGTGGAGGGGACGAGCCGCTGGTCGGAGCACGCCTACGGCCGGGCCATCGACGTCAACCCGATCGAGAACCCGTACGTCAGCGGCGGGCGGACGTCCCACCGCGCGAGCGTCCCCTACCTCGACCGCTCGCGCCGCCGCCCGGGGATGGCGGCCGAGGGCGGCGCGCTCGTCCGCGCCTTCGACGCGGCCGGCTGGGGCTGGGGCGGCCGCTGGTCGAGCCCGCAGGACTACCAGCATTTCTCCGCCAGCGGCCGTTGAGAGCAAGGGCGAGGAGTAGGCTCCGCCACCGTGGAGCGGCGACGGCAGCAGGCGACGGCACGCGACGGACGGACGCTCGCGTTCGCCGAATGGGGTGACCCGGAGGGCTTCCCGGTCTTCTCGCTGCACGGCACGCCGACCTCGCGGCTCTGGCGCCACCCCGACGAGGGCCGCTACGCGGACGCGGGCGTGCGGGTGATCACCTACGACCGGCCAGGCTACGGCGGCTCGGACCGCCACCGCGGGCGGAGGGTCGTGGACTGCGCGGCCGACGTCGAGGCGATCGCCGACCACCTCGGTCTCGACCGGTTCGCCGTCACCGGCCGCTCGGGCGGCGGGCCCCACTCGCTCGCGGTCGCCGCGCGGCTGCCTGAGCGGGTCGTGCGGGCGGAGTCCGTCGTCGGCATCGCGCCCTTCGACGCCGCCGGGCTCGACTGGTTCGAGGGGATGGACGCGAACAACGTCCGCGAGACGAGCTGGGCGCTCGCCGGCGAGGAGGTGGCCGCCCGCGAGCTGGAGCGCGAGGCGGCGGAGCTGCTCGCCCGGATCGAGGCGGAGGCATCGGCCGTGCTCGGGGACGACTGGGAGCTCGCGCCGGTCGACCGTGCCGCACTCGCGCGCCCCGAGCTGGCGGGCGTGATCCGGGAGGCGTTCGGCGAGGCCTTCCGCAACGGCGCGTGGGGCTGGGTCGACGACGACCTCGCGTTCGTCTCCGGCTGGGGCTTCGACGTCGCCGAGATCCGCGTGCCGACCCGCATCGTCTACGGCGCCGAGGACGCCCTGGTGCCGGCCGGCCACGGCGAGTGGCTCGCCCGCCACGTCCCCGGCGCCGAGCTGGTCGTCGAGCGCGAGCTCGGCCACTTCGCCGACCCGGCCGCGGTGGTCGAGCAGTTCCGCCGCCTCGCGCAGCCTGCCTAGGGTTCCGGGTCGAGCTCGATCCCGCGTTGCCTCAGCTGCGCGAGCGTGTTCGCGCGCCAGCGGTTCGTCGAAGGCGAGAAGGGGACGAACGCGACCGTCGCGCCTTCACTGGTCCGCACGCGGTAGTGCCCGCTGCCCGAGCGCTCGACGCGTAGCCCCGCCCGCTCGAGCCTGCGCACGAACGCCTTCACGTCCTTGTTCACACCTCGACGGTACTGCCGACGAGAATGTCGCCGTGCCGGAGGGAGCGGAAGCTCGCTGGTGGGCAGTGCGGCGGGTGCGCAGCGAGAAGCCCGCCACGTACACCTGCCCCTTCTGCGGCGAGCTTCTGCACGCGATGAGCGACCACGTCCTGATCGCGCCCGAGGCCGACGGGAACCGCCGGCGCCACGCCCACACCGCCTGCGTGCTCGCAGCGCGCGAGGCCGGCCGCCTGCCGACCCGCGACGAGTGGCGCGCCGGGGGCGGGACCCGCCGTCGGGCCGATGACGGGAACGAGGAGGAGCGGGTGACGGGAATCGAACCCGCGTAGCCAGCTTGGAAGGCTGGGGCTCTACCATTGAGCTACACCCGCGGAGGAGAGCTAGCGTAGCGGCGTGGATCCCTACGCGTGGTCGTGGAATCCCGAGGCGCTCTTCCTCGTCCCGGCCGCGACCGTCGCCTACCTGTGGCTTACGCGCCCCGGCCGCTACCCGGCGGGCCCGTGGCGCACGGCGAGCTTCCTCGCCGCGATGGCGCTCCTGCTCGCGATCACGATCACGCCGTTCGAGACGATCGCGCTCCGCTACCTGCTCTGGGTGCACCTGCTGCAGAACGTCGTCCTCGCCGAGTGGGCGCCGCTGCTCGTCGTGCTCGGGATCCCGCCGGCGCTGGCGGCGGTCGCGGGCCGCGCCGGGGCCGTCCGGGTGCTCACGCACCCGCTCGTCGCGCTGCCGCTCTGGCTCGGCACCTACGCCTTCTGGCACGTCCCGCCGGTCTACGACGCCGCGCTCGGCCACGCGCACTCGCTGCTCCACCTCGAGCACGCGACGTACTTCCTCACGGGCGTCGCGCTCTGGTGGTCGGTGTTCCAGGACGAGCCGCACCGGCTCCCGAGCGTGCGCCGGGCGGTCTACGTGTTCGCCGCGTTCGTGCTCTCGGCGCCGCTCGGCCTCGTGCTGGCGCTCGTCCCGGAGCCGGTCTACGACTTCTACGCGGACGCGCCGGAGCGGCTCTGGGGGCTGTCGCGGATCGCCGACCAGCAGCTCGGCGGGATCACGATGGCGAGCGAGCAGGCTGTCGTCTTCTTCGCCGTCTTCGCGGTCCTCTGCTTCCGCTTCTTCGCCGAGCAGGAGCATCACGAGGACGACGAGGTCGCGCTCGGCGGCCCCGCCGGCCGAAGCACGTAGCCTTCCGCGTCGTGCGCGCGCTCGCACTCCTCGGCCTCGCAATCACCGCGCTGACGCTGCCCGCCGCGTCGGGAGGTGCCCGAGCGCCCGTGGGCGGCTTCGCCGAGGGCGTCGCCGCCGGCGAGATCCGCTCGGCCTCGGCGCTCCTCTGGACACGGGCCCCGGCCGTCGGCCCCGTCCGGCTCGAGCTCGCCCGCAGCGCGTCCTTCGCGGGCGCCTCGGTCCGCCAGGCCCGCGCGACCGCCGCCGCCGACCGCACGGTGACGGTCGCCGTGGCGGGCCTCCAGCCCGGCGCGCAGTACCGCTACCGCTTCCGCCAGGGCGAGCTCGTCAGCCCGGCCGGGAGCTTCCGCACGGCGCCCGCTCCCGGCGGCGACGCCACCGTCCGCTTCGCGCTCAGCGGCGACGCCGACGCGACGCCCGCGGCGAACGGCAAGCCGGCCTTCAACGGCTTCGAGACGTACGCCCGGATGGCTGCCGAGGGCAACGACTTCAACGTCAACCTCGGCGACACGATCTACTCCGACAGCGGCGTCGGCGGCGCGGCGCCCGCGCGCAGCGTGGCCGCCAAGCGCGCCAAGTACCGCCTCGGGCTGGCGCTCGAGCCGCTGCGCCGGCTGCGCGCGGCCGCCGGCCTCTACAGCCACTGGGACGACCACGAGTTCGTCAACGACTTCGCCCGCGCCGAGCACGGCGACACGCTCTACCGCGCGGGCGTCCGCGCGTTCCGTGACTACGCGCCGGTCGCGTACACGTCCCGGACCGGCCTCTACCGCCACGTCCGCTGGGGCCGGAACCTGGAGCTGTTCTTCCTCGACGAGCGCTCGTTCCGGAGCGCCAAGGCAACGGGGCCGTGCAACGGTGACCTGGCGCCGACGGTGCCCGCCGCGCTCCGCGCCGGCTTCGCGACGCTCGCTCCCAGCCTGGCGCAGCCGCCCACGGCTGCGTGTCTCGAGGCGCTCGCCTCGCCGAGCCGGACGATGCTCGGAGCCGCCCAGCTCGCCCGCTTCGAGCGCGACCTGCGCGCCTCGACCGCGACGTTCAAGGTGATCGTCAACGAGGTGCCGCTGCAGGAGCTGTACGTGTTGCCCTACGACCGCTGGGAGGGGTATGCGGCCGAGCGCACGCGGCTGCTGCGGCTGCTGCAGGAGGTGGGGAACACCGTCGTGCTGACGACCGACGCCCACGCGCACATGGTCGGCGAGCTCCGGACCGGCACGCTCTCGGCGGCGCCCGTGAGCACCGGGATCTGGGAGGTCGTCACCGGGCCCGTCGCGACGAACACGTACGGGCGCGAGATCGACGGCTTCCTCGGCGCGCGCGGCACGGCCGGCTTCGTGACGGCGCTCTTCTTCAAGCCGCCGCCGCCGCGCGGGCTCGGGCTGCCGTGCGTGAACGTCGACCAGTACGGCTACGCGGAAGTCGTCGTCAGGGCGCGGACGCTCACCGTGACGCCCAAGACGGCCGCCGGCCGCAGCGTCGTCGACGCGGGCGGGCGGCCGTGCGCGCCGCTGGTCCTGCGCGCCGGCTAGCACGTCCGCACGCCTCCGTACGCTCGGCGCGTGGAAGAGCGCCTCGTCCGCTTCCGGCCGCGCGCGATCCTGGTCGTGATCGGGCTGATCCTGGCCACGATCGTCCTGATCCAGCTCCTGAGCGCGACGCGCGGCGTGCTGATCTGGATCCTGATCGCCCTCTTCCTGGCGATGGCGCTCAACCCGCCGGTCGACTGGCTGCTGCGCCGCGGGGTGGTCAAGCGGCGCGGCGCGGCGGTCGGGATCGTCTACCTGGCGACGCTGCTCGCGATCGTCGGCATCAGCGCCACCTTCGTCCCGACCCTGATCCAGGAGGTGAACGACTTCGCCGAGGCGGTGCCGGGCTACGTGGAGGACATTACGGAAGGGCGCGGTCGGCTCGGCTTCCTCGAGCGCGACTACCACCTGGTCGAGCGCATCCGCGAGGCGATCGAGAAGAGCGGCGTCTCGGGCGTCCTCGGCCTCTCCAGCACGGCGCTCTCGGTGACGAAGAGCATCGTCAACGCGATTGTCGCCATCGTCACGATCGCGTTCCTGACGCTCTTCATGCTGCTCGAGGGCCCGACCTGGGTCGAACGCTTCTACTCGCTGATGCCGGAGCACCAGCAGGCGCGCTGGCGGCGGGTGGGGACGGACATCTACCGCACGGTCGGCGGCTACGTGACCGGCAACCTGGCGATCAGCCTGATCGCCGGCGTCACCTCGACCATCGTGCTGCTCGCGCTCGGCGTGCCCTACGCGTTCGCGCTCGGGCTGATCGTGGCGCTGCTCGACCTGATCCCGCTCGCCGGCGCGACCATCGCCGCCGTGATCGTCACCACCGTCGCGTTCCTCGACTCGACCACCGCCGGGATCGTCGTGCTCGTCTTCATGATCGTCTACCAGCAGCTCGAGAACCACGTGATCCAGCCGCTCGTGTACGGCAAGACGGTGCAGCTGTCGCCGCTCGCCGTGCTGATCGCCGTGCTGATCGGCGCGAAGCTCGCCGGCGTGATCGGGGCGCTGGGCGCGATCCCGCTCGCCGGCGCCATCCAGGTGATCGTGCTCGACGTGCTCGAGTGGCGCCGGCAGAAGATCCTCGAGCCCTCCTCGGTCGAGCTCCCGGGCGGCGCTCCGCCCGGCTGACGCCCTGCCGACCTTGTAGCCCGTCGGGCAGGCGCGTACCAATGACCGGCGGCGCCGCGGTACCGCGCGGCCGGGTTCGCGGCAAACGGCGGGAGGGTCGGCTCCGGCCCGCTCGTGGTCACCGCCGTCGCCGGGATCGTGTCGGGGGCTGCCGCTGTCGGACCGGCTGGTCGTCACCGTCGAGATCCCGAAGAGCGTCCGTCAGCTCCTGCCAAGCAACGGCTCTCGCTGATCGACGCCTGCCTCGGCACGAACCTGCCGTTCCCGACGCGCGGTGGCGGCACGTCGGTGCCGGTCGGAGGGGTGAGCTACGGGATCATGCCGGACTGCCCGAAGCGGGGGACGCCGGCGACGCCGTGCACGCTGTTCCGCCAGAGTGTCTTCGGCGGCGCCCGCCTCGCCTTCGAAGTGCGGGCGCCGTACGACCCGAGCTGGTTGGAACGGCTGAGCCGGCGCCGATAGCAGCCTCGCGGCGCGAGCGAGGCCCGGCGGAAAGCCCACCCGAGCGGCTTCGCGGGTTTGTAACGCCCCCGACGATGCCCTACCATGACACGTCCGGCGCGGGCGAGCTCCGAGGCTCGCGCTCTGCGGTGTTGTGAGAAAGGCGGGAGGGATGGGAGGCACTCGAAAGGGGGCCGTCGCGCTGCTCGTTGGGCTTGCGGTGTTGGCGGCGGGGTTGCTCGGCGGCGCCGGCAGCGCAGCGACGACGACGAAGCCCTACACGGCCAACGTCGCCCCGTCGCCGGTCGGCGGCGGTGGCACGCAGACGTTCCAGTTCACCATCGAGAACAAGGCGTCCCCGCAGACGCTCGGCTCGGCCAACGTCACGATTCCCGCGGCCTGGGGCTCGGCGATCGACGACGCCCAGCTGAGCACGGGGCCGCTGCCCGCGGGGTCGTCGTTCACCGGGACGACGGTCTTCCTGCGGAACCTCGGCATCCTGCCGGGGGCCTCGAAGACCGTCCTCGTCGACGTGACGGTGCCGTGCGTGGGCGGCTCGTACACGTGGGGCGTGACGGCCAAGCAGTCGAACAACTTCAGCGGCCCGCCGGGCAACGACTTCGTCCGCGTGGAGCCGTCTAACCTGACGACCGTCGTCACCGGCGGCTGTGCGCTGCGCTTCCGCACGCAGCCGCAGAACGCGGTCGCGGGAGCGACGATCACCGGTGCCGACCTCGATCCGTCCGGCCCGCCGGTCGAGGTCGACGTGGTCGACGGCAACGGCAACCCTATTGCGGGGGCCACCGGCACGGTCTCGGTCGCCCTGCAGAGCGGCACCGGCCTCTCTGGCACGCTCTCGCAGCCGCTCGTCGGTGGGGTCGCGACGTTCGACGACCTCTCGATCGCGACGTCCGGCTTCTACCGCCTGGTCGCGTCGGCGAGCGGCTACGGCTCCGTGACGAGCGTGGGCTTCCAGATCGGCGACGCGGGCGCGATCTGCCCGAACACCGACCCGGAGTGCGTGACGACGAAGGACTTCGGTGACCAGAAGGTCCAGGCACGCTCGACGACCCTCAACAACGGCAACACCCAGGGCTTCACGGAGATGCTCCTGGTCGACCTCGGCGGCGCGCCGCCGGCCGGGTTCTGCGCCGGCCTGGACGACCTGATCGGGCCGGGCGTGAACCTCGACGTGCGGCCGCTCGCCGGCGTTACCGAGGTGCTCGTGACGATCCCGAAGTCGGTCCGCCAGTTCAAGGCCAACAACGGGCTCGCGCTGATGGACATCTGCCTCGGCACGAACCTGCCGTTCACGACGAAGGACGGCACGCTCTCGCCGTCGACGACGTACGACTTCGACGGCGACGGCGACCTCGACACGCGGTACCTCGGCCTGCTGCCGAACTGCCCGGCGACGACTCCGGGCACGGGCGACTCGCCGTGCTTCGCGTCGCGGACGAGCGTGCAGGGCGGCGCGGAGTTCCTCTTCCGCGTCCCCTTCCCGTACGACCCGTCCTGGTGGAACGGCTAGAGAGCTGAGGCTCGCTGAGACGGCGGGCCCGTGCGCGGGCCCGCCGTCTCACGAGGAGATCCGGGGCAGCGGGGTCGAGACGATCCCGAGGCGGTCGAAGAGCTGGTCGCGGCGGGCGGCGACGCCGTCCTCGGCGCCGGCCAGCCGCTCCGCGTGGACGAGGGCGTCGAGCGCGACGGCGACGTCGTAGTTCGACCCGACCGCCTCGGCGGCGGCGACGCTGCGCCGCAGCGCGTCGCAGCCCGGCTCGAGCCGGCCGGCGAGCAGGTGGGCGAGCCCGAGGGCGCGGAGCAGCACGGGGACCGCGAGCGAGCCGGCGTCGGACTCCTCGGCCCGCGGCAGCGTGGAGAGCGCGAGCGCCGAGGCGCGCTCGGCGTCGCCGCCGAGGACGAGCGCCTCGGCGATCCGCCCGTCCACGTCGAACGCGCCGCCGTCCTCGCCGAGCTCCGCGAAGATCGCGCGGGCGTCGCGCAGGCGCTCCAGCGCCTCGGCGATCTCCCCGCGGCGCGCCTCGAGCTTGCCGAGCTCGGCGAGCGCGGTCGCGACCCGCGACCGCGTGCCCGCCGCCTGGCTGACGCGCAGCACGTCCCGCAGCAGCGGCTCGGCGTCCTCGAGCCGGCCCTGGCTGGAGAGCACCTCGGCGATGTTCGACGCCGCGAACGAGGCGGCCCAGCGGTCGCCGGCCTGCTCCCACGCGTCGTGCGCCTCGCGGTAGGACTCGAGCGCCTCGTCCCAGTGGCCGGCGTAGTAGGCGAGGATGCCGAGGTTGTTCAGGAGGCCGGCCTTCTGGCTGAGCTCGCCGAGCTCGTCGAAGAGCTGGAGCGCGCGCCGGCCGTGGGTCGCCCGGTCCGGCTGCCCGAGGGCGACGAACGCCGAGTCGAGGACGTTGAGGCCGTGCGCGAGCGCGTCCTTCGCCTCGCCGACCTCGGCGTCCTCGATCGCGCGCTCGGCCCAGGCGATCGTCTCGCGCAGCCGCCCCTGGGCCTGCTCGACCGCGGCGCGCCGCGCCTCGATGCGGGCGCGCGTGGCCATCGCCGGGACGCTGTGGACGGGCTCGAGCAGCTCGAGGCCGCGCTCGAGGCGCCGCTGTGCCTCCGGGTAGCGTCCGAGCCGGTAGGGCACGTAGGACTCCTTGTGCAGGAGCCGCGCCTCCTCGACGGCGTCCCCGTCGAGCCGGCGCCGCGCGATCTGGAACGCCTCCAGGGCGGGCTCGAACTCGCCCAGCGCCACGCGGACGTCGCCGAGCGCCTCCGCGATCCGGGTCACCTCCTCCGGCGGCAGCTTGCGCTGGCGCCGGGCGGCCGAGAGCGACCGCTCGAGCTGAACCGCTGCGTCGACGTTCGCGTACACGTCCTTCGCGTGGCGACCGGCCAGCCAGCCGTAGCGTCGCGCGCGCTCCCAGTCGGCGGCCTCGTAGAAGTGGTGCGAGAGCACGCCGGCGATCGTGTCGGCGTGCTCGCCCGCCTCGCGCTCGAGGGCCGTCCCCACCCGCTCGTGCAGGTCGCGGCGGCGCCGGAAAGGGAGCCCCTCGTAGGCCGCTTCGCGTAGCAGGCCGTGGCGGAAGCGGACGATCCCCTCGTCGTCGACGACGAGGTAGTCCTCGAGGCGCAGGAGGACGCTCGCGCCCTCGGGCGCGTCGAGCCCGAGCGTGTGCAGCAGCGTCTCGAGCTCGAAGCGGCCGCCGACGACGGCCGCGTGGCGCAGGATCGAGCGGTCGGCCGGCGGCAGCTCGTCGATCTGCACCGCCATCAGGGCCTCGACCGAGCCGGGCAGCGCGGCCAGGTCGCCGCCCGCACGGACGGCGCCGACCAGCTCGGTGAGGAAGAGCGGGCTGCCGCCCGAGCGCTCTGCGACGCCCTCGACCACGTGGGGCGGCAGCGGCGCATCCTCGGTCAGGCGGTCGACGAGCTCGCGCGAGAGCTCGGGCGTGAGCGGCTCGAGCGGCACGTCGATCGCCTCGACGCCCTCGGGAACCCGGAAGCCGCCCGGGCGGTCGCGGCGGGCGACGAGGATCAGCCACGGCAGCGTGTCGAGGTCGCGGGCGATGCGCCCGATCAGCTCGTTCGAGGCCTCGTCGAGCCAGTGCGCGTCGTCGATGACCACGATCGCCGTGTCCGGGACGAGCGCGCGGAGGAAGGCCTCCACGGTCTCCGCGATCCGTTCGGGCAGGAACCGCTCCTCGAGGCGGGCGGTCTGGGGCGTCGGCGGCAGCTCGAGCCCGAGCGGGAGGCCGAGCAGCGGCAGCCAGGGCTCGAGCGCCGGGGCGCGGAGGGCGATCGCGTGGCGGAGCCGGGCCTCCAGCTCCGCCGCCGACGCGTGTGCGCCGAGCTGCAGCGCCCGCGCCAGCACCGTGCCGACCGCCGAATAGGGTCGGTCCGAGTCCATCTGCTCGCACTGCACGCCGACGTTCCGGAGGCCGACGATCCACGAGCGCAGCTCGCCGAGCAGCCGCGACTTGCCCAGGCCGGCGTCCGCCCGGACGACCACGAGGCCGCCGGTGCCTTCGCGTGCGTGGCCGAGGGCCTCGAGCAGCAGGCCCAGCTCGGCCTCGCGGCCGACGAAGGGGCCCTCCGCGGCGTGCTCGCGCTGGCCGACCGCCTCGCCGACGTCGACTGCATGCACCAGCTCGGCTTTCCCCTTCGCCGCGAACGGCTCGACCGCCTGGAGCGCGTAGGAGGTCCGGACGCCGTCGAGGATCTCCCTGCGGGCGAGCAGGCCTCCCGCGGGCGCGCGCGCCATGATCCGCGCCGCGGTGTTGGTCGCGTCGCCGTAGAAGGTGTACGTGCGGCGGCTCGCCGGTCCGACGATGCCCGCGAACACGCGCCCGGAGTTGACGCCGATCCGGACGGGGAGGCGCCCAGGCCGCTCGACGATCGCGCGGCCCGCCCGCAGCAGCAGCTCCTCCTCGTCGCCGCCCGCGCTTCGCGGAGCCCCGGTGAGCAGGATCACCTTGACGGCGTTGGAGCTGATGTCGGTCTGCGCGAAGGTGACGCCGAAGCGCAGGCAGGTCTGCTGGATCGCCCCGATCCGCTCGTCCAGGGCGTCGGCCAGCGCGTCCGGCCCTTCGGTCTCGAGCAAGCGGTCGGTGCCGAGGAGCTCGACGAACGCGATCGCGACGTGCCGCAGCTCGGGATCGGGCGGCTCGCCGCGCAGCTCGTGCGTGTACTCGGACGGGAGCAGACGGGCCAGGTCGACGCCCGACGGGTCGAAGTAGGGCGGCACGATCGGCGGCAGCCGCGGCTCGCCGGCGAGCAGGATCGTCTCGTCCTTGGGGACGCCGAGGAGAGCGGGGTCGAGCAGCGCCGCCGTGGCCTGGCTGAGCGCGATCTCGCCGGCGTCGGCGATCCCCTCGGTGCGGACGGTGGCCGTCGCGTCCGCGCCCGCGACGACGAGCTCACGGTGGACGTCGCCGACGAGGAAGAGCTGGAAGGTGCCCGAGTGAGCGCCGATCGAGACCTGCAGGCGCACCGGCCCGACCGAGGTTCGGAGGCGCCGCATCTGCTCGAGCGCCTGCTGCATCCGCGTGGCGGCGGCCGTCGCGCGCTCGGCGTGGCCGTCGCCCCGGAAGAGCAGCAGGAGCGCGTCGCCGCCCCACTTGAGCAGGTCGGCGTCGTAGGCGTAGGCGGCGGCGACGAGCTCGGCGAAGGCCGCGTCGAGCACGGTCGCGATCTCCTCGGAGCCGGCCCGCCCGCGGCGCGACAGCCGCTCGGTGAGCTCGGTGAAGCCGGACACGTCCGCGAACACCATCGTGCCTTCGTAGGCGCGCGTCCGCTGCTCGGGGGAGCTCCGCAGCCAGTCGACCGCGATCCGCGCGACGAACGGGCGCAGCGGGTCGACGGCGGTCGTGGTTGCCTGTGGAGCGGCCGAGCTCACCGCCGTATCGTGGCACCGATCAGGCCGGTGATGAAGCGGGAGCGGTTTCCCGCCCGTCGGGTCGGTCGAGCGGGAAGGTCGCACGGATGCGCGTCCCGTGCCCCGGGGGGCTGTCGACCTCGAGGCGGCCGCCGAGCGCCTCGACGCGGTCTGCAAGGCCCCGCAGGCCGGTTGCGTCGTCGACCGGCTCGATCCTGGCGCCGCCGACGCCGTCGTCGCCGATCTCGGCCACGAGCGTGCGGTCGACGCGTCGAAGCGCGAGCGTCACGCGCGTGGCGGACGCGTGCTTGGTCGCGTTCGTGACCGCCTCGGCGCAGACGTAGTACGCGGCCGCTTCGACGGCGTGCGGCAGCGCGTCGCCGATGTCGAGCTCGAGCTCCACCGGCAGCGCCGCCCTGCCCGCGCCCGCCCGGATCGCGGCGGCGAGGCCGCGCTGCGCGAGGAGCGGCGGGTGGAGCCCCCGGGCGAGCTCCCGGAGGTCCTCGATCGCGCCTTCGAGCTCGGCGCGGGCCGCGCCCACGACGGGCCCGAGCTCCGCGTCGCCGCGGAGGCGCTCCTCCAGGCCCCGCAGTCCCAGCAGCGCGACGATCAGGCGCTGCTGCGCGCCGTCGTGGAGGTTGCGCTGCAGCCGCCGCCGCTCCTGGTCGGCCGCCGAGGCGAGCCGCAGCCGCGAGGCGCGCAGCTGGTCGAGCCGCTCAGCCTGCTCGCGGTAGAGGCGGTCGCGCTCCATCGCGATCCGCATCGCCGGGACGAGGAAGCGGAGGAAGTCGGGGAGCTCGAGGAGCGCCGGGTCGTGCGCGAGCGCACCGACCTTGCGGCTCGGGTACTCCACCGCGGTCACGACCTGCCCGTCAGCCGCCAGAGCCTCGGCCGGGACGCCGCGCACGTCGACGTACACCTCCCGCTCCCAGTCCCACCAGTAGAGCCGGAGCGCCGGGTCCTCGAGGATCTCGCGAAGCGACGCCTCGACCTGCACGGGCGTCGCGAGGTCCGGGATCGTGTTGAAGATCTGCCCGAACCTGTCGACCGGCAACTCTCGGCTCACCCGCGGGTTGTACCGCCTCCCAGCCCCCCGTACCAGGCCGGGCGGCGTCGGCGGAGCACGGTCTGGCACCGTGTACGCGTGCGCCGGCTCCTCACCCTCGCCGCCCTGGCCTCGGGCGCCGTGCTCGCGACCGGGGGCGCGGCGCCTGTCTCGGCAGCCGGCTCGACTCCGGTCGCGCTCGGGGTACAGGTCGTCCGGGCCCTCCCGCACGACCCGGACGCGTTCACGCAGGGGCTCGAGCTCGACCGGGGGCGCCTCGTCGAGGGCACCGGGCTCTACGGCCGCTCGTCCGTCCGCCGCGTGGAGCGGTCGACCGGGCGGGTGCTGCGGCAGCGCCGGCTGGCACCGACCCTGTTCGGCGAGGGCCTGACCGTCGTCGGCGACCGGATCGTCCAGCTGACCTGGCGCGAGCGCGTCGCGCTCGTCCACGACCGGGCGAGCCTGCGCCGCCGCGGCAGCTTTCGGCTCGACGGGGAGGGCTGGGGGATCTGCTTCGACGGCCGCCGGCTCGTGACCAGCGACGGCACGCCGACCCTCACCTTCCGCGACCCGGCGACCTTCCGGCCGCTCCGGCGCGTGCGCGTCGAGGTCGACGGGCCGCAGCGCGTGCTCGCCGGCCTCCCGCCCGGCCCGGTGGAGCGCCTTAACGAGCTGGAGTGCGTGCGCGGATCGGTGTACGCGAACGTCTGGCAGACCGACCTGATCGTGCGGATCGACGCCGCCACCGGCCGCGTGACCGCCGTCGTCGACGCCGGCGGCCTGCTGCGCCCGGACGAGGCGGAGGCCGC
>DASTPC010000225.1:0-3173 GCA_035720085.1 Gaiellaceae bacterium
GCCGAGGGCCAGCCGTTCGCCGTCGTGGTCGACTACGCGCACACGCCGGACTCGCTCGAGACGGTGCTGCGCGCCGCGCGCGACCTCGGCGAGGGGCGGCTGATCGTCGTCTTCGGAGCGGGCGGCGACCGGGACCGCGGCAAGCGTCCGCTAATGGGCAAGATCGCGGCCGAGCTGGCCGACGTCGCGATCGTCACCTCCGACAACCCCCGCTCGGAGGAGCCGCTGCGGATCATCGAGGACGTCCTGCAGGGCGCCGGCGCGGGGGTGGAGATCGACCCAGACCGGCGCGCCGCGATCCGCCGCGCCGTCGAGCTGGCCGAGGCCGGCGACGTCGTCGTGGTCGCCGGCAAGGGCCACGAGCAGGGCCAGGAGGTCGCCGGCGTCGTCCACCCGTTCGACGACCGCGAGGAGGCGCGCGCGGCGCTCCGCGAGCAGCTCGCGCGGCCCGACGCGCGCGAGCGGTGATCCCGGTCCCGTTCGAGGAGGTCGAGGCGCTCGGCCTGGGCGTGCTCGACGGCGAGCCGCCCGCCCGCGTCGTCACCCGGATCCATGCCGACTCGCGGGTCGCGCGGCCGGGGGACCTGTTCGTGGCGCTCAACACCGGCGTCCGCTACCTCGGCGACGCGCGGGAGCGCGGCGCGGCGACGCTCCTGCCGGGCGACCAGCACGCCGCCCTGGCAGCCCTCGCCGGCCTCGTCCGGGCACGCTCCAGCGCGCGCGTCGTCGCCGTCGTGGGCTCGACGGGCAAGACCTCGACGAAGGACATCCTCGGCGCGCTCTGCGCCGCCGTCACGCCGACCGTCTTCGCCGAGGCCAGCCAGAACAACGAGATCGGCCTGCCGCTGACCGTCTGCCGACTGGAGCCGGAGACGCGGGTGCTCGTGGCGGAGCTCGGCATGCGCGGCCTCGGCCAGATCGCGGAGCTCTGCGCGATCGTGCAGCCGCACGTCGCCCTCGTCACGCAGATCGGGCCGGAGCACCTCGAGCTCGTCGGCACGGTGGAGAACGTCGCGCGCGCGAATGCGGAAGCGATCGAGGCGCTCCCGCCCGGGGGGATCGCCGTCGTGCCCGCCGGCGAGCCGTTGCTCGAGCCGTACCTCCGCCGCGACGACCTCGAAGTCCGCCGCTTCGAGGCCGCCGGCGTCGAGCGCGCGGCGGAGGGGTGGCGCTTCGCCGTCGGCGGACGCGAGGTCGTCCTCCGCCTGCCCTTCGACTCGCGGCACATGGCGGCGAACGCGCTCGCGGCGCTGACCGCCTACGACGCGCTCGGGCTCCCGCTCGACCGCGCGCAGGAGGGCGCCTCGCAGATCCGTCTGTCGCGCTGGCGAGGCGAGGAGCTGCCGTTGCCCGGCGGCGGCTTCGTCGTCAACGACGCGTACAACGCGAACCCGAGCTCGGTCCGGGCGGCGCTCGAGGACCTCGCCGAGCGCGCCGACGGCCGCCGCCGCCTCGCCTTCCTCGGCGGCATGGCCGAGCTCGGCGACACGGCGCCCGGCTACCATCGCGCGGCCGCGGCGCTCGCCGGGTCGCTCGGGATCGAGGTGGTCGCTGTCGGCGAGCTGGCGCGGCTCTACGGGGCCGAGCGCTGGGTGGCGGACGCCGACGCCGCGACGGCGCTCGCCGGTGACCTGCTGCGCCCCGGCGACGCGGTGCTGGTAAAGGCCTCCCGCGCGGTCGGCCTCGAAGGCATCCCCGCGCGTCTGGCGAACATCGCCGCGGAATGGGCGATCTCGGGACGTTAGCCTCACCCGCATGGTTCGCGTCCTGATCGCCGGCCTGGCCGCGATGGTGATCGCCGTCGTCGTCGGGCCGAAGTTCATCGAGTGGCTGCGCCGCGCCGGCGTCGGGCAGCAGATCCGCGCCGAAGGCCCGGCCGGGCACATCGTCAAGCAGGGAACGCCGACGATGGGCGGGCTCCTGATCCTCTTCGCAGCAGTGCTGCCGTTCCTGGCGGCGTCGCTGTACACGCTGCCCGGGCTGGGGCTCCTCTTCGTCACCCTCGGCTGCGGCCTGATCGGCTTCGCCGACGACTACCTGAAGGTGCGCCGCCGCCGCTCGCTCGGCCTCGCGGGGCGCTGGAAGATGCTGCTCCTCGCCGTCATCACCGTCGGCGTGGGCTGGGTCGTGACGCAGGTCGACCACCTCGACACGGAGATCTACTTCCCGATCGTCGACGTCAACATCGACCTCCACTGGCTCTACTACCCGTTCCTCTTCCTCGTCATCGCCGGCACCGCGAACAGCGTCAACCTGACCGACGGGATCGACGGGCTCGCGGCGGGCACGGCGATGATCTCGCTCGTCACGCTGGCGGCCATCGCCGCGGTCACCTGGATCCGCTCCAGCCCCATCCCGGCCGAGCGGAGCGACGACCTGCTCGACCCGGCGATCTTCGCCGCCGCGCTGATCGGCGGCGTGATCGGGTTCCTCTGGTACAACGCCTTTCCCGCCGAGGTCTTCATGGGGGACACCGGCTCGATGGCGCTCGGCGGCGCCATCGCCGGGCTCGCGATCATGACCGAGACGGAGGTGCTGCTCGTGCTGATCGGCGGCGTCTACCTGATCGAGGCGCTGACGTGGATGATCCAGATCGCGAGCTTCAAGCGCACCGGCAGGCGCGTCTTCCTGATGGTTCCGATCCACCACCACTTCGAGTTGAAGGCCTGGTCGGAGACGAAGATCATGGTGCGCTTCTGGATCGTCGGCGCCATCCTCTGCGCGCTCGGCTTCGTCCTCTACTACCGCTACTTCCTGCGCTTCCAGCTTTGATCGCTCGCAGCGCGGCCGGGCGCGTGGCTTCGTAGGTCCACGAATCACCCGTTCGGGCGCGTGAGCGCTCGCCTGCCTGCAGCTGTCCTCGTCGTCGGCGTCCTGGTCGCTGCGGGTCATGCCTCGGCGCCCTCTGCCTGGGCTTGGCTGGGAGCGCCTCCGCTCGTCGAGGTGGAGAAGCACGACGACCTGCGCGCGTCGCTGACCGCGAACGATCCACCGACGTCTGAGGCGGTTACGTCGAAGACCTGGAGCGGGCTCTACCGGCGCGCGCCGCTGCCGGCCTACTGCCCGTCTGACCTCCGTGCTCGGGACGGCGAGCCGCGGCGGGACCGCGTCCGCAGGGGCATCGCGCAGATGTACGCGGACGAAGGGATGGAGTTGCCGACCGGTTCGTGATG
>DASTPC010000226.1:0-11499 GCA_035720085.1 Gaiellaceae bacterium
GCCGAGGCGGCCGGCCTGCCGGTCTCGAACGGCATCGTCGTCGACGCGCTCGGCCGCGCCGGCGGGCGCGATGACGTCTTCGCCGCCGGTGACGTCGCGCGCTTCCCGCGCGCCGTCCTCGGCGGCGACGCGCGGGTCGAGCACGAGGACCACGCGAAGAGCCATGGCCGGCGCGTCGGCGCGAACATGGCCGGCGCCGCGGAGCCGTACGACCACCTGCCCTTCTTCTACTCCGACCTCTTCGACGTCGGCTACGAGGCCGTGGGCGAGCTGGACGCGCGGCTGGACACCGTCAGCGAGCTGGGCGACCTCCACGAGCAGGGCGTCGTCTACTACGTCGACGAGCGACGGAGGCCCCGCGGCCTGCTGCTCTGGAACCTCTTCGACCGCGTCGACGACGCGCGCGAGCTGATCCGCACCGGCGAGCCCATCGACGCCGGCGCGCTACAGCCGGCCGCCTGAGCCTGGATCCACCGAGATGCATGATCGCGGGGCGTTCGGCTGGGCCGCCAGGACGCGGGGCGGCGGCGGCGGGCGGGCCGAGGCCCGGCCGGCGACGCCGCGACGCGGAGCGCACCGGCCGGGTGGAGGCCCCGCTGGGGCCGGAGCACCGACGGGAGGCGGCCTGGCGAGCCCAGACGGCCGCACCGCCCCGCGCAGGTCGGTGGATCCAGGCATAGCCGTGACGGCAACTGCTGCCACGCTGCGCCTGCCGGAGCTCGAGCTGCTCTTCGAGGAGTCGCCCCAGGCCGACCTCGCGCTGCCCGGCGAGCTGCAGGACGCCTACGGCGGCTCGCCGGCGCTCGCGGCGCCGAGGCTGTGCGTGAACTTCGTCTCGACGCTCGACGGCGTCGTCGCGCTGCCGGACGAGGTGCAGTCGAGCCATCTGATCGCGGCCGGCAGCGAGGCGGACCGGTTCGTGATGGGCCTCCTACGCGCGCAGGCGGACGTCGTGCTCGTGGGCGCTGGCACGCTGCACGGCTCCCCGCGCTCCCGGTGGACGGCCGAGCGGGCCTACCCTCCGGCGGCGCCGCTCTACGCGGAGCTCCGCCGCGGGCTCGGCCTCGCCCCGCAGCCGACGCTCGCGGTGCTGAGCGGCAGCGGGCGGCTCGACCCCGGCCATCCCGGCCTGGATGAGCGCTCACTGGTGCTGACGAGCGAGCGCGGGGCGGCGCGGCTGCGCCGCCGCCTCCCGGACAAGGCGGAGGTCGTCCCGCTCGGCGCCGAGGGGCCGCTCGACGTGGGGCGCGCGGTCGAGCTGCTGCGCGCCCGCGGCCACGGGCTGATCCTCTGCGAGGGCGGGCCGACCGTCTTCGGCGCCCTGGTCGGCGCCGGGCTCGTGGACGATCTCTTCCTCACCGTCTCGCCGCTCCTCGCGGGGCGCGGCGGCGGCGACAGCCGCCTCGCCCTGGTCGAGGAGGCGGCGTTCCTGCCGGGACGGAAGGTCGAGGGCCGGCTCGTGTCCCTCCGGCGCGCGGGCTCGCATCTGTTCCTGCGCTACGCCCTCTAGTCGTTCATCTCCGCCGGGCCCCGGCCCTCCGCACGCGAGCGCCGGCGCTCGCGCAGCCACACCCAGAGGAAGAGCCCGGCGACGGCGAGCGCGAGGAACGCCTCGGCGATCGCGCCGTAGACGCCGCCGTGGGCGATCATCCCCGGGAGAGCAGCCAGAGGCCGCCGACGGTGTAGAGCACCATCAACGCGAGCATCGCGTACTGCGAGCGTAGCGCTGCGCCGCGGTCGCGGAAGATCGCCACCGCGCGGTCGTGAGCGATCGCCAGCCCGGCGACGTGGCCGGCCACGAGCGCGGCCACCTGCACGTACCAGACGGTGTTGGGCGAGAACGGCGCCAGGTTCGGCACGTAGTCGGCTGTCCCGAGCAGGTCCCAGCCCTTGCCGAACGGGTCGGAGAGCAGCGGGAACGCGAACTGCCCCTGGATCACGAACAGCGAGAAGTAGTGCGCGACGACGTAGACGAACGCGATCGGCACGAGCCCGAGCAGGAAGTCGGGTACGAGCGAGCGGGGGGCGTCGACGATCGAGCGGGCTCCAGCGCAGGCGAGCAGGTACGCGCCCGCCACGAGCACGACGAAGCCGAGCATCCCCACCAGGTTGGCGCCGCTCACGATCAGGTCGGCCAGATCCGGGTTCTCGAGCACGTACGGGCCCTCGAGGTCGGAGAGCAGGTTCTGCCACTGGCTGGCCCGCGAGAACCCGTCGAAGCCGACCGTGCCGAGCATCACCGCCAGGAACGCGACCGAGCCCGGCACCGGCTCGGCGCCGGCGAGCCCGCTCAGCGGCCAGCGGAGCAGCAGCCGTCCGTCCCGCACCGCGAAGGCCGAGATCCGGGCGAAGTAGGAGAAGAGAACGGCGAAGGCCTCGCCCCGCTCGCTCCACCTCTGCCGCCCGAACGCGGCGAAGCCGAAGAGGGTCACGTACGTGTAGAGCGCGACCGCGAACGCCAGCGCCCGCGGGCTGGACGGATCGCTGTAGGCGAGCTCGAGCGCGGCGAACGCGAACAGCAGCACCGCTGCCGGCCAGCGCCCGAACTGCTCCGGATAGCTCGACAGCGGCCGTGCGCGCCGACCGCTGAGCTCCCACGCCCAGACGGCGCCGTCGGCGATCGCCCGCCACGGGCTGAGGGCGCGCCAGACGTTCCCGAGCAGGACGGAGAGCGCCGGCAGGCCGAGCCAGAAGATCACGTAGATCCACGTCGGCGCGAGGTTGCGGAACGGGTCGGTGTCGCCGACGAGCGCGGCGGCGAAGACGAGCACGAGGAGACCGGCGGAGGCGAGCTGGAGCACGACCCGGAGCGCTTGCGACAGCACGATGCGCGAGAGCCAGGTCGGCGCCGGCCGCCCCGCCGCGAGCCGGTCGAGCAGGGGCTGCTTCCAGAGCGCGCCGAGCAGAACGAACGAGACGACGAGCACGATCGCCGCGCCCCAGAAGAACAGCCAGGCGGGAACCGGCAGGTCGCGGACGCCGCCGATTCCGTGCGCGACGAAGATCACGGCTCGACTCCACCTCTTGCGCAGAGCCGGGAATCCGCGGCAGCGGCTCCCCGACCGCGCGAACACCCCTGAAGCCGGCCGCTGTCGCGGCCGGGAGTCGAGCCAGGGCGTCTCACGGCTCGACCGTGATGTCCGCGAGCTGGACGCCCGTGTTCTCGAGCTCGACCTCGAAGCGCCCCGGCACGTCGGCGACGAAAGAGATCCGCGCCGTGCCCCCGGCGGCGACGTCCTTGCTCAGGTCGTAGCCGTGCAGGTGGACCTCGTCGGCGACGTCGGAGCGGACGACGAGGACGACCCGGTCGCCCTGCGAGACCGTCGGCCGGACGATGCCGCCCTGCGGACGTCCGCCCTCGACGACGATCTCGATCCGCTCCGCGGCGGGAGCGGGCGGTGGTGGCGGCGGCGGAGGCGGCGGCGGCGGCGCGACGGTGGTCGTCTCGGTCGCCGTCGCCGCGGGCGAGGCGTCGTCGTCTCCGCCGCAGGCCGCGAGGCCGAGCAGGAGCAGCAGCGTGAGCGCGCCCGCCAGTGCGAAGTGTCGAGGCATGTCCTTCCTCCAGTCGTCGTCGGGCCCGCGCACGGGCGGCCGGGAACGTCGGCTAGGAGGGCGGCGGCGGCCCGCGGACGGACGGCCGCACCCGCGCGGGGCAGGCGACGGGCAGCGGCTCGACGGACAGGGACGAGAACGCAAGCGCCGGGAGCGCGGGCGGCCGGGACCGCGGCGCCGCGCGTACGCGCAGCAGCGAGCGCGCCGCAAGCCAGGCGGCCAGGGCGAAGGGCACCTGGAGCACCAGCCCGAGCAGGAACACCGGGCGGGTCGCGAGCCACGGCAGGTCGCCGGTGTGGACGAGCCGCTCGGCGTGCTCCTGCGCCGCGAAGGCCGCGAGCGCGAAGGCGGCGAAGGGCCAGCCGGGACGCGTCACGCCGCGCGTCTCGAAGACGAGCGCCGCGAGCGCGACGCTGACGAGTACCGCGAGGAGCTGCGGCGCGTGCTCGAGGTACGCGTGCGTGCCGCCGAGCGGCTCCCCGAGCGCCGCGTAGGCGAGGGAGTGGGCGCAGAGCACCCCGGCCGCGGTCAGCGGCAGCGTGATCGCCCAGGCGAGCACCCGACGCACGTCCGGGATCATGCCAGCGGCGCCGACGCGACCGCTCGGTGTCCTACGCGCGCGGGAGCGCCGTCTCGAGGTTGCGTGTGGTCCGGTGCAGCGCGCGTGCAACGCCGCGGCGGACGACGGTTCGATCCGCCAGGCCGCGAAGACCCGCTCGCGGTTCGTACTCGACCGTCAGCCGGTAGACGAAGCCGTCCGGCGTCTCGTCGAACTGCCGGGCGTGCCGTGCGTCCGGCAGCCCGGCCTGCGTGGAGTCGTAGACCACGAGCCGATTCGGCTCGAATGTCCGCAGCGTCATCAGCAGCTCGACCTCGCGGCCGAGCAGGCGCATGCGCAGGCGGCTGACGTCTCCAGGCGCCGCCCACGTGCCGCCCTCCTCGACGCGGATCAGCCCCGGCCAGAAGGCCGGCCAGTTGCGCGGGTCGGTGACGTAGTCGAAGGCCACGGCGACCGGCACCCCGAAGCGCTGCTCGTGCGCGACCGTGATCACGGCCGGCCGGTGACCGAGACCGGAACCCGCTGGACGGCGTTGTTCTCGTAGCCGCCGACGTTCCAGCTCGCGCCGAGCGGCTGCGCGTTGCCCGCCTCGTCGTAGGCGCGGCAGCAGAGGACGTGCTCCCCGGGCTCGGCCTCCCAGATCAGTCGCCAGCCGCACCACGCCCAGCGTGAGTCGAGGTCGCGGAAAAGCTCGGCGTCGGCCCACGTCTCACCGTCGTCGGTCGAGACCTCGACGCGGGCGATCGGAGCCTGGCCGGACCACGCGCGTCCCTCGAGCCGCGTCGAACCGGGCTCGATCATCCGCGAGCGCGTGAAGAAGTCCGGGATGCCGGGCGGCACGAGCAGCGCGCGCGGCTGCATCCGCGTCACCGGGGGCCCGTCCGCACCCTCCTCCGCCCGGAGCCGGTACGCCTCCACCTGCTGGAAGCCGGCGAACGGCGTCTCCACCGCCGTGATCGAGCCGAGCCACTTGACGTTCGTCATCCCGTACCAGCCCGGGACGACGAGCCGCAGCGGGAAGCCGTGCTGCGGCGGCAGCGGCTGCCCGTTCAGCTCGTAGGCGAGCAGCGAGCCGGCGGCGTCGGCCGGCGTCAGGCTGCGCGCATAGAGCTGCTCCTCGCCGCCGTCGATGCCTCGGTCGAGGCCGGTGAAGACGAGCTCGACGGCGTCGGCCTCGAGCCCGGCGTCGGCGAGCAGCGCGTCGAGCGGCGCCCCGCGCCACCGCCCCGTGCCGACGGCGCCGGTCAGCCACGGCTGGCTCCGCGGCCGCGGCTCGAGCAGGGCGCGCCCGTTGCCCGCGCACTCCATCGTGGCGACGAGCTCCTCCGCCGGCCGTGCGCGCAGCTCGTCCAGCGAGAGCGAGAGCGGCCGCTGCACGCGGCCGCCGAGCTCGAGCCGCCAGGAGGAGGCGTCGACGAGCGGGACGTCGAAGTGGATCAGCAGGTAGTGCAGCCCGACCGGCGTGACCGGCCAGCGCAGCGCCTCGAGAGGCATCGCGTGGTTGCGCGCCGCGAGGGCGAGCTCCTCCGAGGTGATCCCGGCGTCCGCGGCGAGCTCTCCCACCCGCCGAGGGTACCGCGCGTGCGAGCGGCCCTGCGAGCGTGCGGCCAGGTACGAGCGCCTCGGGCTCTCGTCGACCCCGGGTAGGCATCGACTCGCGCCACCGCGGTCGCCGTTCGCCTCGAGCGACGGGATTAGACTCGGCTCGCATGACCACGCAGCGAAGCGTCGCGATCGCGCTCGAAGGCGTCAGCAAGCGCTTCGGCAAGGCCGCCGCGGTGAGCGACGTGTCGCTTTCGATCGGCGAGGGCGAGTTCTTCTCGCTGCTCGGCCCGAGCGGGTGCGGCAAGACGACGACTCTCCGCATGATCGCGGGGTTCGAGGTGCCCGACGAGGGGCGCATCCTCCTCCAGGGAGCCGACGTGACGGAGGTGAGGGCGAATCGACGACCGGTCAACATGGTCTTCCAGCAGTACGCCCTCTTCCCGCACATGTCGATCTACGACAACGTCGCGTTCGGTCTCAAGGCGAAGGGCGTCCCGCGCCAGTACCACAAGGGCCGTGTCCTCGAGATGCTCCGCGTCGTCGAGCTGGAGGGACTCGAGCGACGCAAGCCCGGCCAGCTCTCCGGCGGCCAGCAGCAGCGAGTGGCTCTCGCCCGCGCGCTCATCAACCTACCCGCCGCCCTGCTCCTCGACGAGCCGCTCGGTGCGCTCGACGTGAAGCTGCGGAAGACGATGCAGCTCGAGCTCAAGCGCATCCAGCACGAGCTCGGAACGACGTTCGTGTACGTCACGCACGACCAGGAGGAAGCGCTCGCGATG
The DNA here is from genome assembly GCA_035720085.1 of Gaiellaceae bacterium. Taxonomy (GTDB): domain Bacteria; phylum Actinomycetota; class Thermoleophilia; order Gaiellales; family Gaiellaceae; genus Gaiella. The sequence continues at coordinate 6,436 of DASTPC010000226.1, forward strand.
TCCGATCGGATCGCAGTGATGAACCGAGGCGTGGTCGAGCAGATCGCCGCGCCACGCGAGATCTACGAACGGCCGAGCACGGCGTTCGTCGCGGACTTCATCGGCTCTCTGAACGCACTCGACTTCACGGTCGACGAGCGGGTCGGCGAGTATGCCGTGATGAAGGTGGGCGAGGCGGAGCGGGTCGTGCTGACGGTCGGACCGGACACGAATCTCGGCGACGCGTTCCGCGTCGCGGTGCGCCCGGAACGTGTACGGATCGGACAGATCGACTCGGCGGCCCCTGATGGGGGTACGCGCCTCCGAGGCGTCGTCGCCCAGATCGTCTACCTCGGCATGTACACCCAGTACCACGTCGAGACGAGCGCCGGGCGCATCGTCAGCAACCGGCTTGCGGACGAGGAGCTCCCGGCATTCGAGTTCGGATCGCCGGTCGCGCTCTCCTGGGAGCCCGAGCACACCTCGATGCTCGGCGCAGCCGAGCAGGTCGCCACGCTCTAGGTCGGGCGTTCGAGCGCGCCGAGCCGTCGCTCGGCGATGCGGCGACCGACTTCGGCCGCAACCACGACCGTCAGTGAGACGCCGATCACGACCACGGCTACCGCGATCACCTGCGGCAGTTGATTCGGGAAGCGAAGTGCGGCGTAGAGGTAGACGGGGAACGTCACCGTCGAGCCCTTGACGAACGAGGCGACCGCGTACTCGTCGAACGACGTCGTGAACGCTATGAGATACGCCGAGACGACGGCCGGCAGCATCAACGGCAAGGTGATCGAGCGGAATGTTCTCAGCCGACTCGCACCGAGGTCGTAGGCCGCCTGCTCGAGCGAGACGTCGATCTGCTGAAGCCTCGGCATCATCACGAGCATCGCGTAGGGGATCGTGATGACGATGTGCCCGACGACGACGGTCTTGACGCCCAGGTCGACGCCGACGGCGTGGAAGAGCAGCAGCAGCGAGATCCCGAAGACGATGAACGGGATCACGAGCGGACTGAGGAGGAGCGCCGCAACGGGGCCGCTCCCCCGGAAGCGATGACGGACGAGCGCGATCGCCGCGAGGAGACCGAGGATGACCGCGCCGAGACTCGATATTGCAGCGACGATCGCGCTCGTCCTCAGCGCATCCTGGAGATCGGAGTTGGTGAGGAACTGGTGGTACCAGCGCAGCGTGAACCCGCTCAGCGGGAACGTCGGCAGGGCCGAGTCGTTGAACGAGAAGATGAGCAGGACGATGATCGGCGCGTAGAGGAAGACCACGACCAGGAGGAAGAACGCGCGCAAGAACCGCGCGCCCCACTTCGAGAGCGCGACGTCCATCAGTCGGCCGCCACCTGTCGTGGCTGGAGGAAGCGCGCGAACACGAGCGTGAGGGCGCAGACGACGCCCAGCAGGAGGAGCGCGAGCACCGAGCCGGTGCGCCAGTCGGGGAAGCCCGTGCTGAAGAGGTCGGCGATCTGGTTGCCGTACATGTAGCCGTCCGTGCCGCCCACGAGTGATGGTGTGACGAACTCGCCGAGCGTGGGGATGAAGACGAACAGGAACGCTGCGAAGACGCCAGGTGCCGACAGCGGGAGCGTCACCCGGAAGAACGCGTGCCAGCGGCTAGCTCCGAGGTCGGTCGCCGCCTCGAGGAGTCGACGGTCCAGCGTCTCGAGCGACACGAAGATCGGCAACGCGACGAAGGGCAGCCAGATGTAGCCGAGGACGAGCATGACGGCGAACTGCGTGTAGATGAGGGTCAGCGGATCATCCGGCGACGTGGCACCCGTCCACGCCAGGAAGCTGTTGATCGGCCCGTGGTCCCCGAGGAGCACCTTCCAGGCCAGCACCCGCAGGAGGTAGCTGGTGAGGAACGGGGCGATCAGAAGCAGGAGGAGCACATACTTCCGCTTCGTCCCCGAGAGTGCGAGGTAGTACGCGAGCGGATAGGCGAGTGCGACGATGATCGCCGAGACGATCACCGACATCTTCACCGACTTCCAGAACAGCGACAGGTAGACGTGGCCGAGGAACGGGTCGCCCGTCACGAGGTGACGCCACGCATCGAGCGTGATCGGATGAGGGCCGGTCGTGATCGCGAGGGCGTCGACGCTGTACGCCGCCACGATCCCGATCGGCACGACGAAGAAGACGATCAGCCAGCCGACCGGGAGGCCGAGCAGAGCCGGCCCGCTCGCATCGAGCCGGAAGCGCCGGCGGCGTGCGCGGCTCGCCGGCGCCGTCCCGGCGTCGGCCTCAGGTCGCATGGGCGAGAACTAGCGGTTGCCCCTCAGGCGGCCTTCACGCCTTCCCACACCTTCGCGTAGACGTCGCGCCGCGGGATGTGGCGGTCGATGTACGAGATCCCTCGCGGCCCGAAAGCCTTCGGGTCGCCGATCTTGAGCGCACGGACGAGATCGAGCGACGACGGCTTCGCGAGCACGTTCGCGTGGCCGTAGCCGTAGTTGTCCTCCAGCCACTTGCCGCTCGCGGTCGAGCTCCAGGAGTTGACGAACGCGTGCGCGAGCTCGGGGCGAGGCGAGTCCTTCAGCAACATGAACATGCCGACCCAGGCGAGAGCCTTCTCCTTGGGGAACATGTAGACCACCGGCAGGCCGGGCTTCGGCTTCTTCCGCATCTGCACCCAGTCGTTGGGCCAGGCATAGGCGATCCAGAGGTCACCCGAGCCGAATGCCTCCCAGAGTGCGGTCTCGGACGACCAGATCGTGCGAACGAAGCCCTTCTTCGAGACGAGGAACTTCTGGGCCTGCTTCAGCTGTGCGTCCGTCTGGTTCCACGGGTCCTTGAAGCCGAGGTACAGGCCGGTCACCGGGAGCATCGTGCTGGCGTCGTCGTACCAGGCGATCTTGCCCTTGTAGCGCTCGTCGAACAGGAGGCTCCAGGAGCGCGACTTCGGCTTCACCTTGTCGGACCGGTAGAGGATGGCGTCGAAGCCCCAGTCCTCGGGGATTCCGTATTGCTTTCCCTGGTACTGCCCCGCCTTCACCATCAGCGGGTTCAGCTGCTTGAAGTTGGGGATGAGGCGCGTGTCCCACGGCTGCACGAGGCCGCTCTCGGCGAAGTACCTGACCCAGCCGACGTACGGGCGGAAGATGTCCCAGTTCACGCCCTGCTGGAGCTTTGCGAGAGCATCGGCTTCGTTCGCCATGACCGTGAACTTCGGCTTGTTCTGCGGGAACTTCTTGTCGTAGGCCGCGAACATCGCCTGGCCCCCGTCATAGCCGTACCCGGCCCAGTCGAGCACCTGGAGCCGCCCGCTCTCGGCCGTCAGCCGCTCGAGCGCTGCGCCGGCCCCCGCAGTGCGCCCGGCGAGGAGGCCGGCGCCACCCGCGGCCGCTGCGAGCTTGAGAAGGTCCTGCCGGCTGAGTCGCCTGTCCAGGATCTCGAGGTCGTCGGTCATTTCACTCCCTCCGTTTCCGTGCCTGCCGTCTCGAACATGTGCGGTTGCCTGTCAGTAGCTCGGTGGGCTGATGATCCACATGACCTCCGCGGATTCGCTGCCGCCGTTCACCAGTCGGTGCGGCGTCGACGAGCGATAGTCGATGGAGTCCCCGGTCGAGAGCTCGAACAGATCCGAGCCCAGCTGAAGCGAGACGTCGCCCTCGAGCACGACGAGCAGCTCCTCCGAGTCGCCGTGCGTGTAGGGCTCGTCCCCCGTCGACCCGCCGGCGTCGAGCTCTCCCACGATGACCTGCAGGTTCGCGAGGGGGCGTGGCGTGAGCATGAACTTCCGGCCGAGCGTCCCGAACGCGAGATTGGGCCGCGCCTCGCGCCGGAGCACGCGCGGCTTCCCGGTCGATCCGTTCGGCTCGAAGAGGTCGGCCACATTGACGCCGAGCGCCGCCGCGATCCGCTTCAACGACGCCACGCTCGCGTTCGCGCGGCCGCGCTCGACCTGGCTGAGGAAGCTCTCGGAGAGACCCGCGCGGTCGGCGACCGTCTTCAGGGTCGCCCGTCGAAGACGGCGGATCGCCCGGAGGCGCTCCCCGACGTCCACGCGCTCGGTTTCAGCGATCTGCGAGTCCATCGAAGAAAACTGAAGCGACACTACTCCTCGCTTTGACGGGATGCAACCGGCCGTGAGAGAGTCTCGCCTCGTGGCGACCGTCGTCTTCTTCCCGGAGGGTGCCTACGGCCCGACGAACAACTGCGTGGGGATCGGGCAAGTCCTGGTGGAGCGCGGACACCGCGTCGTGTTCGTGCTCGAGGAGTCGTTCACGGGCTCGCTCGAGGAGCACGGCTTCGAGGAGCGGCTCATGCGCCTCGGCCCGCGACCCGAGGTCGAGGAAGAGCCGGGCCAGTTCTGGAAGGACTTCATCCGAGACACCGCGCCGGTGTTCCGGAAGCCGACGATCGAGCAGCTCTCGGCGTTCATCGAGCCGACCTGGCGGGCGCTGTGCGACGGCAGTCGCCACGTCGACGACCGCCTCGGCGAGATCTTCGACGAGGTCGAGCCGGACGTCATCGTCGAGGACAACGTCGTTTGCTTTCCGGCGATCCACCACTCGGGACGGCCGTGGGTCAGGGTTGTGTCCTGCAATCCGCTCGAGGTGAAGGACGCGGCGATCCCGCCGGCGTTCTCCGGCTACGCGGCGGCCGACCGAACGGGTTGGGACGAGTTCAGGGCCGAGTACGTCCGCTCGATCGCCGACCTGCACGGTGAGTTCTCCGCGTTCTGCGAGGAGCGCGGCGCCCCGCCGCTCCCCGAAGCGGAGTTCATCCACGAGTCGGACCAGCTGAACCTCTACCTGTACCCGGCCGAGGTCGACTACGCGCGAACGACCCCGCTCGCGCCGACCTGGCACCGCCTCGACACCTGCGTTCGACGGCAGCAAACCGTCCTCGAGGTTCCGGCGCAGATCACGGAGGGCGAAGGCGCGCTTGTCTACCTCTCGCTCGGCAGCCTCGGCTCGGCCGACGTCGAGCTCATGCGCCGGCTCGTCGACGTCCTCTCTCGCGCGCCACACCGGTTCGTCGTCTCGAAGGGGCCGCAGGCGTCCGAGTTCGAGCTCGCCGACAACATGTGGGGCGACGAGTTCCTGCCGCAACCGGCATTGCTCCC
>DASTPC010000227.1:0-16325 GCA_035720085.1 Gaiellaceae bacterium
GCGGCCGCAAGAGCAACGCTGCCTCTCTCGGCAAGAGCAGCGGGACCCGCACCGCGAAAGCGGACTTGCCGGGACCCGCACACTGGTGCAGATCCCACTCCGCGCAAGATCCCTAAAGGCGTCCGCCTTCGGCGGCCGCAAGAGCAACGCTGCCTCTCTCGGCAAGAGCAGCGGGACCCGCACCGCGAAGCGGATTGCTACGCCGAGAAACCCTCGAGGGCGGCCTCGACGAGCCCCGGCAGCGTCTGCAGGTTGTAGCCGCCTTCCAGCACGGCCGCGACACGCGGGGCCAGCGCTGCGCAGCGCGCGGCGAGGTCGCGGAACCCCGCCGCGGTCACCGCCATGCCGGCGAGGGGGTCTTCGACGTGCGCGTCGAACCCGGCCGAGACGACGACGAGGCCCGGGTCGAACGCCCGCACCGCCGGCTCGACGAGGTAGCGGAACACGCGGGCGTAGTCCTCGTCGCCCGAGCCGGCCGGCAACGGCAGGTTGAGCGTCGTCTCGTCGCTCGTGCCCGGCCCGCCGCTGCCCGGATAGAACGGCCACTGGTGAAGCGAGACGACGAGGACGGACTCGTCGCCGCGAAAGATCTCCTCCGTCCCGTTGCCGTGGTGCACGTCCCAGTCGACGATCGCGACCCGCCCGATCCCGAGCGCCCGCTGGGCGTGCCGGGCCGCGACCGCGGCGTTGCCGAAGATGCAGAAGCCCATCGCATGCGCCGCGAGCGCGTGGTGGCCGGGCGGGCGGACGAGCGCGAACCCGCCGGTCTCGACGGCGGCGATCGCACAGCCGGCCGCGAGCCTCGCCGCCTCCCACGTCGTCGGCCCGGCGACGGTGTCGCCGTCGAGCCACACCTCGTCCTCGAGCGCGACGACCGAGCCGACGTAGGCGGGGTCGTGGACGAGCTCGATCTCGGCGCGTGTCGCGCGTCGCCCCTCGCGGGCACCGAACCGCTCGAGCAGCGCCGCGAGCCGCTCGGGGCGTTCGGGGTGATGGCCGGTCGGGTGGAGGTGCGCGAGCGCCGGGTGCGACACCGGCTCCATCAGGCCGCGGCAGCGTCGGCGAGCCGGCCGGCCAGCCGGCCGAGCCCCAGCTCGTCCGCGTGCGCCGCCGCAGCCGCCCAGTCGGGCTCGCGGTCCACGAGCTCGGGGAGCGGCGCCGACGGGTCGAGCGTCGCGATCCGCAGGTAGGCGCGCAGCCGCTCCGCTTCGGCCGCGAAGCGGCCCTCGGCGAGCAGCTGCTCGAGCGAGCCATGGCTGCGGAGCAGCTCCGCGGCCGTCTTCTCACCGACGCCGCGCGCGCCCGGGATCTTGTCGGAGGGGTCGCCGCGGAGAGCGATGAAGTCCGGCACCTGCTCCGGCTCGACGCCGTAGCGCTCCCGTACCTCGGCGGGGCCGACCCGCTCGATCAGGCTGACGCCGCGCCTCGGCTGCAGGATCGTCGCCCGCGGCCCGGCGAGCTGGAACGCGTCGCGGTCCGAGGTCGCCACGAGCGTCTCCCCGCCCCGCGTCTCCTCCTGGGCGACCGCCGCAGCGAGGAAGTCGTCCGCCTCGTAGCCGGCCGCCTTGCCGCAGACGATCCCCGCCGACGCCGCGAGCGCCGGGAGCAGGTCGAGCTGCTCGAGCAGCGCGTCGTCGAACTCGCGTCCCCCCTGGTACCCCGGATGGAGCTCGTGGCGGTAGGTCGGCACGAACAGCGTGTCCCAGCCGACGACGACCGCCCGGGGCCGCTCCGCCTGCCAGAGGCCGAGGAGCATCGACATGAAGCCGGTGAGCGCGTTCCCCGGCCTGCCCTCGGCGCGGCGGATGCTCTTCGGCAGCGCGTGGTAGGCCCGGTGGGCGAAGGAGTCGCCGTCGACCGCGAGCAGCGGCCTCACGAGAGCGACGCCTCGAGCCGGTGGATCTCCGCCATCAGGCGCTCGGTCGCGAGCTCGGCGGCCTGCCGCGGCTCCAGCCCGGCGAGGTCGTCCAGCGGGATCGGGTCGCCGTAGGCGACCCGGAGGCGCGCCAGCCGGGAGAGCCGGTCGGTGCCGACGATGCCCGCGGGGACGAGCGGCACGCCGGCCTCGAGGGCGATCCGCGCCGCCCCGGTCTTCGCCGTCGCCTGGTGCCGCTTGCGCAGCCCCTTCGCGCGCCGGGTTCCCTCGGGGAACATGACCACGACGTTGCCCTCGCGGCACAGCCGCACGGCGGTCTCGACTGCCGTCGTGTCGCGCTCGCCCCGGCGCACGGGGAAGCCGCCGCCGGCCCTGACGATCGTCCCGAGCGGGAACCAGAAGAGCTCCGACTTGGCCATGAAGCGCAGGAAGCGGCGCGGGAAGAGCGGCAGCCCGAGCGGCCAGGGGTCGAAGTTCGACCAGTGGTTCGCCGCGAGCACGTAGGCGCCGTCCGGCAGCCGCTCGAGCCCGGTCGCCGTCGAGCGGAAGACGAGCTTCAGCACCGGCCAGCTGAGCGCCCCGACCAGCAGGTAGAGCCAGCTCGGGCGGGGCGAGGTCGCCATCGGGCCGCAGTATCACCCCGCCACGCAGGCCGGCGCCGGACGACCCTGAGGCTAAGGTGTCGCGCTGAACCGCCCGACAAGAGAACGCGACATGGCTGAGAGTTCCACAACCGGCAACGGACGCAGGCTCGTGATCGTCGAGTCGCCGGCGAAGGCCCGGACGATCGCCGGCTACCTGGGCAAGGGGTTCGACGTCCAGTCGAGCATCGGCCACATCCGCGACCTGCCGAACCGCGCCGCCGAGATCCCCGCGAAGCTGAAGAAGGAGCCGTGGGCGCGCCTGGGCGTCGACGTCGACCACGGCTTCGAGCCGCTCTACGTGGTCGACCCCGACAAGAAGAAGATCGTCGCCGAGCTGAAGAAGAAGCTGGCCGGGGCCGACGAGCTGCTGCTCGCCACGGACGAGGACCGCGAGGGCGAGGCGATCGCCTGGCACCTGAAGGAGGTGCTGAACCCGAAGGTGCCCGTGCGCCGGATGGTGTTCCACGAGATCACGCCGGAGGCGATCGAGCGGGCGCTCGCCGCCACGCGCGAGATCGACGAGCGCCTGGTCGACGCGCAGGAGACGCGCCGGATCCTCGATCGGCTCTACGGCTACGAGGTCTCGCCGGTGCTCTGGAAGAAGGTGATGCCGCGGCTCTCGGCCGGGCGCGTCCAGTCCGTCGCGACTCGGCTCGTGGTCGAGCGCGAGCGCGAGCGGCGGGCGTTCGTCTCCGGCGCTTACTGGGACGTGGTCGGCACGTTCGAGCCGGGCGCGTTCGAGGCGCGGCTCGCGGCCGTCGACGGCCGGCGGATCGCGCAGGGACGCGACTTCGACCCGAGCGGGCGCGCACGCGAGGAGGTGCTCGTCCTCGACGAGGAGGCGGCGACGGGCCTGGCCCGGCGGCTGGACGGCCGGCCGTTCACGGTGCGCGGAGTCGAGCAGACGCCGTACAGCCGCAAGCCGGCCGCGCCGTTCCGCACCTCGACGCTGCAGCAGGAGGCGAGCCGCAAGCTCCGCTTCTCCTCCCAGACGACGATGAACGTCGCCCAGCGGCTCTACGAGCGCGGCTACATCACCTACATGCGCACCGACTCGGTCGCGCTCTCGCAGACGGCGCTCGCCGCCGCGCGCGCGCAGGCGGCGGCCGAGTACGGGCCGGAGACGGTGCCCGAGCGGCCCCGTACGTACGCGCGCACGGTCGCGAACGCGCAGGAGGCCCACGAGGCGATCCGGCCGGCCGGCGACGCGTTCCGCACCCCCGTCCAGGTGCGGAGCGAGCTCTCGCGCGACGAGCTCGCGCTCTACGAGCTCGTCTGGAAACGGACGATCGCGTCCCAGATGAAGGACGCCGCCGGGCACACCGTCAAGGTGCGGCTGGGCGCCGAGACGAGCGAGGGCGAGGACGCCGAGTTCCGCGCCGCAGGCACCGTGATCACCTTCCCCGGGTTCCTGCTCGCGTACGAGTCGGGCCGCGACGAGCCGTCGGACGAGGAGGAGCGCCGGCGGCTGCCGCAGCTCGGCGTCGGCGACCGGCTCGACGCCTCCTCGCTCGAGGCGCTGGGGCACGAGACGAGCCCGCCGCCACGCTACACGGAGGCCTCGCTGATCCGGGCTCTCGAGGAGCGGGGCATCGGCCGGCCGTCCACGTACGCCTCGATCATCGGCACGATCCTCGACCGCGGCTACGTGTTCAAGCGCGGAACCGCCCTCGTCCCCTCCTTCCTCGCGTTTTCCGTCACCGGCCTCCTCGAGCAGCACTTCGAGCGGCTCGTCGACTACGACTTCACCGCCCGGATGGAGGACGACCTCGACCGGATCGCAGCAGGCGACGAGGAGCGCGTCGCCTGGCTGACCCGCTTCTACCGCGGCGTCGAGGGCGACCCGGGGCTGCACCAGCTCGTCACCGAGCGCCTCGACGAGATCGATGCCCGCGCCGTCAACTCGTTCCCGCTCGGCGACGGGATCGTGCTGCGCGTCGGCCGCTACGGGCCCTACCTGGAGCGCGGCGAGGCGCGGGCGAGCGTCCCGGACGACCTCGCGCCCGACGAGCTGACGCTCGAGCGCGCCGAGGAGCTGCTCGCGCAGCCGAACGGCGAGCGCGTGCTCGGCGAGCTGGACGGGAGGCCGATCGTGGCGAGGAACGGCCGTTACGGGCCGTACGTGACCGAGGTCCTGCCCGAGGGGTCGAAGGAGAAGCCGCGAACGGCGTCGCTCTTCTCGACGATGTCGCTCGACACGGTCACGCTCGACGACGCGCGCACGCTCCTCTCGCTGCCGCGGACGCTGGTGGCACCGGACGGCGAGGAGATCACGGTCGCGAACGGCCGTTACGGCCCGTACGTGCGGAAGGGCAACCAGACCGGCTCGCTGGCCTCCGAGGAGCAGCTGCTCACCATCACCACCGAGGAAGCACTCGCCGTCCTGGCCCAGCCGAAGCAACGCCGCGGGCGGGGCGCGCCGAAGCCGCCGCTCAAGGACCTCGGCCCCGACCCCGCCACCGGCAAGCCGCTCGTGGTCAAGGACGGTCGCTTCGGACCGTACGTGACGGACGGCGAGACGAATGCGAGCCTGCGCCGCGGCGACAGCGTCGAGGCGCTCACCGTCGAGCGCGCAGTCGAGCTGCTCACCGAACGCCGTGCCAAGGCCGGCGCCGGCCGCTGACGCGTCTAACTTCACACGTCCGCGATCCGTCGTATGCTGTGATGGCCGCCCGGCTCGCGCGCGTGCGCAGCGCCAAACCGCTTCGCCTCGGCTGCGGAATAGATGAGAAAGCGCGCACGTTGCGAGCTTGTGACACCGCGAGGAGTTTGCAAGGCCTGGAATTGAGCAGGTTTCTGGACATAGAGTGCGAACGCTTTGTGCTCACCGAACGCAGGACCCGAAAGGACTGAGACACCGGTTGACCCAGAACCAGCTGATCGAACTGCTCGAATCGGACCAGATCAAGGCGCTGATCGAACGCGCCGAGGAGCGCGGCTTCGTCGAGCCCGCCGAGCTCGAGGCCTTCGCGCTCGAGCACGAGCTCTCGGACGCCGAGGCCGAGGCGCTCCAGCGCGAGCTCGAGACGACCGGCCTCGAGGTGGGGCCGCCGCAGCAGACGGCCGAGAAGGAAGTCGAGCAGGAGTCCGTCCCCGCCGTCGAGGCGCTCACTGGCGCAGCCGACAGCCTGCAGCTCTTCCTCGCCGACGTCGGCCGGCACAAGCTGCTGACGGCCGCGGAGGAGGTGACGCTCGCCAAGCAGATCGAGCGCGGCGACCCGGTCGCCAAGCGGCGGATGATCGAGTCGAACCTGCGGCTCGTCGTCTCGATCGCGAAGGGCTACCGCGGCCTGGGCGTGCCGTTCCTCGACCTGATCCAGGAGGGGACGCTGGGGCTGAACCGTGCCGTCGAGAAGTTCGACTGGCGCCGGGGCTTCAAGTTCTCGACCTACGCGACCTGGTGGATCCGGCAGTCGGTTCAGCGCGCCGTGGCGAACCACGCGCGCACGATCCGCGTGCCCGTGCACGTGGTCGAGCGGCAGCAGAAGCTGTCGCGCGCCGCGCGTCGGCTCGAGGTGGAGCTGGGCCGCGAGGCGACGAAGGCCGAGCTGGCAGAGGCGACGGGCCTGCCGATCCAGCACGTCGACGAGGCGCTGGGAGCGGCCCACGCGTCCGTGTCGCTGAATCAGACGGTCGGTTCCGACGACGAGGGCGAGCTGGGCGACCTGTTCGCCGACCGCGAGGCCGCCGACCCGTTCGACGAGGCCGAGGAGTCGCTGCGCCGCCAGGGCGTGCGCCGCGCGCTCGAGACGCTGCCCGAGCGGGAGCGGCGCATCCTCGAGCTGCGCTTCGGCTTCGAGGGCGAGCCGTGGACGCTCGAGGCGATCGGGCACGAGCTCGACCTGACGCGCGAGCGCGTCCGGCAGCTCGAAGGGCAGGCGCAGATGCGCCTGGCCGCCTTCCGCGACCTCGCATCGCTGGCCGCATAGGCAGCTTTCCGCGCCAGGAGCGGGATCCGCACACCTGTGCAGATCCCGCTCCGCGCCAACATCCCTGAAGGCGGTCGCCCGAGGCGGCCGCAAAACGCGGCGTTTCGAGACCCGTGGGCCCGCGTGGCGACAAGCCTCGCCCCTACGCGGCCCGTGCGCCGCCCGAAGCCGCTGTTCATATACTGGCCGCCGACAACGAGGGTTTTGCACCGGCGAAAGGAGAAACAGTGAGGGTCAAACGGCTGAGGCTGCTGGCCTTGCTCGCGGTCGCAGTGCTCGCGGTCGTCGCTGCGGGCTGCGGCGGCGACGAGGGGGGCGGCGGCGACACGCTCGTCTTCGCCGGCGCGGCGGATCCGACCGCGCTCGACGGCGCGCTGATCTCTGACGGCGAGTCGATCCGCGTCCTCTACCAGATCACCGAGGGGCTCACCCGCCTCCGGCCCGGCACCTCCGAGGTCGAGCCGTCGCTGGCGGAGAGCTGGGAGACGAGCGCGGACGGTAAGTCGTGGACGTTCCACCTCCGCGACGGGGTCACGTTCCACGACGGCGAGCCGTTCAACGCCGACGCCGTCTGCTTCAACTTCGAGCGCTGGTTCAACTTCCCGGCCTCGCTGCAGGGCGACGGGACGACGTACTACTGGCAGTACGGCTTCGGCGGCGGCTTCAAGAGCCCGGCCGAGGGCGCACCCGGTCCGGACGCGAGCCTGTACGCGAGCTGCGAGGCGGTCGACGACCTGACCGTGAAGCTCAACCTGACGAAGCCGTCGGCGACGATCCTCTCCACGCTGACGCTGCCGAGCCTCTACATCGTCAGCCCGAAGGCGCTGCAGGAGTTCGACGCCGACGCGGGAGCCGTCAACGACGACGGCATCTTCCAGCCGAGCGGGACCTACTCGACCGAGCACCCGACCGGCACCGGCCCGTTCAAGTTCGAGTCGTGGACGCCGGGCGAGCAGCTCGTGCTCGTGCGCAACGACGACTACTGGGGCGAGGCGCCGCGGCTCGAGAAGATCATCTTCCAGCCGATCGCCGACAACGCGGCGCGCCTGCAGGCGCTGCAGACCGGCGAAATCCAGGGCTACGACCTGGTCGAGCCGCAGGACGTCGACACCATCTCGGGCGACGACGCGCTGCAGCTGCTGGAGCGGCCGCCGTTCAACGTCGGCTACGTGACGATCAACTCGGCCAAGCCGCCGACCGACAAGCTCGAGGTGCGGCAGGCGATCGCGCACGCGCTCAACCGCCAGGAGGTCGTGGACGGGTTCTATGCCGGCCGCGGCGTCCTCGCGACGCAGTTCCAGCCGCCGGAGATCTTCGGCTACGCCGACGACGTGGTCACCTACGACTACGACCCGGCCAAGTCGAAGCAGCTGCTCCAGCAGGCGGGGCTGACGCTGCCGGTCCAGATCGAGTTCTGGTACCCGACCGACGTCAGCCGGGACTACATGCCCGACCCGAAGCGCAACTTCGAGGCCTTCGCCGCCGACCTGAACGCGGCGGGCTTCAAGGTCGTCCCGAAGAGCGCCCCGTGGCGGCCGGACTACGTCAGCCGCGTCAACGACGGCAACGCGGGCAACCTCAACCTGATCGGCTGGATCGCGGACTTCGCCGACCCGGACAACTTCATCGGCACCTTCTTCCAGGCGCCGTCGGCCCAGTTCGGGTTCAACAATCCCGAGATCCACAACCTGCTGAACCAGGCCGAGGAGGAGAGCGACCAGGCCAAGCGGACGGCGCTGTACCAGGAGGCGAACCGGAAGATCATGGAGTTCCTGCCGGGCGTCCCCTACGTGCACGCGAAGGCGGCGCTCGCCCTCGAGTCCGACGTGACCGGCTACGTCCCGAGCCCGGTGGGCGTCGGCGGCGAGTCGTTCGCCTCGGTCGGCTTCGGCGAGGCCGAGGAAGAGGGGTAGGACGCACGCCCTGAGGAGCCGGCGGACGACGAACGGGCACACGTAGCGTGCTTCGCTTCGCCGTCCGCCGGCTCTTCCTGCTCGTCCCGATCCTGATCGGGCTTTCGATCCTCGTCTTCCTCTGGATCAGAGCCCTGCCGGGCGGGCCGGCCGCCTCGATCCTCGGCGAGCGGGCGACGCCGGAGGCGATCGAGCAGGTAGAGCGGCAGTACGGGCTCGACCGGCCGCTCTACGTCCAGTACGTCAAGTACGTCCAGAGCCTGCTCCGAGGCGACCTCGGCACGAGCATCGCCTCCCGGCGGCCGGTGAGCGAGGAGATCGGCCGTCGCTTCCCGGCCACGGTCGAGCTGGCCGTGGCCGCGATGATCTTCGCACTGGCCTTCGGCGTCCCGCTCGGCTTCTTCGCCGCGAAGCGCCACGGCACCTGGTTCGACCAGTCGAGCCTCGTGATCTCGCTGCTCGGGATCTCGATCCCCGTGTTCTTCCTCGGGATCCTGCTCAAGTACGTGTTCTCGGTGAAGCTCGGCCTGCTGCCGACCGTGGGCCGGATCGACGTGCGCCTGGACGCCGAGCACCCGACGGGGTTCTACGTCCTCGACGCGATCCTGACCCTGAACTTCGAGGCATTCTGGAGCTCGATCGAGCACCTGATCCTGCCGGCGATCGCGCTCGGCTCGATCCCGCTCGCGATCATCGCGCGGATCACGCGCGCATCCGTCCTCGACGTGCAGAACGAGGACTACGTCCGCACGGCGCGCGCGAAGGGCCTCAGCCCGACGGTGGTCGACCGCCGCCACGTGCTCCGCAACGCGCTGCTGCCGATCACGACCGTGATCGGGCTCCAGGTGGGACTGCTCCTCTCCGGCGCAGTCCTCACCGAGACCGTGTTCGCCTGGCCGGGCATGGGCACGTGGCTCGTCGGCGCGATCGAGGCCCGCGACTTCCCGGTGCTGCAGGGCGGGATCCTCTTCCTCGCGATCGTGTTCGTCCTCGTCAACCTCGTCGTGGACATCTCGTACGGGTACATCAACCCGAGGATCCGGCTCTCGTGACGGCATCGACCCTCGCGAGCGCCCGCGCGCTCCTGGGGCGGCGCTCGCGGTGCGGGGCCGAAGGGCACAGAACGCGAGGTACGGGCCCGGAGAGCCCCGTGCCGCGAGCGTCCAGCAGGCGGCGGAGCCGGACGATGCTTGTTTCAAGCTCGTGCCCGGCGGGAGCCGCAGCCGGCCGGGAGCGCGCGTGAGCATCGCCGAGATCGAAGAACGAAGGCTGGAGCTGGAGCCGCCGGGCGGCGGGCTCTGGAGCGAGGCCTGGCGGCGCCTACGGCACGACCGGGCGGCGCTCGTCGGCTTCGCCCTGATCGGGACGTTCGTCTTCATCGCGATCTTCGCGCCGCTGCTCGCGCCCTACGACCCGCGCGAGACGAACCTCAGCCTGATCCAGGACGGCTGCTGCCCGGGGCCGTCGGCCGAGCACCCGCTGGGGGTCGACCAGCTCGGGCGCGACGAGCTCTCGCGGATCATCTACGGCGCCCGCTACTCGCTGCTGATCGGCGTGGTCTCGGTCGCGGTCGGCCTCTCGATCGGGATCGTGCTGGGCGCCGTCGCCGGCTTCGTGGGCGGCAAGGTCGACACCCTGATCATGCGCGCGATGGACATCATGCTGGCGATCCCCGGCCTGTTGCTCGCAATCGGGCTGGTCGCGCTGCTCGGCCCGGGCCTCTGGCAGATCATGATCGCGGTCGGGGTCGTCAACATCCCGATCTTCACGCGGCTGATGCGCGGCGCCGTGCTCGGCCAGGCCGGAAACGACTACGTGCTCGCGGCACGGACGGTCGGCGTGCCGCGCTTCCAGATCCTCACCGCGCACGTGCTGCCGAACTCGATCTCGCCCGTGATCGTGCAGGCGACGCTCGCGCTCGCGACGGCGATCATCGACGTCGCCGGGCTCGGCTTCCTCGGGCTCGGGCCGCAGGACCCCTCGACGCCCGAGTGGGGGACGATGCTGACCGACACCGTCCGCTACCTGCAGACGGCGCCGCACCTCGCGCTCTTCCCGGGTATCGCGATCGTGATCACGGTGCTCGGGTTCAACCTCGTCGGCGACGGCCTCCGCGAGGCCCTCGACCCGAAGCTGGAGGGCCGGCGTTGAGCGAGCCGCTCCTCGCCGTCGACGACCTCCGGGTCGAGTTCTCGACCGCCCGCGGGACCGTGTACGCGGTCAACGGCGTCAGCTTCCACGTCGACCGCGGCGAGACCCTCGGCATCGTCGGCGAGTCGGGCTCGGGCAAGAGCGTCACCTCGCTCGCAATCCTCGGCCTGCTCAGCCGGAACGGCCGGGTCGCCGGCGGGCGGGCGCTGTTCGAGGGCCGCGACCTGCTGGGGCTCTCCGACACGGAGCTGCGCTCCGTGCGCGGGCGCAAGGTGGCGATGATCTTCCAGGACCCGATGTCGTCGCTGAACCCGGTGCTGACGATCGGGCGCCAGATCGAGGAGGCGCTGCAGGCCCACCTCGGACTGCGCGGCATGGAGGCGCAGACACGCGCGGCCGACCTGCTCGACCGCGTCGGCATCCCCAACCCGCGCGCGCGGCTGAAGGACTACCCGCACCAGTTCTCGGGCGGCATGCGGCAGCGGGCGATGATCGCGATGGCGCTCGCGTGCGAGCCCCGCCTCCTGATCGCGGACGAGCCGACGACGGCGCTGGACGTCACGATCCAGGCGCAGATCCTCGACCTCCTGCGCGAGCTGGTCGCCGACCGCGAGACGGCGCTCGTCCTGATCACGCACGACCTCGGCGTGGTCGCAGGCATGTGCGAGCGCGTGCACGTGATGTACGCCGGCACGCTGGTCGAGACCGGCTCGGCGCGGCAGGTGTTCGCGCGGCCGAGGCACCCGTACACGCTCGGGCTGCTCCGGAGCGTGCCGCGACTCGACACCGGCAGGCGGCAGCAGCTGCATCCGATCGAGGGGCAGCCGCGAAGCATGCTCAGCCCGCCGGCCTCGTGCCCGTTCGCGCCGCGCTGCCCGCGCCGGATCGAGGTCTGCACGGAGGAGCTGCCGCAGCTCGCCGAGCTCGAGCCCGGCCAGCGCGCGGCCTGCTTCAACCCGGCTCCTGCAGACGAGTGGCAGCGGGCCCGCCTGCAGGGAGCGGCGTGAGCACCGGCGACGCGCTCGTCGAGATCGAGGACCTCCGCGTCTGGTTCCCGATCAAGTCGGGCATCCTGCTCGACCGCCACGTCGGCGACGTGAAGGCGGTCGACGGCGTCTCCCTGAGGGTCGCCCGCGGTGAGACGCTCGGCCTGGTGGGCGAGTCCGGCTGCGGCAAGTCGACGCTCGGGCGGACGGTGCTCCGGCTCTACGAGCCGACCGAGGGCCGGATCGTCTTCGACGGCACCGACATCACCACGCTCTCCGAGAAGGAGCTGCGGCCGCTGCGGACGCAGATGCAGATGGTGTTCCAGGACCCGTTCGCGTCGCTGAACCCGCGACATTCGGTCGGGCGCCTGGTCGGCGAGCCGATCCGAGTGCACCACGACCCAGGCCGGAAAGAGGTGGCCGGGCGCGTCCGCGAGCTGCTGACGGTGGTGGGGCTGCCACCGGACGCGGCCAACCGCTACCCGCACGAGTTCTCCGGCGGCCAGCGCCAGCGAGTCGGCCTCGCGCGGGCGCTCGCCCTCAACCCCGACTTCCTCGTCTGCGACGAGCCGGTCTCGGCGCTCGACGTGTCGATCCAGGCGCAGATCGTCAACCTGCTCGAGCAGCTGCAGCAGGAGTTCGGGCTCACCTACCTCTTCATCGCCCACGACCTCGCGGTCGTGCGCCACATCTCCGACCGGATCGCGGTCATGTACCTGGGCAAGGTGGTGGAGATCGCGCCGGCCGACGACCTCTACGACAACCCGCTGCACCCGTACACGATCACGCTGCTGTCGGCGATCCCGATCCCCGATCCGGAGGTGGAGCGTAGCCGCCGCTCGATCCGCGTCGAGGGCGACCTGCCGAGCCCCGCCAACCCGCCCGCGGCCTGCCGCTTCCACACGCGCTGCCCGTTCGTGCAGCCGACACGCTGCACCGAGGAGGAGCCGCTCTTGCGCGAGCTCGACGGGCACGAGGTGGCCTGCCACTGGGCAGAACGGATCAAGGCCGGCGAGATCACGCCGCACGAGCGCCCGCCGACGTTCGAGCCCGGCCCCCAGCCCCCCGTCCAGGAGCTCCCGCCGACGTAGTCGGGACGACGCGGCCCGGGTGCCGATCTGTAGCGTCCGCCCGGTGAGGATCACGCTCGACGTGAACGGAGAGCGGCACGAGCTCGACGCCGAGGACGACCGGCGGCTGCTCGACGTGCTGCGAGACGACCTCGGCCTGCTGGGAGCCAAGCTCGCGTGCGGCGAGGGCGCCTGCGGCGCCTGCGCGGTGCTGCTCGACGGGCGCCCGGTCGCGTCCTGCATCCTGCTCGCCGCCGCCGCGGAAGGGCGCGCGGTGACGACCATCGAGGGCATCGGCCGCGACGGCCCGACGCGCCTCCAGGAGGCGTTCGTGGCCGAGGACGCGCTCCAGTGCGGCTTCTGCACGCCCGGGCAGGTCGTCACCGCCACGGCACTGCTCGCCGCCACGTCGTCGCCGAGCCGCGAGGAGATCCGCGCGGCGATGGCCGGCAACCTCTGCCGGTGCGGGGCCTATCCGAAGATCGAGCGCGCGATCCTGCGCGCCGCCGGGAGCGGCGGCTGATGGTCCGGCTCGTCCGCGGCGAGTCCGAGATGGAGGGCCGCGTCGAGGAGGTCTGGACGCTGGTCGAGGACGACGACCAGCTCGAGCCGTGGCCGGCGGAGCCCGAGCTCGAGGTCCTCGGCCGTCCGGCGACCCGGCAGGACGGCGCCGCGCGTGCGGGCGGCCGCGTGCGCTACACGGTCGACGTCCGGCTGCCCGGGATGCTGCACGCGGCTGTCCTCCGCTCGCCGCGGGCGAACGCCCGCGTGACGCGGCTCGACCTCGACGCGGCCCTCGCCGTCCCCGGCGTCCGCGCCGCGCTCGGCCCCGACACGGAGCTGTCGCTGTCGGTGCGAAGCGCGCTGCTCCGGAGCGAGCCCGGCTACGCCGGCCAGCCGATCGCGGTCGTCGCTGCCGACACGCCGCGGCAGGCGACCGCCGGCGTCGCGGCGCTGGCACTGGAGCTGGAGGAGCTGCCACCCGCCGTCGACCGCGACGCCGTCCTCGCCGAGCAGCGCTTCACGGCCGACCCGGCCGAGATCGAGCGCGGCGACGTCGACGCCGCCCTCGCTGCCGCCGACGTGCGCGTGGAGCTCGAGCTGGAGACGCCCGACCACCTGCAGACGGCGCTCGAGCCGCACGCCGCCGTCGCCGCGTGGGACGGAGAGAACCTGACCGCGTGGATCTCGACGCAGGGCATCTACGCGGCCCGCGAGGAGCTGGCGCTCACGTTCGGGCTGCCGAAGGCTGCGGTGCGCGTCGTCTCGGAGTACATCGGGGGCGGGTTCGGCGCCAAGCAAGGCGCCGGCACCGAGGCGCTCCTCGCCGCCGAGCTCGCGCGCCGCACAGGGCACCCGGTGCGGCTCGTGAACGACCGGCACGCGGAGCAGCTGGACGGCGGCCGGCGCGCCTGGACGAGGCAGTCCGTGCGCCTCGGCGCCCGCCGGGACGGGACGATTGTCGCCGTCGACGCCGACGCGGTGATCGACCAGGGCCGCGGCGGCTGGGTGCCGCCGGTGCTCGTCCCCGCGCTCACGCTCTACCGCTGCGAGAACGCGCGCGCGCTCACCTTCCCGCTGCGCACCAACCGGCGCGCGCAGAACGCCTTCCGCGCGCCGGGCGTCGTCGAGGGCACGGCCTGCTTCGAGCAGGCGGTGGACGAGCTCGCGGCCGCGCTCGGGCTGGACCCGCTCGAGCTGCGGCGGCTGAACCACGTCGACGTCGACCAGGCGAGCGGCGACCCCTACTCGAGCAAGCAGCTGCTCGCCTGCTACGACCGCGCCGCGGAGCTGGCCGGCTGGTCCGGCCGAGACTCGCTGCGCGCGCCGCAGCCGGACGGCCTGCTGCGAGGGATGGGCTGCGCCTCGCAGATCTGGTGGGGCGGCGGCGGCCCCCCGGCGCACGCCTCCGTGCGCCTCGACGCGGACGCGCAGGCACGGGTGGTGACCGGGATCCAGGACATCGGCACCGGCACCTACACGACAGCGCGCGTCGTCGCCGCTCAGGAGCTGGGGCTGCCGATCGAGCACGTCACCGTCGTCGGCGGGGACACCGCGCACGAGACGTACGGCCCCGTCGCCGGCGGGTCGATGACGACGCCGTCGGTGATGCCGGCCGTCCGCTCGGCGGCCGGCAAGGTGCGGCGCACGCTGCTCCAGCTCGCGGGGGACGTGCTGGAGATCGCCGCCGCCGACCTGGAGCTCGTCGGCGGGCGGATCCGCTCGCGCGACGGGGCGCTCGACGTGGACGTGTTGGAGGTGACCTCCAAGCTCGGCGACGCCACGATCGACGGCTCGGGCTCGCGTGGGCCGAACGCGCCGGGGTCGCGCGTGCAGACCTTCGGCTGTCAGATCGCGCGCGTCGCGGTCGACCCGGCGGTCGGCGAGGTGCGGGTCGAGCAGGTCGTAGCGGTGCACGACGTCGGCCGCGTCGTCAACCCGCTCGGCGCCTCCAGCCAGATCGAGGGCGGCGTCCTGCAGGGGGTCGCGTTCGCGCTCAGCGAGGAACTGGTCGTCGACCCGACGACCGGTGTCCCCGTCAACGCGACGCTCGACGACTACAAACTGCCGACGATCGCCGACACGCCGGAGATCGTCGCCGAGCTAGTCCACGTGCCCGACCCGACCCTGCCGCACGTCGGCGCGAAGGGCCTCGGCGAGCCGCCGATCATCCCGACCGCCGCCGCGATCGCGAATGCGTTCGCGCACGCGACCGGCAGGCGCGCCCGTGCGCTGCCGCTGACGCGCGCCAGGGTGCTGGAGGCGCTGCGCTGACCGCGTACGCCCGGCCGTCGACCGTCGAGGACGCGCTCGAGCTGCTCGCCGACCCGGCGGCGGTCCCGCTCGGCGGCGGCACCGATCTCGCCGGCCAGGTCGACCGCGGCATCCGCGCGCCGTCGCTCCTCGTCGACCTGCAGGCGCTCGGCCTCGCCGGAATCGCCGAGCGCGACGGTGGGGTCGAGCTGGGCGCGGCGGCCACGCTCGCCGACCTCGCCGCCTCGCCGCTGCTCGAGCCGTACGCCGCCGTTCGCGACGCTGCCGGCGCCGCCGCCTCGCCGCTCCTGCGGAACGCCGGCACGCTCGCGGGCAACCTCTGCCAGCACACGCGCTGCTGGTACGACCGCGGGGTCGAGTGGCACTGCTGGCTCGGCGGCGGCGACACCTGCTATGCGCAGATTGGCGACCACCGCAAGCACGGCCTCGAGCCCGGCGACTGCATCTCCGCGCACCCGTCGGACCTCGCGCCGGCGCTCGCAGCCTGCGGCGCGACGGTGGCGGTGCGTTTTTCCGGAGGCGAGCGGGAGCTGCCGCTGCTCGAGCTGTACCGGCGCCCGACCGAAGACGACCGCTCGCTGCTGAGCCTCGCCACGGGCGAGCTCGTGGTCGCGGTCCGGCTCCCGGCGCCTCCCGACCGTTCCGCCTACGAGCGCGCAGGCGAGCGCCAGGCGTTCTCGTTCCCGCTCGTCTCGGTCGCAGCGGCGCGGCGTGGGACGGAGATCCGGCTCGTCGCCGCCGGGGTCGCGAACATCCCGCGCCGGCTCGACCCCGAGGACCCGGCCGGCGGCCTCCCGGGCAATCCGCAGACGGGCTGGAAACGGCGGGCGCTGACGACGCTCGCGGAGCGCGCGCTGGCCGCCGTGGCGTAGCCGCCGGTCGGCGGGCGCGGTCGCGAACATGTCCTTCTGGCCACGCGGGGACGCCTGGATCGTCCTGGCGAACGAGTTGGCGCGCTGGGCGACGCAGCACAGGCCCTCC